>NZ_JBHLTC010000017.1:0-598 GCF_042434725.1 Kribbella deserti | reverse complement strand
CCGACACGCCATCCCAACAATCGCGATCGGCTCATGAACCTCATCCTCAAGCTCCTGGACGTCTACGGGCCTCTTGTTGACGCTTGCCAGGACGGAGGCGCTGATGTCGTGGAGGAGTTCCTGCTGCAGGTATTGGGTGAGGGCGATGGGGGTCGGGTGGTCGAACACGAGAGTTGCCGGCAGTTTCAGTCCGGTCAGGCTGTTGAGGCGGTTACGCAACTCCAAGGCAGTGAGCGAATCCAGTCCGAGATCCTTGAACGCGTGCTCACTGTTGATCTGCCGCTGGTCCTCGTATCCCAGCACCAAAGCGACCTCTCGACGAACCAGGTCGAGCAGGTGCTGGGCGCCTTCCTCGGCCGGCATAGCCGCAAGTGCGGCAGCCAGATCGCCTCCGCTCTGCGGCGACCGCTTATCGCCTTTGCGCCTGCCGGCGGACCGGACTAGGTCTTGCAAGATTCCGCGCGGCTGGTCATGCCGATCGCGGAGCAAAGCAGTATCGAGTCCGACCGGGACAACAACCGGCTCGGCCAGATGCAAAGCCTGGTCGAAAAGCGTCATACCGGTGCCGGATGGCATCGGGACCAGCCCATCTCGCCTC
>NZ_JBHLTC010000016.1:0-862 GCF_042434725.1 Kribbella deserti | reverse complement strand
CCGACACGCCATCCCAACAATCGCGATCGGCTCATGAACCTCATCCTCAAGCTCCTGGACACGATTTCGCGCGGTACGCACATCCGCTAGCGAGCGTTTGAGGTATTCACGCAACTGCTGTTCGTCGGCCATGTGTCAGTGCTCCAGGGTGGGTTCGTCGATGAGGGCAAAGAGCTCTTCATCACTCGCGGAATCCAGGTCGCTCAGGTCCTGGCCTCTGTCTCCTCCGTTCGCGTCGACAAGCGATAGCAACTCGCGCAGGCTGTCCCGGATCGGACCGAGTCCATCGGGCAAGACGGTTGCGGCGAGGAGTTGCTGCTTGGCTTGGTCGAGGTTGGTCAGAACGGAGGCGTTGGTGTTCGGAGTGTTGTCGGTGATGAGTTGCTGCCGTAGGTAGAGCGTGAGTGCCATGGGTGTCGGGTGGTCGAACACGACGGTGGCTGGAAGCTTCAGTCCGCTCAGTCTGTTGAGGCGGTTACGCAACTCCAAGGCAGTGAGCGAATCCAGTCCGAGATCCTTGAACGCGTGCTCACTGTTGATCTGGCTGTGCTTTTGGTGGCCGAGTACCGACGCGACTTCCCGGCGAACCAGATCGAGCAGACGTTGGGTGCGTTCCTCGGCGGGTAACGCAGCAAGGGTGGCAGTCAGGTCGACTCCCTTTCGGGGTGTCCGCTCGTCTGCCGCGCGCCTACCCCTCGGTCCAACGAGATCTCGAAACATCCCGTGCGGAAGATCGGGCCGGCCCCGTAGCACGGCAAGGTCCACCCCGACCGGAACAACAACCGGTTCGGCCAACCGCAATGCCTGGTCGAAAAGCGTCATACCGGTGCCGGATGGCATCGGGACCAGCCCATCTCGCCTC
>NZ_JBHLTC010000015.1:0-68196 GCF_042434725.1 Kribbella deserti | reverse complement strand
CCCGGGCCCTACCCCACCACCACCCGAACCCATTCCTCAACAGGCTCTGCAGCCGGGTAGCCGCCCAACAACCCGGCAGCGGCTCCACCAAACCCAGGTAGCCGCGCAAAACCCCGGCACCGGACCACCCAGCCCATACCGCCGAGGCGGCGGCATCGTGCGGCCGTGAACCCGTCCCGCCGGTTTGAGCGAACCCTGGCAGTGGCTGGCCACTCGGAGCGTGGGTTACCACCCCGGATTCCCAGGTGGTAACCCACCACCCCAGTGGCCAGCCACTCCGACGGCGGCCTTCGCGGCACCCCGGGCCCAGACCGCGTCCGCGCAGGCGAATCGCGACGGCTATGTCGAGGGTCGACGTGTGAAATCGGGGGTCGACCCGTCAGATCTCGGCGGTCGACCCCCCACTTGGCAGGCCGACCCGCGAACCTTGCGGGCGATTGCCCACCTGACGCAACCGCCTCGGTCGACCGGTCGGGCCTTCATGGGCCGGCCCGACGGGACCGCATCGGCCAACCACCGGCGGCTCCTCCGCATGCCGCGTAGCCGGTGGCTTCTCGGTATGCCCGCCTAGCCGGTGGCTTCTCGGTATGCCCGTGTCACCGAAGGCCCCACGGCATGCCCGCACAACCGGCCATACCCCACCCGTCCCCCTGATAGCCCGCTGCACTTGGTGGACCCGGGCCGGGTCAAGGGCGCGCATGCGTCGCCGGCAGGCGATCTCGACCCTTGACGCGGCCCGGGTTCACCTGACAATTCGCAAGACTCAGGGGGACGGGTGAACCACGCGAAGGCGTTCCGGCTTTGGTGTTTCCGTGGCAGAAGTAGGCGACGATTCGCCCGAATTCGCCCGCCTACGTCGGCGACCACAGCGGGCCGCCGTACGGAGGGGCGAGCAAATACAGACCAATCGACGCACCGCCGTGACATCCCGCCACCGTTGGTACGCCGTGGCAGCTCGCCGTCGTTCCAGCGCCGTGACGTCCCGCCGCGGCGGGACGGAGCCGTACGCGACTGCGGGCGGGGCAGGGGCGTATGCGAAGGGGAGGGGTTAGCGCTTCGGGGAGGGGTGTACGGCGCCGGTGTACTTTTCGCCCGGTCCCTGTCCCGGTTCGTCCGGGATTACCGAGGCTTCGCGGAAAGCGAGCTGCAAAGACTTGAGGCCGTCGCGGAGAGGGGCGGCGTGGTGGTGGCCGAGGGAGGGGACCGAGGCGTCGAGGAGGCCGGCGAGGGCGTGGATGAGGGAGCGCGCCTCGTCGAGGTCTTTGTGTTCGGGCAGGTCTTCGGCCAGGCCCAGGTTGACCGCGGCCGCGCTCATCAGGTGCAGCGCGGCGGTGGAGATGATCTCGACGCTCGGTACCTCGGCGATGTCGCGCGATACGGTGGACAAGGCGTCGGGGGTCGCCGAAGTGGTGGCAGGGTCGGTCATGCTGCTACTCTTGCATGGCGACCGACCAGGTCGGCTGGTGCCCCCTGTGGTTCTCCCGCTTCGGCGGAGGAACAAACAGGGCTCCTAAGCTGTTCTGGTCACAAGCGGAGGGCCACCTCCCACCCGCATCGGCAAACCGATCGAGAGATCAACAAGTCGTCGGGTCCCGGTCACACCGGCTTCGGTCCGGCCTGCGCGAGCAGTCGGGGCGGGAAGCCGGAGATTTGCGTTTCGCCCGCAGTGGGTGAGAAGCGGTCGATCTGGGAATTGGGCCTTCGTGTGGACGCACGAGGGCCTTTTTGTTCGCCAGCACTGTGCAACAGCGCGAACAAGGGGTACGAGTGTGGTCACGAGGTGGCTGGAACACACGGACAACCCAGGAGGACCCATCACCACTGAACTGCGCGTCAATGAGCGCATCCGCGTTCCCGAGGTGCGGCTGGTCGGCCCCAACGGTGAGCAGGTAGGCATCGTTCGGATCGAGGACGCACTTCGGCTGGCACAGGAAGCCGATCTCGACCTGGTCGAGGTCGCGGCCACGGCCCGTCCGCCGGTCTGCAAGCTGATGGATTTCGGCAAGTACAAGTACGAGACCGCGCAGAAGGCTCGTGAGTCCCGCCGGAACCAGACCAACACGGTCATCAAAGAGATGAAGCTTCGGCCGAAGATCGACCCGCACGACTACGAGACCAAAAAGGGTCACGTCGTTCGGTTCCTTCGTGCCGGCGACAAGGTCAAGATCACGATCATGTTCCGTGGTCGCGAGCAGTCCCGTCCCGAGCTCGGGTTCCGGTTGCTGCAGCGCCTCGCCGAAGACGTGAGCGAGCTCGGTTTCGTCGAGTCCTCGCCGCGTCAGGACGGCCGCAACATGATCATGGTTCTCGGCCCGCACAAGAAGAAGTCCGAAGCGCGCGTCGACGTCGAGGCCGAGAAGGCCAAGAAGGTCGCCGAGCGTGAGGCCGAGCTGGAAGCCGAGCGGCTGCAGCGGGCCGAGCAGGTCCAGCAGCACGAGGCCGAGGTGGCCGCAGGTCACACCAAGAAGCCCAAGGGCCCGGCCGACAACCTCGATCCGGAGTGACCGGCTCCGGCCGCGAGGCCGGAGCATCACCCGTAACGAGATCAACGAGAAAACGGAGAAACGGCCACCATGCCGAAGATGAAGACCCACTCGGGGATGAAGAAGCGCGTCAAGGTCACGGGGAAGGGCAAGCTTCGCCGGGAGCAGACCAACCGTCGCCACCTGCTCGAGCACAAGTCGAGCCGCCGCACCCGTCGTCTTGACGGTGAGGTCGACGTGGCGAAGTCCCACATCAAGAAGGTCAAGAAGCTCCTCGGCATCTGAGCCGAGCCTTCCTCCCACGCACATCCCCGCCGGTGGCCACCTTCCTCCGGCGCAGAAATACAAGGAGTAACACCTCATGGCACGCGTGAAGCGGGCAGTCAACGCCCACAAGAAGCGCCGCGTCGTACTCGAGCAGGCCAAGGGTTACCGCGGCCAGCGCTCGCGCCTGTACCGCAAGGCGAAGGAGCAGGTCACCCACTCGCTCGTTTACGCCTACCGCGACCGTCGCGCGCGCAAGGGCGACTTCCGTCGGCTCTGGATCCAGCGCATCAACGCCGCTGCTCGTGCCAACGGCCTGACCTACAACCGCCTCATCCAGGGTCTCCGCCTGGCCGAGGTCGAGGTCGACCGCAAGATCCTGGCCGACCTGGCCGTCAACGACGCCGCCGCGTTCGCGCAGCTGGTCGAGCTGGCCAAGGCCGCGCTGCCCAAGGACGACGCGTCGGCCAAGTCCGGCGAAGCCGCTGCCTGAGCAACGCCCCGGCATCAGTAGCAGTTCGACGCAAGTGGCGAGCCCGGTTCTGCTGACCGCACAATCCGCGCGGATCAAGCAGGCCCGAAGGCTCGCCACTCGTGCGTTCCGGCGCAAGAGCGGCCGCTTCCTGGTCGAGGGCCCACAGGCCGTCCGGGAGGCGCTGGAGCAGGCCGACCTCGTGATCGAGGTGTACGCCGAACCAAGCGTGGCCGAGCGTCATCGTGATCTGCGGGATCTCGCCCGCAATCGCGGCGTGAACTGGTACGACGTCGACCGGGCCGGCGCCGAGGCCCTCAGCGAGACCGTCACGTCACAAGGCGTGGTCGCCATCTGCGGCCTCATCGACGTACCGCTGGAGCAGGCGGTATCCGCCCAGGCGAAGCTGATCTCGGTCGGCGTGCAGGTCCGTGACCCGGGCAACGTCGGCACGCTGATCCGGTGTTCCGACGCGGCCGGGGCTGACGCGGTCGTGCTGTCGCGGGAGTCGGTCGATCCGCACAATCCGAAGGCCGTTCGCGCCAGCGTGGGCAGCATCTTCCACCTGCCGATCACCCTCGAAGCAGATATCGAGGCGGTCGCGCGGACCTGGCGGGAGCAGGGCATTCAGGTGCTCGCGGCCGACGGGTACGGCGACACCGATCTCGACGAGTGCATCGACAACGGCACGCTGGAGAAGCCGACGGCCTGGCTGTTCGGCAACGAGGCGCATGGCCTGCCCGACGGCATCAACGCGATCGCGGATTCCTCGGTCAAGGTGCCGATCTACGGCCGGGCCGAGAGCCTCAACCTGGCCACGGCGGCGGCGGTCTGTCTCTACGCGTCGGCCCGCGCGCAGCGCCGTACGAGCAGTTCCTAGTGGTCTGTGGTGGGGGTGGCTTGGCGTTTGCGGCGCCCAGGCACGCACCTCACAGCACTGGCGAATCATCCACGATGCGCCGCATCGAGGACGCTCCGCCAGCACTGTGATGCACGCACCTGGGCGCCGCAACCACTCAAGCCACCCCCACCACAGACCACTAGACTTGCCCCCGTTCCACCCAAAATTTGATGGAAGGCCTGTGCATGTCCGGTCCCAATACGAACTATGACCCGGTCGAGGTCACGCCGTTGCACGCGGACGAGATCGAGCGGACCAAGGACGAGGCGCTCGAGGCGATTGCCGCCGCCGCGGATCTCGCCGCGCTGCAGGAGGTCAAGCTCGCGCACCTGAGCGACCGGTCGCCGATCGCGCTGGCCAATCGCGAGATCGGCTCGCTGCCGCCGCAGGCCCGTAAGGAGGCCGGCCAGCGGATCGGGACCGCCCGCAAGGCGATCAACGAGGCCTTCGCCGCTCGCCAGCTGGTGCTCGAGGCCGAGCACGAGGAGCGCATGCTCGCCACCGAGCGGGTCGACGTGACCCTGCCGTGGCACACCCCGCAGCTGGGCGCGCGCCACCCGCTGTCGCTGATCTCGGAGCAGGTCGCGGACGTCTTCGCCGCGCTCGGCTGGGACGTCGCCGAAGGGCCCGAGGTCGAGGCCGAGTGGCTGAACTTCGACGCGCTCAACTTCCAGCCGGACCACCCGGCGCGGCAGATGCAGGACACGTTCTTCATCGAGCCGGCCGGTTCCGGCACGTTGCTGCGCACGCACACTTCGCCGGTGCAGGCGCGCTCGATGCTGACCCGTAAGCCGCCGATCTACGTGATCTGCCCGGGCCGGGTCTTCCGGACCGACGAGCTGGACGCGACGCACACGCCGGTCTTCCACCAGGTCGAGGGCCTGGTCGTGGACGAGGGCATCACGCTCGCGCACCTCAAGGGCACCCTGGACCACTTCGTCACCGCGATGTTCGGCGAGGGTCTGGAGGCGCGGATCCGGCCGAACTACTTCCCGTTCACCGAGCCGTCGGCCGAGGTCGATCTCAAGTGCTTCGTCTGCCGGGGCGACTCGGTTGGCAATCCGGACCGCCCGTGCCGTACCTGTGGCAGCGAGGGCTGGATCGAGTGGGGCGGCTGCGGTGTGGTGAACCCGCGCGTGCTGCAGGCCTGCGGTATCGACACCGACCGGTACTCGGGCTTCGCGTTCGGAATGGGCCTGGAGCGGACGCTGATGTTCCGCAACGGGGTCGAGGACATGCGGGACATGGTCGAGGGTGACGTGCGGTTCAGCCGCCAGTTCGGGATGGAGATCTGATGCGGGTCCCACTGTCATGGCTTCGCGAGTACGTCGACCTGCCGGCGGGCGTGACCGGCCGCGAGGTCGCCGAGTTGCTGGTTCGGGCCGGCCTGGAGGTCGAGACCGTCGACGAGGGTGGCGCCGGCCTGACCGGTCCGCTGGTCGTCGGCCGGGTGCTCACGTTCGAGCCCGAGCCGCAGAAGAACGGCAAGGTGATTCGCTGGTGCTCGCTGGACGTCGGCAACGACGAACCCCAGTGGGTCGTCTGTGGCGCGAGCAATTTCGGGGTCGGTGACCTGGTTGTCGTGGTCCTGCCGGGCGCCGTACTGCCGGGTGGTTTCGCGATCTCCGCCCGCAAGACGTACGGCCATGTTTCGAACGGCATGATCTGCTCGACGGCCGAACTCGGCATCGGGGACGACGGCAAGGGCGGCATCCTCGTGCTCGGCGCCGACGAGGCCAAGCCGGGCGACGACGCGATCGAGCTGCTCCAGCTCCGCGAGGACGTGCTCGACATCGCCGTCACGCCCGACCGCGGGTACTGCCTGTCGATCCGGGGCGTGGCCCGCGAGGCCGCCACGGCGTACGGCGTACCGCTGAAGGACCCGGCCGCGCTGGAGCTCACCGGCGCCGGCAAGGGTGGTTACCCGGTCGAGGTCGAGGACGCTCAGGCCAATCCGGTGTTCGTGACTCGCACGGTGACCGGCATCGACCCGACGGCGCCGTCCCCGCGTTGGCTGCAGCAGCGGCTCGCGTTGGCCGGGATGCGCTCGATCTCGATCGGCGTCGACATCACCAACTACGTGATGCTCGAACTCGGACAGCCGATTCACGGTTACGACAAGGCCCGCCTGGCCGGCGACATCGTCGTACGACGGGCGATCGCGGGCGAGAAGCTGGTCACCCTGGACGACCAGACGCGCGAGCTGGACCCCGAGGACCTGCTGATCACCGACGACTCCGGCCCGATCGGTATCGCCGGCGTGATGGGTGGCGCGTCCACCGAGATCTCCGCGTCGACCACCGACGTGGTGATCGAGGCGGCGCACTTCGACGCGATCACGATCGCCCGTTCCAGCCGTCGTCACAAGCTGTCCTCGGAGGCCTCGCGCCGGTTCGAGCGTGGCGTCGACCCGGCCCTGCCGCGGTACGCCGCGCAGCGCGTCGCGGACCTGCTCGCCGAGCTGGCGGGTGGCACGATCACGCCGGACGAGACGATCATCGGCGAACCGGCCGTCGCCGAACCGGTGACGATCCCGGTCTCGCATGCCGCGAAGGTCGCGGGCGCGCCGATCTCCGACGCGGACGCGGTGTCCTTCCTCGAGGCCGTCGGCTGCAAGGTTGAGGCCGCCGGTACGGACCTGACCATCACCGCGCCGAGCTGGCGTCCGGATCTACGCGACCCCAACGATTTCGCCGAAGAGGTCATCCGGCTCTACGGCTACGACAACGTGCCGTCGGTACTGCCGCCCGCGCCGGGTGGTCAGGGCCTGACCGGGTCCCAGCGCCGGCGCCGCCGGATCGCGACGGCCCTGGTCGGCGCGGGTCTCACCGAGGTCGTGGCCTACCCGTTCGTGGGCGAGGCCGACTTCGACGCGCTCGGGCTGCCCGCCGATGACGAGCGCCGTACGACGGTCCGGCTGGCGAATCCGCTGTCCGACGAAGAGCCGTCGATGCAGACCACCTTGCTGCCGGGCCTGCTCCGGACGGCCGAGCGCAACGTCGGCCGCGGTACGACGGACCTCGCGCTGTTCCAGACCAGCCTGGTGTTCCTGCCAAAGGCCACCGACATGGCCGTGGCGGCTCCGCTGCCTTCGGTGGCGCAGCGGCCGAGCGACGAGGAACTGCTTGCGCTCGACGCGGCGCTGCCGCACCAGCCGTTGCACCTGGGCGTGGTCCTGACCGGCGCTCGCGTTCCGGCCGGGTGGTGGGGCAAGGCCCTGCCGGTCAGCTGGACCGACGCGGTTCAGGTCGCGCGCACGGTGGCCCTGGCCGTCGGCGTCGAGCCCGTACTGCGGAACGCCGAGCGCGCGCCGTGGCACCCAGGCCGGTGCGCCGAGGTGTCCGTGGGCGACACGGTCATCGGCTACGCGGGCGAGTTGCACCCGAAGGTCTGCAAGGCGTTCGGCCTGCCGGCGCGCTCCGGGGCGGTAGAGCTGAACCTGGACGCCCTGATCGAGGCCGCTCCGGCTTCGGTGACGGCCGAGCCCTTCTCGTCGTACCCGGTGGCCAAGGAGGACGTGGCCCTGATCGTGCCGGCCGAGACCGCCGCGGACGACGTCAAGGCCGCGCTGGTCGAGGGCGCGGGCGACCTGCTGGAGGCGATCCGCCTCTTCGACGTGTACACCGGTGAGCAGATCGGTGAGGGCAAGAAGTCGCTGGCCTTCGCGCTGCGCTTCCGCGCGGCCGACCGTACGCTCACCGAGACCGAGGTGGCGGAGGCCCGGCAGGCGGCGGTGCAGGTGGCGGTCAGCCGCTTCGGCGCCGTCCAGCGCGTCGGGTGATCCGGTCGTGACCAGTCCCCGCGTCGCGGTCGCCGCCCCGAACCTGGCGGCGGCCGAGGCCGGGGTACGCCTCGCGGCCGAAGGCGGTAACGCGGTCGACGCCGCACTCGCCGCCACGCTGGTGATGATGGTCAACGAGATCGGCGTGGTCTCACCCGCCGCGGGTGGTTTCGTCACCGTGCAGCCGCCGGGCGGTGATCCCGTCACGATCGACGGCTGGGTCGAGATGCCCGGCCGGGGCCTACCGCCCGAGCGGTTCGGTAGAGGCGTCTGGGATGTCACTACCGAGTACGGCGGCGGTACGACGACCACGATCGGCCACGGGGCCGTAGCCACCCCGGGCGCTCTCAAGGCGCTCGACCTGGCTCACCAGCGGTACGGGCGTGCACCGTGGCGTGAAGTCGTCCAGCCCGCGGTGGACCTCGCCCGCGCCGGGTTCCCGCTAGGGCCGACTTCGGCGTACTACTTCGGCTATACGCACGAGATCATCTTCGGCTGGCATGAGCCGAGCCACGCCGTCGTACATGACAAGACGGGCGCGGTCATCGTTGCCGGCTCGACGGTGGTCATCCCGCATCTGGCCGACTCGCTGGAACTCATCGGCGAAGTCGGCGCATCCGCCATGTACACGGGCGACCTGGCCAAGCTGATCGCGGACGACATGACCGCCCGGGAGGGCATCCTCACCCGCGAGGACCTCGCGGCGTACCAGGCAGTGGTCCGGCCCGCCCTGACCGTCGAACAGAACGGCTGGCGCCTCGCGACGAACCCGCCGCCTGCCGTTGGTGGCGTGGCCGTCGCGGCGATGTTGGCCTTGCTGGACGGCGTACCGGCCGCGGGTGGCTGGACGACCGACGAGCTGTGCCGCCTGGTCGACGTACAACATGCAGTGCTGGGACAACGTCTGGCCGAGCTGGATGCCGAGGACGAGCGTTTGCTTGCCGGGCGCAACGTTCTCGAACTGGCGTCGGCGGGTGATCTGCGCGCGCTCGGATCTCCAAGTACGGCGACGGTTTCGGTGGTCGACGACGGTGGCGACGCGTGTGCCGTCACGGTGTCGTCCGGGTACGGCTCGGGCGCGATGACCCCTGGCACGGGGATCTGGCTCAACAACGCGCTGGGGGAGCAGGAACTACTCGCGGGCGGGGTACACAGTCTGCCGCCCGGGACGCGGTTGACGTCGAATATGGCGCCTAGCGTGGCCCGGCGCTCTCGGGATGGCGCCGTACTGGCGATCGGGTCGCCCGGCTCGGACCGGATTCCGACGGCTCTGGCGCAAACGTACGCGCTGTTCGTCCATGGCGGGTTGCCGCTGCGCGAAGCGGTCGAACACCCTAGGCTGCATGTCCGCGTCCGCGACGACATCACCGTGGACCACGAGGCGGACCTGGCTCTACCGCCACTGGACCTCCCGACCCGGTCCATGCCGCCGCACTCGATGTACTTCGGCGGAGTAGCCGCCGCCCTCTGGGAACCAGCAACCGGCCTAACCGTCGCAGGCGACCCTCGCCGCACCGGAGCCGTAGCCATCTCCCCAGCCGTCTGACCCGCCGGAACCCATGCGGCCGCCGCCCACGAGTGGGCGCGTTTGAACCTTAAAGGTTCAACTTTTCAAGACTTCGCGGGCGGAGAGTTCGTCGACGGGCCAGACGTAGATGGTCCAGCCGTCGTGGGTTCGGGCTGCGGTGGCACGGATTTGCTGGGCGGTCAGCAGTTCAACCAGCTTGCGCGCTTCGGCGTACGAGGTGGCGGTATGCACATCGATGAGCAGTCCGAAGGTGTCGCGCGGCGCGGGAGTGGCATCGATGCGCCGCACCAGGGAGCCCTTGCCAGGCGAGAAGGCCCAGCGCAGCAACAGCACCATCGCGCCGATGAAGGCGAGCGCCAGCACCGGAAAGACGAAGTAGTCGTTCGCGGTCACAGTTCCATTGTCTCCGAAAAAAGATTGCCGTAAGCCCTTGGCAACCTCCCGGGTCGCCAACGAGTCTTTACGGACACAAGGACGCTGCAGTGCGATTCACTCGGGGGTCGCAGGAAGAGCGGAGGGCATGGCATGGCTGTCATCGACCACACGCCAGGCATAGATCACGAGCCCGAATACGAAGAAAACGTTGTGCGGCTGGCCGGCTTGCTGGATGTCCGGTCCGTCGGAGATGTCCGGCAGGAGTTGAACGATCTGATCGACTCGTCCGACGGTGACGTGATCGTCGACCTGGCCGCTCTGGACGCGCTCGACGCGACCGGTCTCGGCCTGCTCGTCGCCATGCATCGCCGGACCGAACGCATGGGCCGGCATCTGGTCCTGCGACATCCCCTTCCACCGGTGGTGCGGATCTTGGCCGTGACCAGGCTCTCCCGCATCCTGCACGTTGAGCGGACGGTACTGCCACTGACCGCCTGACCGCGGTTGGCTGCTGAGCGCGGGTCACCGGCGGCCCGGCCAAAGGGCGGCTGTGACCTACGGCGGTTGTGATCTAAGCCGCTGGTGACACCGGTCACGAGCAGCGGACTCACGAGTGCACACGGTCCTACTCTCGGGTACATGAGCGAGTCGCCGAAGAGGGACCGGCCGTGGGTGATGCGCACGTACGCGGGGCATTCGTCCGCCGCTGAGTCCAACACGTTGTTCCGCCGCAACCTGGCCAAGGGCCAGACCGGGCTCTCGGTCGCGTTCGACCTGCCCACCCAGACCGGGTACGACGCGGACCATCCGCTGGCCAAGGGTGAGGTCGGCAAGGTCGGCGTACCGGTGGCCCATCTGGGTGACGTGCGCGCGCTGTTCGACCAGATCCCGCTGGCGCAGATGAACACGTCGATGACGATCAACGCCACCGCGATGTGGCTGCTCGCGCTCTACCAGGTCGCCGCGCAGGAACAGGGCGCGATGCCGGACGAGCTGACCGGGACCACCCAGAACGACATCGTCAAGGAGTACCTGTCCCGCGGCACGTACGCCTTCCCGCCCGACGCGTCTCTCCGGCTGAGCACCGACCTGATCGCGTACACGGTCTCGAACGTGCCGAAGTGGAACCCGATCAACATCTGCAGCTACCACCTGCAGGAGGCCGGCGCCACGCCCGTGCAGGAGCTGGCTTTCGCGATGTCGACGGCGATCGCCGTACTGGACCGGGTTCGCGATGGCGGGCAGGTTCCGCCGGAGCGGTTCGCCGATGTGGTTCAGCGCATCTCGTTCTTCGTGAACGCGGGCGTGCGGTTCATCGAGGAGACCTGCAAGATGCGGGCGTTCGTCCGGCTCTGGGACGACGTCTGCCTCAACCGGTACGGCGTGACCGACGCGAAGGCCCGTCGTCTCCGGTACGGCGTACAGGTCAACTCGCTCGGCCTCACCGAGGCGCAGCCGGAGAACAACGTGCAGCGCATCGTGCTCGAGATGCTCGGCGTGACGCTGTCCAAGAACGCCCGGGCGCGTGCGGTCCAGCTGCCCGCCTGGAACGAGGCCCTGGGCCTGCCGCGGCCGTGGGACCAGCAGTGGTCCCTGCGGATGCAGCAGGTGCTGGCGTTCGAGTCCGACCTGCTGGAGTACGACGACATCTTCGACGGGTCGCACGTGATCGAGGCGAAGGTCGACGAGTTGGTCGCGGGTGCGCGCGAGGAGATCGACCGGGTCCAGGCGATGGGTGGCGCGGTGGCCGCGGTCGAGTCGGGCTATCTGAAGCAGGCGCTGGTCGCGTCGCACGCGGATCGTCGCCGGCGGATCGAGTCGGGCGAGCAGATCGTGGTGGGTGTCAACGCGTACGAGAACACCGAGCCGTCGCCGTTGACCGAGGACCTGGACGCGGCGATTCAAACGGTGGACCCGGCTGCGGAGAGCGCGGCGCTGGCCTCGCTGGAGTCCTGGCGGGCGACCCGCGACGCCGAGGCGGTCGAGGCCGCGCTGGACGGACTGCGTGAAGTTGCCAAGGGCAACGAAAACCTGATGCCGGCGACGCTGCGGTGCGTTCGCGCGGGTGTGACCACGGGGGAGTGGTCCGGGGTTCTCCGTGAGGTCTTCGGGGAGTACCGCGCGCCGACCGGCGTATCCGGGTCCGTCGGCGTGACGGGCGGAGGTGAGGCGATCGCGGCCGTACGGGCCAAGGTGGCGGCGACGTCGGACGAACTGGGCGGACGCCTTCGTTTCCTGGTGGGCAAACCCGGTCTGGATGGCCACTCGAACGGCGCCGAGCAGGTCGCGGTACGGGCCCGGGACGTCGGTTTCGAGGTGGTCTACCAGGGGATTCGCCTAACCCCCGAGCAGATCGTCGCGGCCGCGGTAGCCGAGGACGTGCACTGCGTCGGCCTGTCGATCCTGTCCGGCTCCCACATGGAGCTGGTACCGCAGGTGGTGGAAGGCCTCCGCAAAGCCGGCCTCGAAGACGTCCCGGTAGTCGTCGGCGGAATCGTGCCCGACGCCGATGCCCGCGCCCTGAAGGCCGCCGGGGTAGCCGCCGTCTACACCCCCAAGGACTACGACATGACCAGCATGATGGACCACATGGTCACCGTAATCCGCCAAGCCAACAACCTCCCCTAGCCTTCTTGTCTTGCGAGGTGGTACCGGCCACCCGGCGGTAAAGGCGTAGGTGAGGATGAGGGATGACTACGTATCGCGCGAGGTTTGATGGTGGGGTGGGGTTCACCAATGGGGGTGGGCTTCAGGTTCAGGGCTTTCTGGTGGATGTGCCTTCGGCCGAGGTGACGGTCGAGCAGGTGGGGGAGTTGTTCCTCGCGTCGTTGGGGTTGTTGATGGCGGGTGAAGTGACCATCAGCAACCTGGAGATCGTCGAGGCGCCGCACAAGGGCACCCGGGGCGGCCCGGCCGCTGAAGCTGGTGAGACCGGCCAAGGCCCAGGGCGGTTTGTGGAGTTGAGTCATGTGATTCGCGACGGGATGATCACCCTGCCGAATCTGCCTGGGCCTCGCTTCGGCAAGCACCTCACGCGCGAGGACTCGCGGGGGATCTACGCGCCCGGCACGGAGTTCGAGATCGGTGAGTTCACCATGGTGACGAACACCGGCACCTACATGGACAGCCCGTATCACCGCTATCCCGACGGCCACGACCTCACCGGCTTCCAGCTCGAACGGACCGTGGACGTCCCCGCGGTAGTGGTTCGCCTCGACGACAGCGCGAAGCTGGGGATCGACGCCGCCGCGCTCGCGACGTACGACGTACAGGGCAAGGCGGTCCTGCTGCAGACGGGGGACGACGCCCGGTTCGGGACGCCCGCGTACGTTGAGAACGCGCATTTCCTCACCGAGGATGGCGCCGAGTGGCTGATTCGGAACGGCGCGGTGCTGGTCGGAATCGACGCGGCCAATATCGACGACATGACCGACGGGACCAGGCCCGCGCACAGCCTGCTGCTCGGTGCGGATATCGCGATCGTGGAGCACCTCACCAACCTCGGCGCCGTGCCGGTGAGCGGTGCCACCTTCACCGCGGCGGCACCGCTCGTGGAAGGCCTCGGGACCTTCCCGGTCCGGGCTTTCGCGCGAACCGCTTACTGAAGGTTGGCGAGCAAGGTCCGGAAGGCGTTGGTCATCTCGTGGTGTAGTGACGCTCCGAAGGAGATGCGTTGCGCGCCGAGGGCGGCCAACTCGGCGGCGGTAGGCCCGTTCGCACGGGCGTGCGCATTGACCGGGCCGCCGATTCCCTTCACCAGCAGGGGAATCGTGTCCACTGGTGCCGCGATCGGGTAGACGCAGTCCACGCCCGCGCGGCGGTAGAGGCGGCCACGGGCGATGGCCGCTTCCACGTCATTGCTCCCGGCAATGAATATGTCGACACGGCCATTGATCACCAGATCGGCACCGGCCGCCGCGCGAACATCCGCCAGGTACGCCGCCTGCTGTTCGGGGTCGACCAGTTCGCCCGTCGCGGGCCGGGAGTCCTCCAGGTTGCACCCGACCGCCCCGGCTTCGAGGAGGCGTTCGGCCAGCTCGGCCGGGGCGAGTCCGTAGCCTGCCTCGATGTCCGCTGTGACCGGGAGGTCAACCACGCGGGCGATCCGGGCGATCGCCGCGAACATCTCCACGGGCGGGGTCTGCTCGCCGTCGTCGTATCCGTTCGCCCGGGCCATCGCCGCGCTGCTGGTCGCGATGGCGGGATAGCCGGCCTCCGCGACGGCGCGGGCGCTGACGGCGTCCCAGACGTTCGGCAGGATCAGCGGTCCGGGCCCATGGTGGAGGGCCCGGAACCGCTGCGACAGTTCGCTCATCAGCTCGGCGTGTAGTGGCCGGGCTCGAGCCGGTTCGAGACGCCGATCCGGTTCCAGGCGTTGATCGTCGTGATCAGCGCGATGAGCTGGGCGAGCTCCTGGTCCTCGAACGCCTTGGCCGCGATCTCGTAAACCTCGTCGGAGACGTGGCCGACGCTGAGCACGGTCATCGCTTCGGTGAGTTCGAGCGCGGCCTGCTCCCGCTCGCTGAAAAGGTTCCGGGCCTCGCGCCAGACAGGCAGCAGGTAGAGCCGCTGCGGGTTCTCGTTCAGGTGTACGGCGTCGAGGCTGTGCATGTCGACGCAGTAGGAGCATCCGTTGATCTGCGAGGCCCGGACTCGTACGAGGTGCGCGAGGCCCTCGTCGAGGCCGGTCGCCGATACGGCGTCGAGCTTGATCATGGCTTGGTAGAACTCGGGGGTGAGTTTGGCGGTCTTGACTCGCCGATTCGAAGAAGTGGTCACATCAACAACGGTAGAACCGAAGTAGCCCAGGTGTATGGTCCACTTTCATGGAAGATGCGCGGGCCAATTCCGTCGGAGCCGACCTGCATCTCGACCTGGCCGGTGGTCGTGGCCGCGCGGACCTGGTCGAGGCGCTGCACGACTCGATCCGCTCCGGGCGGTTGCTCCCGGGGACGCGTCTGCCGTCGTCACGTTCGCTCGCGAAGGACCTCGGG
Source organism: Kribbella deserti (assembly GCF_042434725.1). Classification (NCBI taxonomy): domain Bacteria; kingdom Bacillati; phylum Actinomycetota; class Actinomycetes; order Propionibacteriales; family Kribbellaceae; genus Kribbella; species Kribbella deserti. The sequence goes on along the minus strand of NZ_JBHLTC010000015.1, from coordinate 53,398 downwards.
ATCGCCCGAAACACCGTCGCGGACGCGTACGGCCAACTCGTGGCCGAAGGATGGCTGGTGGCCCGGCAGGGCTCGGGGACCGAGGTGGCCCATCGTGAGGCGCCACTCGCCGCGACGCCCGTGAAGCAGCCTGAGCAACGGGTCTACCGGTACGACCTGGCGCCGGGTAGTCCCGACGTTTCCACCTTCCCACGGACCGAATGGCTCGCCGCCGCGCGGAAGGCCCTGACCGCTGCACCGCACGAGGCCTTCGGTTACAGCGATCCGCGCGGGCGGATCGAGCTGCGCCGGGCGCTGGCCGACTACCTCGCCCGAGCCCGCGGCGTACGGGCTGATCCCGAACGGATCGTGATCGTCTCCGGCTACGTGCAAGCCCTCTCGTTGTTGAGTGAGGTGCTGTACGCCGATGGCGCTCGGACGCTATCCGTCGAGGAGTACGGGTATGACCTGCACTGGGACGTGGCCCGGTCTCGAGGGCTTGAGGTGGTTCCCGTGCCGGTGGACCACCTAGGCGCGCGGACGGATCTACTCACGGGCCAGGCGGCTCTGATGACCCCGGCCCACCAGATGCCTCTCGGCGTACCACTAGCGCCTGAACGTCGTACTGCGGCGGTGGAGTGGGCCCGCGAGACGGGAAGCCTTTTGATCGAGGACGACTACGACGGGGAGTTCCGGTACGACCGCCAGCCCGTCGGCGCCTTGCAAGCCCTAGCCCCTGAACGCGTGGCCTACGTCGGTACGTCGAGCAAGAGCCTCGCGCCGGGTCTACGCCTCGCGTGGATGGTAGTTCCGCAACGGCTGCTAGAGCCCGTACTGGCGGCTAAGCGCACGGCGGATCTCCTAACCGCCACGCTCGACCAGTTGATCTTGGCCGAGTTCATCACCTCGGCCCACTATGACCGGCACGTACGCCGTTGCCGGCTGCACTACCGGCGCAGGCGGGATCGCCTGGTTGAGCTCCTTGAAGTACGCGCGCCGGGTGTAACCGTCGCAGGCATCTCGGCGGGCCTGCACGTATTGCTAGACGTGCAAGGTGATGCCCAGGACATGGTCGACCGGGCGGCTCGTCAGGGCCTGGCGGTGGCCTCGCTCGACCGCTACCGGTTCACACCGGGACGAGGTGAGCGTCAGGCCCTGGTTGTCGGTTACGGCACTCCACCCGACCACGCGTACTCCGGCGCTCTGGACCTGCTCTGCCAAGTTCTAGCCGTCTAGGTAGCGTGCGACCGGCCCAAGCGTTAGTAGCCCGCTGGCAGCTCCGGCGAGCTCGCCAGCCGCAGGATCGAGTACAGCCCGGGCGCGCGCCAGCACGGCTTGATCGCTTAAGTCCGCGGCGGCGCGGGCGATCAGACACCACGAGGCCTCCAGCAGCAGATCGCGAGGTGGTTCGGGAACCGCTCGCAACGCGGCCGATGCCTCTTCGCGGCGGCCCTCGGCCAGTAGTACCAGCGGCCTGACCCAAGGCTCGTAAGGCCCCCAGTCCTCGTCGGTCGGGATAGGCAGGTCGTACTGCAAGCGCAAGCACAGCAGGGCAAGCGGTAGTAGGCCCCGCTCAAGCCCGGGCATCCCGGCGCCGTCCAGTCTTTGTGCCGCAGCGCGGTAGGCCGTCTCTACCTCGTCCACCGGCGCGTTGCCCGTCGCTGCTAGTCGCAAAGCCCGGTACCACTGGGTGAATACTCCAACCAGGGGGAGCTCGTGCCGCTCTGCAAGGTCGTCTGCGGCTTCTGCCTGCTTGTCGGCTTCTGTGAAGTTCCCGAGCGCACTAAGTGCCTGAAGCCGAACGAGATGACCAAGCACGGCCGAGCCGACTAGGCCGTACTTGGTCGCCAGAGAGATCAGTTCCGCGCCGATCTCGTCTCGGCGCGCAGCGAGGCCTGCACGCTGGAAGCTCTGCATGAACACGCCATTGAGCGCGAAACACAGCAGAGCCGGATCATCCAGCCGCCGAGCGATCTCCTCGGCCTGCCGCGCCGCCTCAGGTCCCCGCTGCAACGATGGTTCACGCTGCAGCGTCGTCCCCCGAGACTCAAGGGCGATTGTGGCCAGCAAGCGAGCTCTAGCCGCCTCATGACCTTCCTGCGGCAAGAGCCGCAACGTGCGCTCAGCGGTGGCTACAACCTGCCTTGCATGCTCTTCGTCGTCCGAGCGAGTCCAGATGGCCGGAACGTCATACGCCCCAATGATCCGCGCAGTCAGCTCTGGATCGCCAAGCTCTTCCGCGGCAGTAATAGCCGCTAGACGATGCTGCCGAGCCGCCTGGAGACCACCGCCGCCTGTCACCGCCAGATTGCGTAGTAAGCCCACAGTCGACTCCAGCCGGGCCCGAGCGCTAGAGGCCACCGTGCGGTCGTACGCCGCGGTCGCGTCGGCCCAAACCCGGTCAGCCGCCGGCGTCGGGTCGAGCCCAGGAGCGTGGTTGAGGATGTCCGCCTCCACCCGCCTCAACGCAGGGCCAGGGTCAACGCCCAGCTGCTCGACCAGCAAGGTCCGGGCCCGTCGCAGAACTGCAAGGGCATCACCTTGGCGCCCCGCCTGGTACAACGCGAGGGCGAGCAGACGCCAACCGTCCTCCCGCCACGGATGTTCGGTCACATGAGCGTCCAGATCCGGTATCGCGGCTGCCGCGGAGACCGTCGACAACCGGGCCTCGGCCAGGCGTTCGACGGCGTGCAACCGCAACTCCGCCAGGCGCGACCGCTCCGCATGGGCCCAGGTCTCGTCGGTGAACTCGGCATAGGCAGGTCCACGCCAAAGCGCCAGCGCCTCTTCCAAGTCAGCCGCCGTCGCCGCCGAATTCGCCACAGCCCGCTCGAACCGCCAGGCGTCCACGGCGTCCGGCTCGACTCTCAAGGCATAACCAGGGCCTTCGGTAACCAGCAGCCTGGGCGGCGTACGCGCTGGACGATCGGGTTCGATCGCGCGGCGCAGCGCGGCCACGAACGTGCGCACGGCGCTAACCGCCCCCGCGGGCGGATCCAGCCAGAGGTCGTCGACCAGCAGCCCGATCGGTACGACGCGACCGCGGGCCACGATCAGCCGAGCCAGTACGGCGCGATGGCGCGGGCCCTTGAGCGCGATGGGTGCACCCGCCTCGTCCCAGGCCGTCACCGGCCCCAGCACCCCGAACCCGACCTGCACGCCCATAGTGGCGCCACGCTATCGCTCATCGAATGCTCATCCGCGCCCGGCAGGCTGCGGTTATCGCAATTTCGACCGAAGGATGTGCACCAATGACCGCAACAATTCCCGGCTTCGAGTATCGCCGGGTGCCCGTCGCCGACGGGGTTTCGCTCAACGTGGCGATCGGTGGCAGCGGTAGCCCGATCGTGCTGCTGCACGGTTTTCCGCAGACCCACCTGATGTGGCGGCACGTCGCGGCCGACCTCGCCGCCGATCACACCGTCCTCTGCCCGGATCTGCGCGGCTATGGCGACAGCGACAAGCCTGCGGAGACCGATGGCAGCACCTATTCCAAACGCACCATGGCCGCGGACATCGTCGAACTGGCCCGGCTGCTGGGCCACGAGCGGTTCGCCCTGGCCGGGCATGACCGGGGAGCGCTCGTCGCCTTCCGGGCCGGCCTCGATCATCCCGAGGCGATCACCGGGCTGGCCTGTCTCGACGTACTGCCGACGCTCGACATGTGGAACGTCATGCACGGCACTACCGCGGCGATCGGGTTCCACCTGTACCTGATGGCCCAGCCGCCGGAACTGCCTGAGCGTATGATCGCCGCGACGCCGGACGAGTTCTTCGGGCACTTCCTCGACATCTGGACGAACGACCCGCAGGCGATCCCGGCCGACGTGCGCGCCGCCTACCTGGAGGCCTGCCGAAACGCCGTACCGTCGATCGTTGCCGACTACCGCGCGTCCGCGGGGATCGACGTCGACCACGATCAGCTGGATCTTGCCGAGGGCAACAAGCTGCGGATGCCGGTCACGGTGTTGCAGCAGGATTGGGGCGCGGCGCTCGGTTTCGACGCGGCGGCGCGGTGGGGTGCCTGGGCGCCGGAGCTACGCCACAGCACGGTCGGCTACGGGCACTTCATGGCCGAAGAAGCCCCCGCCGACATCGCGAAGCACCTCCGCGGGCTGAACTGATCAGCCGTTGTTGATGAGGGCGACGACCTCGTCGGCACAGCCCCACGAGACGGTGACGCCCGCGCCGCCGTGGCCGTAGCAGTGAATGACCTGCTGGGAGCCGATCAGCTCGCTGTCGCAGCGGATGGACGGCCGTGCAGGGCGAAGGCCCACCTTGTGGCGAAGCACTTCCGCCTTGCGCAGCGCCGGGACCAGCTCGATCGCCCGTTCCAGCATGGCCTTGGCGACGGTTTCGTCCGGGGCCATGGTCCAGTCGCCCGGCTCCGACGTACCGCCGATGACAACGTCTTGTGAACGCGGTACGACGTAGACCAGTTCGCTGGGGGAGTGGTTGGCGATCAGCCACTCGCTCAGGCCGGTCTGGGCGACAGTAAGGGTTTGCCCGCGCACCGGCGTCACGGTCTGATCGTTGGCGGTCAGCCGTGCGCCGAGGCCCGCGCAGTTGACGACCACCTCGGCGTGGGTGGGCAGGCCGGGCAGCGCCGCGCGGCTGATCGTGCCGCCGGCGGCGTCGAGGCGCTTGCTCAGGTAGGCCAGGTAGAGCGGCATCTCGATCACCGGCGTGGTGAAGGACCACCCGTCGCGGAAGCCCTCGGGCAGACTGCCGACGCGTTCGACATCGGGCACGTCCTTGATCCACCAGGGATTGGTTCGTGGTTCGACGAGCAACTCGCGGCCGTGCCGGAGCCGGACCGACGGCTCGGTCTCGGCCAGCGCCACGAACTGCTGGTACGACGCACGCGACCAGCGGGCGACGAGGTCCTGCGGCGCGGCCAGGTACGGGTACCAAAGCGCGGCGGCGACAGCGGAGGTCGTCTCGAGCGGAAGATCCCGCGCCAGTACGGCGACCTCGTGCCCGCTTTCGGCCAGCCGGACCGCGGCCGTCAAACCGATGACGCCCGCGCCCACCACGATGATCCGCATGCGCCCATTGTTACCCGCCGCAACGAAAGCGAACACCAGCGCAGCCGAAACCGGCTGCGCTGGTGTCCGGAAGTACTACTCGACGGTGACGGACTTCGCCAGGTTGCGCGGCTTGTCCACGTCGTGGCCGAGCGCGACTGACGCGTGGTACGCGAGCAGCTGCAGCGGGATCGTCAGCAGGATCGGGTCCAGCTCGGGCTCGTTCTTCGGCACGGTGATGACCGCGGCGGCGCCGTCCGGAACCTCGACGCCCGGGTGGGTGACGACGTACAGCGGGCCGGAGCGGGCCGCGATCTCGTGCAGGGCGCCGATGTTGCGGTCGAGCAGCTCGTCATCCGGCACGATCGCCACGGTCGGCACCTCGGGCGAGATGAGCGCCAGCGGACCGTGCTTCAGCTCGGAGGTCTGGTAGGCCTCCGCGTGCCGGTACGAGATCTCCTTCAGCTTCTGCGCGCCTTCGCGGGCGACCGGGTAACCCCGGGTACGGCCGACGAAGAACAGGCTCTCGGCCTTGGACAGCCGGCCGGCGATCTCGGCCAGCTCGGTCTCCTGAGCGACGATGGCCTCGATCTGCGCGGGCAGTTTCTTCAGGCCCTCGATCAGGCGGCGCCCGTCGGCGGGGGACACGTCCCGGATCCGGCCGAGGTGGATGCCCAGCATCGCGAACGCCACGGCCATGTTGGTGAGCGCCTTGGTGGACGCGACCGACACCTCCGGACCGGCGTGCAGGTAAACACCACCGTCGACCTCGCGGGCGATGCTCGAACCCACGGCGTTGACCAAACCGATCACCCGGCCACCCTTGCGCTTGAGCTCCTGGACGGCCACCAGCGTGTCCAGGGTCTCGCCCGACTGGCTCACCGCGACGTACAGGGTGTCGCGCTCGACCACCGGATTGCGGTAGCGGAACTCCGAGGCGGGCTCGGCATCGGCGGGGATGCGGGCCACCTCTTCGATGAACTGCGCGCCGAGCTGGCCCGCGTAGTACGCCGAGCCGCAGCCGAGGATCTTGACCCGGCGGATCTCGCGCGCCTCGCGGGCATCCATGTTCAGGCCGCCCAGGTGCACGGTGTGGAAGCGCTCGTCCAGCCGGCCGCGCAGCACTCGCTGCACCGACTCGGGCTGCTCGTGGATCTCCTTGACCATGAAGTGCTCGTGCTCGCCGCGCTGGTAGTCCTCGTCGGACCACTCGACGGTCTCGGCCGACTTCGTGGTGGCACGGGAGTCGCTCGTGAAGGTGCGGTAGCCGTCCGCGCGTACGGTGGCCAGCTCGCCGTCGTCCAGGTGCACGACCTGGCGGGTGTAGCGGACCAGCGCGGAGGCGTCGCTGGCGATGTGCATCTCGCCGTCGCCGATACCGAGAATGATCGGGCTGCCGTTACGCGCGACCACGATCCGGTCCGGGTGGGCCAGGTCGATCACCGCGATGCCGTAGGTACCGTCGATCCGGGTCAGCGCCTGCAGCACCTTCGCCTCGAGCGTGTCGCCCTCGGCCTGGCAGATCAGGTGAGCCAGCACCTCGGTGTCGGTCTCGGAGCGCAGCTTGACGCCGGCCTCCTCGAGCGAGGCGCGCAGGAAGGCCGCGTTGTCGATGATGCCGTTGTGCACCACCGCGATGGTCTCGTCCTCGCTGGCGTGCGGGTGGGCGTTGTCCTTGGTCGGGCCGCCGTGCGTGGCCCAGCGGGTGTGACCGATACCGATCTTGCCGCCGAAGCGCTTGGGCAGCGAGGCCTCCAGCTCGCGCACCCGGCCCGCGTCCTTGTGCACCTTGATCTCGCTGCTGCCGACGATGGCGATACCGGCCGAGTCATAGCCGCGGTACTCCAGCCGGGCCAGGCCGTCCACCAGGATCGGCGCGGCCGGCTTGGTGCCGACATACCCCACGATTCCGCACATACGTATTCCCCTCTGCTGGCTGAACTCAGCCGTAGACGATGCGTCGCAACTGCCGAGCGGAAAGCTCGGGGGAGCGAACCGGCCACTGCCGAAGCTCCGCGGCGACCCGGGCGAAGATCTCGTCGTTGCGCACGCCGTACACCTGCAACTCGGCATGGCGGCGCCGGACGTAGTCCTCGGTGGTCTCGGTGAAGTAGGCCAGTACGTCGGCGACTACGCGGCGCGCGTCGTCCGGCGACAGCCCGGTGGTGCGGCTGACCTGCTCGACGAGGTCGTCGGCAGGAACCAGCACCCCTTCACTCACGGGCCCCACTGTGCAGGGAATCCGGCCGATTCGGCAACAATCTGCCCGATTTCGGGCAAATCTGCGGCCTTGCATAGAGCAAGCGGGTCGTTACGTCCAGTTCGACCAGGTGAAGTGACTCAGAACAGCCGGAGAACGTCTGACTCCATGCCGCGCAGCAGGTCGTAGTCGACCGTGACGCACTCCAGCCCGCGGTCCGCCGCGAGGAACTGGGCCTGCGGCTTGATCAGCTGGGCCGCGAAGATCCCGCGCACCGGCGCCAGCAGCGGGTCGCGGTTCAGCAGCTCGACGTACCTCGTCAGCTGCTCGACACCATCGATCTCGCCGCGCCGCTTGATCTCGACCGCCACGTGCTTGCCGTCGGCGTCGCGGCAGAGCAGATCCACCGGCCCGATCGCCGTCGGGTACTCCCGCCGCACCAGGGTGAACCCCTCGCCGAAGGTGGTCACGTGCTCGGCGAGCAGCTCCTGCAGATGGGCCTCGACGCCGTCCTTGATCAGGCCGGGGTCCAGTCCCAGTTCGTACGCCGAGTCGCTGATCACCTCTTCGATGGTGATGCGCAGTTCCTCGCCGGCCTTGTTCACCACCTTCCACTGGCCCTCCTCCTCGGAGAGCGTGCAAGGCGGCGACATCCAGTTCAGCGGCTTGTACGAGCCACCGTCGGCGTGGATCAGCACGGACCCGTCCGCCTTCACCATCAAAAGCCGGGGCGCCATCGGAAGATGGGCGGTCAGCCGGCCGGAGTAGTCCACAGAACAACGAGCAATCACCAAGCGCACGACGAAGACCGTAGTCCACCCGTCCACCCCACCACCTACCGCCGTGCCGTACGGCGGTGAGAGGGTGCCGGGATGAGCCTGCATTGCCCGACGACGTTGCTCGTGCTCAGCCCGGGTTCGATCCCGCCGGCCGAGCGCAGGATCGCGCGGGTCTACGCGGCGGATCCCGGTGCGGACGTCGGCGCGGATCTCGGTGCGGGTTTCGATCCGGACTTGGTCGCCGACCTCCACCGCGGCGAAACCGTCGTACTGCTGGCCAACAGCTTCCTCGGCATCCCCGCGCCCGCCGAGTTCGAACACGACGGCGCCGGCTGGCTCCACGTCCACCCGGCCCGTACCCCGGTCCGGGCCGGGGTGTTGCTGTTGTCGGATCAGGGCGTCGCCGCGATCGAGCGCATCCGTGACGGCCTGCGCTACCACGTACTGCCCGGCGGCCGGCTCGATCCAGGCGAGACCTCTGCGCAGGCCGCCGTACGGGAGGCTCGGGAGGAACTAGGCGTCGAAGTACGGCTTGTAGGCCGTATAGCCGAGGTAATTGCCCGCGACGGTCTGCAGCACTACTACGCCGCCGAACTGGTCTCAGGCGTCTTCGGCACCGGCGACGGCGAAGAGATGAACCACCCGCCCGACTCGCCCCACGGCACCTACAGAGCCGTCTGGCTCCCCACGGACCAACTAGTCGCCGCCAACCTCAAACCCCCAGCAATAGCCGCCGCCCTCCAGACCACCGGCCACCCCCAAGTCACCGCCTGGCTAGCCCACCCCCTCCAAGTAGACGAAACGACCCAGCCGTGACGCTCAAGCCGTCTCTGGAGTCGTGCTCGACTGCGAGGGCGGGCTCTGCGTCGAGACGGAGCCGGTCAATGTTCGAAGTCGGCTGCACGGATGCCCGAACCCGACTGCACAGGTGGTGCTGGGTGGGCCTCGGGGCGTACTTCTGACCAGTTGCTGACGTTGCACTGGCCATCGGTGTTGTTTCCGGTGCTGATGACAGTGCCGTCGGCGCGGAGGCCAAGGGTGTGAGTGGAGCCGGCCGCCACGGCCACGATGTCGGTCCAGGTGTCGACGTCGCACTGTCCGTGGCTGTTGTCTCCGATCGCAAGAACTCTTCCTGCTGCGGTGACTCCAACGCTGTGATAGCTGCCGGCAGCCAGCGACACCACGTGTTCCCAGTCGTTGACGTCGCAGGATCCGTTGGACCGGTCTCCGGTGGCAAGGACTCGGCCGTCGGCTCGAAGGGCGAGTGTGTGCAGGTACCCGGCGGCGACGGCGATGACATCGTTCCAGTTGCCGACGTCGCATTGTCCCCGGCGGTTGTTGCCGACCGCCGATGCCGTGCCGTCCGCGCTGACTCCGACCGAATGCCAGTCGCCGCACGAGATAGCGACGATGTCTCGCCAGGACTCCGCAGCGCACTGGCCTTCGGATGCTCGCCCGGTGGCGATGACGGTGCCGTCCGCGCGGATTCCGAGCGTACGGCGCCAGCCCGCTGCGACTGTGGTGACGTCACGCCACGTGGCTACCTCGCATTGGCCGTCGCTGTTCCACCCTGTCGCCAACACGGTGCCGTCGCTGCGCAGTCCGACCGTATGGGAGCGTCCGGTGTTGTTTGCGGTGTGGACGTTTCCTGCGGCTACGGCAACTACGTTCTCCCACTGCTCAACGCGGCATTCGCCGGATCTGTTGTCTCCAACGGCCAGCACACTGCCGTCTTGACGGCGACCGACTGAGTGTCGTCTCCCCGCGGCCAGGCCGGAGTTGATTCGGATGTTCATCTGCTGATCCGCCCGTCGAGCTCTAGTGTCCTGAGTCGGAAGTTCGTGCACAGCTCCGGCGCCCAGGCACGCACCTCGCGGCGTTGGAGAAACGGCCACGATGCTAGAGCATCGCGACCGCTTCTCCGCCTTGCGATGCACGCACCTGGACACCGGAGCTGAAGCACGAACTTCCGACTCAGGACACTAGGGGGTTGGAGCGTTCATTCGTGGACGCGGTAAATGGTGGCAGATGGCGGGGCGGCCCACGGCTGCCGGGCGGTACCGATCTGGCCGGTAGACGGTGGGGTGGTCAGGCGGCATTGGCCGTCCTGGCAGGTGCGGTGGAGGCGGTTGGCGGAGAGGGTTTGCAGGAGGCCGAGGGTCCAGCACATAGGGCAGCCTCGGAGGGCTAGGGCGCCTAGGGGGAGGAGTACGAGGCTGAGGGGACCGAAGGTGGGGATTAGGGCGAAGGAGGCTACTAGGGCTCCGAAGCCTAGGAGGCCGCGGAGGAGGTGGCGGGGGAGGGAAGTGCTGGCGAAGTTAGTCATGGTCCGCTCCGAGTTGCAGGGTTTGCCGGACTGTCGCGCGGGCGCGGTGCAGGCGGGACTTCATGGCGGCGGTGGTGAGGCCTAGCGCGTCGGCGACCATCCGGCCGCTGAGGCCCTGGACGTCTCGCATGATCAGGACGCGGCGCTGATCGGCCGGTAGTTCGGCGATCGCTGCCGCCACTTTGCTCGCTTCGAGACGCTGCAGCACCTCGTCCTCTGCCGAGCAGGCCGAGCTGGCGGCGGCGGTTGGAGTCGGGTGAGGACGTAGGACCGTTCGGGCCCGTCGCAGGCATTCGTTGCGGACTATGCGGAACATCCACGACGCCAGGGCGCTGGAAGCCCGGAGGGTGCCGATCTTGCGGTACAGGATGATCAACGCCTCTTGGGCCGCGTCCTCGGCATCCTCCGGTGTCGCGCAGAGGGAGTGGGCGAAGCGCCGTACGTTGGGATGTGCGCCCGACACCAGCGCGGCGATCGAGTCGACGTCACCACCCTGCGCGGCAGCGACGAGCTCAGCGGCAGGCCAAGCCGAACCAGGCTCAGCCACGCGCCCGGCCTCGTTTGCGCAGGACGGCGAAGCTGCAGGCGCACAGCAGCAGTAGCCCGACAGTGACAGCGATACCGACGATCATGACAGCCTCCGGATTCCGTCCGGCAGCATGCCGGACCCCTATAAGAGGCCGTTACCCGGCAAAAGGATTCACCCCGAAGTGGCCGTACGGAGTGTGAGGTGGCACTCAGGGGTGATGTGGCTCATGGGCGGACCAGTCGCGGGACTGGCACACTGCGAGGCATGGCTCGTGAGATCAGGACCGTGGGTGTTGTTGGGCTGGGCACGATGGGCGCCGGAATCGCGGAGGTTTTCGCGCGCAACGGCGTGACCGTGGTCGGCGTCGAGCGTGATGACGCGGCGGTCGCGCGTGGGCGGGGGCATATCGAGCACTCGACCGACCGGGCGGTGAAGCGCGGCAAGCTGGCCGTTGAGGAGCAGCAGGCGCTGTTCGACCGGGTCACGTTCGCCACCTCGATGGACGCGCTGGCCGACTGCGATCTGGTGATCGAGGCCGTCGTCGAGCAGCTCGAGCTGAAGCGCGACATCTTCGCCGCGCTCGACAAGGTGGTCCGCGAGGACGCGATCCTCGCCACCAACACCTCGAGCCTGTCGGTCACCGAGATCTCCGTCGCCACCCAGCGCCCGCGCCGGGTCGTCGGCATGCACTTCTTCAACCCCGCGCCGGTGCAGGAGTTCGTCGAGGTCATCAAGACCGTCGTGACCGAGCCCGACGTGGTCGAGGCCGTGTCCGAGCTGGCCCGCCGCCTCGGCAAGAGCCCGGTGGTCGCGGCCGACCGGGCCGGCTTCATCGCGAACGCCCTGCTGTTCGGCTACCTGAACCACGCCGTCTCCATGGTCGAGTCCCGCTATGCCACCCGCGAGGACGTGGACGCGGCGATGCGCCTCGGCTGCGGTTACCCGATGGGCCCGTTGGCGCTGCTGGACCTGATCGGTCTCGACACGGCGTACGAGATCCTCGACACGATGTACAAGCAGGGCCGCAACCGGCTGCACGCGCCGTCGCCGATCATCAAGCAGATGGTCACCGCGGGCCTGCTCGGCCGGAAGACCGGTCGCGGCTTCTACACCTACGAATCCGCCGACTCGCCCGTGGTCGTGGATGACGAGCTGACCCCGACCGCCGTCGGTGACCAGGTCAAGACGCGCGACATCAAGCAGGTCGCGGTGATCGGGTCCGGCACGATGGCCGTCGGCATCGTCGAGGTCTGCGCCAAGGCCGGGTACGACGTGCTCTACGTGGCGCGCGGTACCGAGAAGGTGGCGAAGGTCCGTTCCGGCCTGGAGCGCTCGCTGGAGAAGGGCGTACAGCGCGGCAAGCTCAGCGCCGAGGAGCGTGACGCCGCGCTCGGCCGCATCACCGGTACGTCGAAACTGGACGATCTCGCGACCGCGGACCTGGTGATCGAGGCCGTGGTGGAGGAGCTCAGCGTCAAGCAGGCGCTGTTCGAGACCTTCGACGAGATCTGCAAGCCCGGCGCGGTACTCGCGACCACGACGTCGAGCCTGCCGGTGATCGATCTGGCGATGGCGACCAAGCGCCCCGCGGACGTGGTCGGCCTGCACTTCTTCAACCCCGCGCCGGTGATGAAGCTGGTCGAGGTGGTCAGCACGGTCAGTACGTCGCCCGAGGTGGCCGACACCGCGGCGGCCTTCGCCGTTGCCCTTGGCAAGCACCCGGTACGCTGCGGCGACCGGGCCGGCTTCATCGTGAACGCGCTGCTGTTCCCGTACCTGAACGACGCGGTACGCATGCTCGAGGCGCACTACGCCGGCGTGGACGACATCGACACCGCGATGAAGCTGGGTTGCCGGTTGCCGATGGGCCCGTTCGAACTGCTCGACGTGGTCGGGCTGGACGTGTCCCTGGCCATCCAGCGCACCTTGTACCTCGAGTTCCGTGAGCCCGGTTTCGCGCCGGCGCCGCTGCTGGAACACCTGGTCACCGCGGGTTACCTCGGCCGGAAGACGGGACGCGGCTTCCGCGACTACAGCTGACCAGGCTTAGGCTGCGGGTGCCTAAACGTTCCCGAAAGGTTCAGCCGTGAAACTGCCTGTTGCCCTTGCTGCCGTCCTGCTCGCCGTTGTGGCCTGCGCGCCGGAGGAGACCGGCAGCACGCCGGCACCGTCGGGCGCGGGGGACTGCGCGAAGGAGAAGCTCGCGCTGAAGACGCCCGGCACGTTCACGGTCGGCACGGACAAGCCCGCGTACGAGCCGTGGTTCAACGCGGACGATCCGTCGAACGGCAAGGGCTACGAGTCCGCCGTGACGTACGCGGTCGCCAGGAAGCTCGGCTTCGAACCGGCCGAGGTGAAGTGGCTGACCGTGCAGTTCAACACCGCCTTCGCGCCGGGCCCGAAGCAGTTCGACATCGACGTGAACCAGGTGTCGATCTCGGAGCAGCGGCGCAAGGCCGTCGACTTCTCCAGCGGCTACTACGACGTGACCCAGACAGTGATCACCACCAAGGGCAGCAAGATCGCCGCCGCCAAGACGGTGGCCGAACTGGCTGACGCCAAGCTCGGTGCGCAGGTCGGCACCACCAGCTACACGGTGGCCAAGGAGGTCATCAAGCCCAAGCAGAACCCGGCCGTCTTCGACACCAACGACCTGGCCGTGCAGGCGCTCAAGAACAAGCAGATCGACGGCATCGTGGTCGACCTGCCGACCGGCTTCTACATGACCGCCGCCCAGCTGGACGACGGCGTAATCGTCGGGCAGGTCCCGCCGACGATCGACGAGATCGAGCAGTTCGGTTTCGTACTGGAGAAGGGCTCCAAGCTGACCTCCTGTGTCTCGCAGGCGGTTGACGCGCTGCGCGCCGACGGCACCCTGGCGAAGCTGCAGCAGCAGTGGCTGTCCGCCGGCGGTGCCCCGGAACTGAAGTGACCGCCCGACAGCCAACAGACCCGCGGCCAACAGACACGCAGCGAATGCCGGCGAGCAGCTGGCAGCCGTCGGAGTTGCAGCGCGAGCGCATCGCCTACCGACGGTCGCGGGCCCGCCTTTCCACCCTGATCGCGGCGACCAGCTCGATCCTGCTGGCGGGCCTGCTCGCGTTCGGGATCGGGGCCACGCCCGGCTGGCCGCGGGTGCGGGAGACCTTCTTCAACCTGGATCGCGGCTGGGAGGCGCTGCCGGTTGTGGCCGAAGGCCTCTGGCTGAACATCCGCGTGATGCTGGTGTGCGCCGTGCTGATCGTGATCTTCGGCTTGACGCTGGCCGTACTACGCACCCTGCGCGGGCCGATCTTCTTCCCGCTGCGGTTCTTCGCGGCGGCCTACACCGACGTGTTCCGGGGATTACCGCTGCTGCTGGTGATCTTCCTGCTGGGCTTCGGTATTCCGGCCCTGCAGCTCAAGGGAATGCCGAACCAGGCCGTCGTACTCGGTGGTGCCGCGCTCGTGCTGACCTACTCGTCGTACGTCGCTGAGGTCTTTCGCGCCGGCATCGAGTCGATCCACCCGTCGCAGCGCGCGGCGGCCCGGTCCCTGGGACTGAGTTATCCGCAGACGATGCGGTTCGTCGTACTACCTCAAGCGGTTCGCCGGGTGTTGCCGCCGTTGCTGAACGACTTCGTCTCGCTCCAGAAGGACTCGGGCCTGATCGCCGTACTCGGAGTGGTCGACGCGATCCGGGCGGCGCAGCTGGAAACGGCCGAGGACTTCAACTTCACGCCGTACGTCGTGGCCGGGCTGTTGTTCGTCGCGATGACCATTCCGTTGACCCGGTTGACCGACTGGGTGGCCCGTCGGCAGGGCTGGTACGGCGCCGGGGGAGGCCTGGTATGACGCTGTTGTCCGTACGGGACGTGCGCAAGTCGTTCGGTTCCAACGTCGTGCTGGAGTCGTTCAGCCTGGACGTCGAACCAGGGGAGTGCGTCGTACTGATCGGGGCCTCCGGCTCGGGCAAGTCGACGCTGCTGCGGTGCGTGAACCTGCTGGAGACCGTCGACGACGGCGTGATCACGTTGAACGGAAAGGACATCACCGATCCGAGGGTGAACGTCGATCGGGTCCGGGCCGGTATCGGCGTGGTGTTCCAGGCGTACAACCTGTTCCCGCACCTGAGCGTGATCGACAACATCACGCTGGCTCCGATCCGCGTGCACGGGGTTCGGCCGGCCGAGGCGCGTCAGCGCGGTATGGCCATGCTGGAGCGCGTCGGCCTGGTGGAGAAGGCGAGCGCCAAACCCGACGAGCTGAGCGGAGGTCAGCAGCAGCGCGTCGCGATCGCCCGGGCGCTGGTCAACTCGCCCGCGCTGATGCTGCTGGACGAGGTCACCTCGGCCCTCGATCCGGAACTGGTCGGCGAGGTGCTCGACCTGTTGCGCGAGCTCAAGGACGAGGGCATGACGATGCTGATCTGCACGCACGAGATGGGTTTCGCGCGGCAGGTGGCGGACCGGGTCTGCTTCCTCGACGCGGGCCGCCTGCTCGAGTCCGGACCGCCGGCGCAGGTCCTCGACGCCCCACGCGAGGCCCGCACCCGCCAGTTCCTCAGCCGTCTGTCAGTCTGACCCGGCCGCCAAGGACGGCCGCCAAGGACGACTCTGCTCAGTGTGAGGACAGGTAGGTGAGAACCGCCATCACCCGGCGGTTGTCGTCTTCGGATGGCGGCAGGTCCAGCTTCGCGAAGATGCTGTTGGTGTGCTTGCTGACGGCCTTCTCGGTGACGAACAAGGCGCTCGCGATGGCCGCGTTGGAACGGCCCTCCGCCATCAGGCCGAGCACCTCCGCCTCGCGGGGCGTGAGCCGCTGGATCGGCGCGTCGCGGGTGTTGCGGGCCAGCAACTGACCGATCACGTCCGGGTCCATCGCCGTACCGCCCGCGGCCACACGCCGGACCGAATCGATGAACTCGGCAACGTTCGAGACGCGGTCCTTCAGCAGGTATCCGACGGCGCCACCGCCGCCCGTGAGCAGCTCGCGGGCGTACAGCTGTTCGACGTACTGCGAGAGCACCAGGATCGGCAGGCCGGGCACCTGCCGCCGGGCCTCGATCGCGGCCTTCAGGCCCTCGTCGGTGAAGGTGGGTGGCAGCCGGACGTCGACCACGGCCACGTCCGGCCGGTGCTCGACCAGCGCCGGTACCAGCCGGGGCCCGTTGTCGACGGCCTCCACGACATCAAAATCGTGGGCGTTCAGCAGTCGGATCAGGCCGTCCCGGAGGAGGGCGTGATCTTCAGCGATGACGACTCGCAAGGCAACTCCATGATCACGGTGGTCGGTCCGCCGGTCGGGCTGACCAGGGTCAACGTACCGTCGAAGGCGGCCAGACGGCGCTGAATTCCGTACAGACCGCCGCCAGGGCGGATCTCGGCGCCGCCGATACCGTCATCGCCGACCATGATGTGCAGCTTCTCGTCCGCGTAGCTCAGCTGCACCCAGGCGGTCGTCGCGGCCGAGTACTTGACCAGGTTCGCGAGGGCCTCGGCGATCGCGAAGTACGCCGCGGACTCCACCGGCGCGGGCGGCCGGCCCGGCAGGTCGATGGTGATGTCGATCTTGATCGGGCAGGCCAGTGCGAGCGCCCGCACGGCGCCGTCCAGGCCGCGATCCGCGAGCACGGGCGGGTGTATGCCGCGAACGAGATCGCGCAGCTCCGACAGGGCGTGACCAGCCGATTCGCGGGCCTCGGTGAGCAGTTGCTGGGCTTGTTTGGGATCGCGGCCCACCATCGACTCAGCGAGGCCGAGCGTCATGCTGAGCGCGGCCAGCCGGGCCTGGGCGCCGTCGTGCAGGTCCCGCTCGATCCGGCGCAGCTCGGCCGCCTGGGTGTCGACGGTCTCCGCCCGCGAGGTGGCGAGTTCCTGCACGCGCAGGTTGAGCTCGGCGGCCTTGGTCGGCCCGAGCAGCGACTTGCTCAGCTGGGCGTATCCCGTCAGCAGCGGCCGGCCGAAGTTGTACCAGAGCAGGAAAGCGATTCCCGCGACCGGCCACATGTAGAAGCCCTCGACCGCGTGATCCAGCTCGACCAATCCACCGAACGGCCGGTCGAAGACGCCAGGCGGCGTGACGGCGAGCAGGAACGGATAGATCAGGTAGAAGATCATCGAGAGGAACAACACAGCCGACAGCAACGTCATCACGAAGCCGAGGGTGGCGTTCACCAGCAGCCAGGCCAAGTCCCGCCAGGTGGCCGGATCGGCCGCGGCGGTGCGCAGGAAGCGCAGCGGGCCGGGGCGACTCGCCTGGCGATAGGGCCGCGGGATGTGCACACCGGTCAGCTTGCCGATCAAGAACCTGTGCAGATTCGCATACCACCGGGTGGCCGGAATGGCCACCAGCAGCAGGGGAATACCGACCGTGACGATGACCAGCGGTGTCGCAACCACCTGCAGGACAAAAAACGCGATGCCGATCTCGGCCAGCACGGCCAGCCCGAGCGCCACAAAAGGCCTGGCCAGCAGCGGTATACCCGCCGGCGTGGTCGTGGTGGTTGACATCAGCTTCTCCCGTTCGATGGCCGCGCTGGAGTGCCTCGGCGCATCCATCATGCTCGACTCCCACACTACTGACAGTGGTGCCAGGTCTACTTCCCCAAGGCGGTCTGGATCCCCTAATACGGGTAGTAGCACCACTGTTTTGTGTGCCGAAAGCGGTCAGGATGATGACGTACGCTGGCCGCGGCTGAACGCCCAGGCCTTCAAACCCGCTCCGAATCGAGGACCTGATGGCACAGCCGTCTGTCTTGACGAACGCCCCGCCCAAGACCCGCCGCAGTGACTTCTCGCCCCTTTTGCGTGAGGTCAAAGAGGCCGGCCTGCTCGAACGGCGCACCGCGGCCTACGTCATCGCTATCGGCATCAACGTCATCTGCCTTGCTGCCGTGGGCGCGGGCGTCGCCGTGCTCGGTAACAGCTGGTGGACGCTCTTCCTGGCGATCCCCTTCGCGCTCTTCACCACCCGCGCGGCCTTCTTCGGCCATGACGCGGGTCACCAGCAGATCAGCAGCTCCCGCCGGGTACACGACTGGATCCAGCTCGTGCACGCCAACCTGCTGCTCGGCATGAGTGCCGGCTGGTGGAACGACAAGCACAACCGGCACCACGCCAATCCGAACCACACCGACAAGGACCCCGACGTCGGCGAGGGCGTGATGGTGTGGACGCTCACCCAGGCGGAGGGCCGGACCGGCCTGCACGGCTGGCTGTCGCGGAACCAGGCCTGGCTGTTCTTCCCGCTGCTGACGCTGGAAGGCCTGAACCTCAAGGTCTCGGGCATTCTCTTCCTCTGGCAGCGCCGCAAGACCGCCTCGGCCCGTCGTGAGCTTGGTCTCATCGCCGCGCACCACGCGCTGTACTTCACCGGACTGCTGCTGGTGATGTCGCCGGGCAAGGCCGCGATCTTCGCCGTCATTCACCACATGCTGTTCGGCCTGCACCTCGGCAGCGTCTTCGCGCCGAACCACAAAGGCATGGAAATGCCCGACCCGGCCGACACCGAGCGCTGGGGCCACCTGGAGAAGCAGGTGCTGACCTCGCGCAACGTCGACGGCGGTCTAGTCACCGACTGGATGATGGGCGGCCTGAACTACCAGATCGAGCACCACCTGTTCCCGAACATGCCGCGGGCCAACCTGCGCTACGCACAGCCGATGGTGAAGGCCTACTGCGAGCGCATCAACCTGCAGTACCGATCGGTCAGTGTCGGCCGGTCCTACTCCGAGGCCCTGCTGTACCTGCACGAGGTCGGCGCCGAGCTGCGGGCCGAGAAGGCCATCGCCGCCGCGGAGAAGGCCAACGCCGTTGCCGCGAAGGCGATCGCACGCGCCGAGCGGGTCAAGCACTCACACGACAAGGCCTCGGTCTGAGCATTGCCTTCGCGGGCTGCGGACGGGACGCGCTGACGGCTAGGCGGGCGGCAGGGACTTCGACTACGGTCGGACTGGTCTCGGGGCCGCCCGTCTCTAGGAGTACCGCCCATGGCCAATCTGACCCGTCGTACCCTGCTTGGCGCCGTCGGAGGCACGGTCGCCGCCACTGCGATTCCCGCCTTACCCGCCTGGGCCGAGGACGACCTGCGCCCAGGCGCGGTACGCGCTCCCCAGCTCGACAAGTACGACCGCCAGGTGGTGCGGGCGCTCTCGGCCGATTGGGCGCACAAGCACCTGCGCATGCTGTCGGAGACGATCGGCCCGCGCATCGGCGGTACGGCGAGCGAGAAGCGCGCCGCCGACTACCTCGAAAGCCAGCTGGACCGCTTCGGCTACCGGACCCGGCTCGAACCGTTCCCGGTGGCGGACAAGTTCACCGCCCAGCTCGGTGATCCGCGGGGCATGCTGCCCGACGACATCTGCTGGCAGGCCGGTGCCTCCCCGGGCGCGGCGCACGACGTGACCGTCACAGGTCCGGCCGTGGATGTCGGCCTCGCCACGGCGCCGGTCTGGCCCGCGGACGTCACCGGCGCGGTCGTACTCGCGGATGACAACTTCGGTGCCCGGCCTGCCTTCGTGGCCGACGCCGTCGCCCGTGGTGCCGTGGCCGTGGTGCTGCTGCCGACGGACGCGGTGTTCCCGCGCCGGGCGCAGGCGTTCTCGCCCAGCGGCCTCACCGCCGTACCGATCCCGGTCATCGGTGTCGCGCAGATCCAGAAGCAACGGCTGCGCGAGGCGCTCAAGGTGGTCACTTCGTTGCCGCTGGCCATCACCACCACGGCGCATCGTGGGCTGACCTCGCACAACGTCATCGGCGAACGCCGCGCCCGCGGTCACGACGCCGCCAATGCGCCGATCGTGATGGTGTGCGGCCACTACGACTCGGTGATCGGAGCGCCCGGCGCCAACGACGACGGCTCCGGCACGGTGCTGACGCTCGAGGTCGCGCGGGTGCTCGCCTCGTTGCCGACCGAGTGCACGCTGCGCTTCGCCTTGTGGGGTTCGGAAGAGCAGGGGCTGATCGGTTCCCGGGCGCACGTCGCCGCGCTCTCGGCCGCGGATCGCGCCCGCCACCGGGCCGTCTTCCAGAACGACATGGTCGCGACCAGCTGGGACCCGGCCATCACGTACTGGCTGTTGTCGTTCGACGGTCTGGCCAACGCCGCCACCAACGCGGTCCGGGCGTCCGCGCAGCGGCTCGGTTACGACCCCCAGCTGACCGGGCCGGTCCAGCGCGGGGCCAGCGATCACCAGTCGTTCCAGGAGGTGGGCATCGCGGCGGCGAACTTCTCCTGGCGTGGTGAGGCATCACCCGCGTTGCTGGAACCGCCGTACCACTCGCCGGAGGACACCATCGCCAAGAACGTCAGCTTCGACCGGCTGCAGGTCTCGATGGAGCTGATCGGCACCGCCGCGTACGCCGCCGCTCGCAAGCGCTGAGCTCGCAGCGCTGAGTCCGCAGGCGCTGAGCCGGCAGTGGTGAGCCGGTAAGCGCTCAGCCGCCCGGGGCGGCCCCGACACGCCGGGGTCGCCTCGGTAGGCTCGACGTGCCATGCCAAATCGCCGCAAGCCCTCGAAGTGGACGCGTCCGGTCAGTGACCGTCCGCTGCTGGGCGGGCATCAGACGCGCGAGGACAAGGCGGACGGCTCCTGGATGGTTCGCCGCCTGAGCGGTTCGGCCGCGGGTAAGGCCTATCGCTGCCCGGGCTGCGATCAGACCATCGCGCCGGCCGTTCCACACGTGGTGGTCTGGCCGGAGAACCCGAGCCTGCTCGGCGCGCTCGGCGGCGGCCAGTCCATGGACGAGCGCCGGCACTGGCATACGGCCTGCTGGCAACGTCGCCGATGAAGGGTTTGTGATGCAGCTCCCCACCACGGTGTACGGCGAGACGGGCACCCCGGTCGTCGTACTGCACGGCCTGTTCGGTTCCAGCCGCAACTGGATGACCGCCGCACGCCGGCTTGCCGCCGGTCCCACCGGCCATCGGGTGATCGCGATGGATCTGCGCAACCACGGCACCTCCGGGCACGTGCCGACGATGAGTTACACCGAGATGGCGGCGGACGTCGCCGAAACCATCACCGCGCTCGGCCTCGGCCCGGTCGCGCTGATCGGCCACTCCATGGGCGGCAAAACCGCCATGCTGACCGCCTTGCAGACGCCGGACCTGGTCGAGCGTCTGGTGGTCGTGGACGTATCCCCGGTCACCTACCCGCCGGCCTTCGTCGGCTACGCCCAGGCCATGCGCGAAGCCGACCTCAGCGCCGTACGTCGTCGCGCCGAGGTCGACGAGCAACTGGTCGACGCGGTGCCGCTCGCGTCGACTCGGGCATTCCTGTTGCAGAACCTGGTGCTGGACGACGAAGGCGCCCGCTGGCGTCCCAACCTGCCGGTGATCGAGGCGGCCATTCCGGACATCTCCGGTTGGCCCGAGACGACCGGCCGCTACGAGGGACCGACGCTGTTCGTGTACGGCGGCAAGTCCGACTACGTCCAGCCCGAGCACCATGACGCGATCACCGGCTACTTCCCGAACGCCACGCTCGCCGAGATCCCCGAGGCCGGCCACTGGGTCCACGCCGAACGACTCGACGACTTTCTCGCCACCGTCACCCCGTTCCTGGCCTAACACCGACAACGAGAACGCAGTGGGGACGACCGCATGGCCGAGGCCCGGTCTGCCGGGCGGATGTGCCCGCCTCCTCGAGAGTTGAACGCGTGGTCGCGCGGAGGTCCGGGCGCATCGGTGCTCGGGTGAGGCGTGTCCGTATCGCGTTGCCGGTAAGCGCTCGAAGTTCGCGGGTCGGCATCTTCGATCGGGGGTCGACGTGTCGAACTTGACGGGTCGACTCCCCGTTTCGCAGGTCGACCCGCGCAATGGTCGCCGCGTTTCGCCCAGGCGGACGCGATCGCGCGGCTACCCAGTTGTGGCGCCACCGCTGCCGAGTTGTTTGACCGCTACCCGGTTCCAACCAGGTAGCCGCGCCAAAAGTCGGCAGCCGACCCCTGGTGACCACTCGCGAGTGGATAGAAGGGCTGGGCGCAAGGCAGCGAAGGTGCCAAGCCGGCGAGCTGCGCCCGGGGCCCGGTCGCGGGGAGGCTGGCCTGGACGGATCGAGCCACAGGTGGGCGAACGCCCAGGCGGATGGACGGTTGAGGAGGCCTGGGGCGGTGCGGCGGTGCGGCGGTGCGCTCCACCGCCGCACCGTTAGCTGGCGTCGGCTTTGCGGACCCAGACTTCGCGGATGATGAGCAGGACGGCGGCAGCGGTGGGGATGGCCAGGAGGGCGCCGACCACGCCTAGCAGGGCGCCGCCCATCAGGGCCGCGATGACGGTCACCGCGCCGGGGATGTCGACGGCTCGGCGCATGACGCGGGGTGCGACGACGTAGTTCTCGACCTGCTGGTAGATGATTCCGTACGCCAGGCAGGCCACGCCGACCCAGAGGCCGGAGGCGAAACCGATCAGCGCGATGATGACCGTACCGATCAGGCCGCCCACCATCGGGATGAACGCGCAGAAGATCAGCACGATCGCCAGCGCGACGGCGTACTCCCGAAGGCCGACGATCTGCAGGAAGACGAACGCGAAGAAGCCGGCCGTGACCGCGACCAGGAACTGGCCGCTGACGTAACCGCCGACCCGGCTGAGGATCTCGTCGCCGAGGATCGAGACACGCGGCCGGCGCGTGGCCGGGACCAGGCTGTACGCCGCGCGCTTGACCGTGGGCAGCGATGCGAGGAAGTACAGCGTCAGTACCAGGATGGTGAAGGTGGAGAACAGCGCGTTCGCGACCACCTTGCCGACGCCGAGAATGCCGCCGAAGGCGCGTTGCGCCAGCGCCGGGTCCTGCACGTACTCCTTGGCCTTCTCGATGAACTTGTATTCCTCGTTGAGGGCCTTGAGCGTCTGCGACTTGGTCAGCAGGTCGAGCCACTCGGGCGCGTTCTTGACCAGGCCGTTGATCTGCTCCGACACCACCGGCACGATCGCCCAGCCGACGCCGGTGAACGCGAGCACCACCAGCAGGAAGACCACGCCGACCGACGCGCCACGCTTCAGGCCGCGGCGCATGAACCACTCGACCAGCGGGTTGAGCCCGACGGCCAGGAACATCGAGACCACCAGCAGCACCAGCACCGACTTGGCCGCGCCGAGCGCACCCCACAGCCCGAGAGCCACCAGTACGCCGAGGGCGCCGAAGAACCCGAACACGAACGGGTTCGACCGGTGCAGCGGGGGACCGGGCCGGCCCATACCGTCGGCCGGGTCCTTGTCGTCGATCAGCAGTTCGCTCACGACCGCCGTGGCCTGTTGCTGCTGGCGTTTGGCGAGTTCGGCCGACTCCTCGGCTTCCTCGGCCGCGGCAGTCGCCTCTTCGGCCGCTTCCTGAGCCTGCTCGGCGGCGGCCAGTACCTCGGCCGTCGGCTCGGTGTTCTTGGAGTTGTCGCCGCCGGTAGGCGTCACGTCTTAGTCCTTCGGGCTACTGGGACTGGTGTCCTGGGTGGTTGCCGAGTCCAGCTCGGCGGCCTGCCTGGCGATGTTAGTGGCGATATCGTTCAACCCGGCGATCTGAGCCAGAATCCCGTCACGACGTTTCGCCAGCCGCTCGGTCTCCCGGGCGCTGATCACCTTGGTCCGGGCGGCTTCCTCGGCTGCGGCAGCCAACTCGGCCTCCGCGCGCGTACGCGCCGAAGTGAGCAGCTGCTCGGCCTCGCGGCGGGCCCGGGTCAACGTACGCTCGGCCGATTCCTCCGCCTGCTGGCGGATCTTCGTGGCCTGCGCGGTCGCCTCGGCCACGCGGCGCTCGGACTGCTCGGCGGCCTCGCGCATCTGGGTGGTCAGGTTCTCGGTGTCGCCGGCGATCTGCGCGTGCTTGTCCGCGAGTTCCTTGGCCTGCTGCTCGCGCTCGTCGGCCAGCCGCGCCCGCAGTGCGGCCGACTCGCGCTGGATCGCGGTACGGATCTTCTCCGCCTCGTGCAAGGCGCCGTTCTTCAGCGTGCTGGCCTGCTGCTCGGCGGTGAGCCGGAGCTGCTCGGCCTTACGCCGGGCGGCCGCGAGGATCTCGTCGGCCTCGGTCTCCGCCGTACGCTTGATCTCCGCCGCGTCGCCCTCCGCCGTACGGCGCATGCTGTCCATCTCGGTCAGCGCCACGGTCCGGACGTCCTGGGCCTCGCGCTCACCGGTCGAACGCAGCGCCTCGGCCTCCTTCTTGGCCTGCGCGCGCATCTCGTCGGACTCGCGCTTGGCCTCCTCGAGCGCCTCCTGCGCCTGGTCCTGCGCGAGCCTCAGAATCTGCGCGGCGCGGTCGCCCAGCCCGGCGTACGTCGGATTGGCCGTCGCCTCGAGCTGCCGCTTCGCCTCGTCCAACTGCGCGAGCAGCGGGGCCTGGCTGGTCGTGAGTGCCTCGGCCTTCGCCTTGGCCTCGGCCAGTTCGGCCTCCAGCCTGCGCACGGCCTCATCAACCGCATCCTTGTCATACCCGCGTCTTCCCACGGGAAAGGTGCCGGCGGCGGACGCCGTACGGTCGAAGAACGGCAAACTCGACTCTTCAGCCATCACAAAGACCCTTCGAAACAGCTAGCGGGCAAGACCCCACCACCCTAGAGGTAGTTGCCCCCACCCCTCACCACCATCTCTTTGCGACGAGTGGACGCGTTTTGCCGCGGCTAGGCAGCCTGCGCCTGACACGTCGCGGACGAGCGGCAAACGCGTCCACTCGTCGCAAAGAGCTGCCCCTGGCACCAGCCGGTACCAGGGGCAGGGGGAGACCGTCAGCGGTCGCGGAAGCGGTTGATCTGGGTGAGGTGCTTTTCGCGGAGTTCGGTATCGCGGACGCCTAGGCCTTCGGTGGGGGCCAGGGCGAGGACCCCGACCTTGCCCTGGTGGCGGTTCTGGTGCACGTCGTACGCGGCCTGGCCGGTTTCCTCGAGGGTGTAGCTGCGGCTGAGGGTCGGGTGGATCATGCCCTTGGCGATCAGGCGGTTCGCCTCCCAGGCCTCGCGGTAGTTCGCGAAGTGGGAGCCGACGATGCGCTTGAGGTTCATCCACAGGTACCGGTTGTCGTACTCGTGCATGTAACCCGAGGTCGACGCGCAGGTGACGATCGTGCCGCCGCGACGGGCGACGTACGTCGAAGCGCCGAAGGTCTCCCGGCCCGGGTGTTCGAAGACGATGTCCGGGTCGTCGCCGCCGGTCAGCTCGCGGATCTTGGCGCCGAGGCGCTTCCACTCCTTCGGGTCCTGGGTGTTCTCGTCGGACCAGAACCGGTAACCCTCGGCGTTGCGGTCGATGATCAGTTCGGCGCCCATCGCGCGGCACAGCTCGGCCTTCTCCGGGCTGGACACCACGCAGACGGGAATCGCGCCGCCGTTGAGGGCGAACTGCGTCGCGTACGAGCCGAGACCACCGGAGGCGCCCCAGACCAGGACGACATCGCCCTGCTTCATGTTGGCGCCGTTGGCCGAGACGAGCTGGCGGTAGGCGGTGGAGTTCACCAGACCCGGGCTGGCGGCCTCTTCCCAGGTGAGGTGGGCCGGCTTGGGCATCAGCTGGTTCGACTTGACCAGGGCGATCTCCGCGAGGCCGCCGAAGTTCGTCTCGAAACCCCAGATCCGCTGCTCGGAGTCCATCATCGTGTCGTTGTGCCCGTCGGGGCTTTCCAGCTCGACCGACAGGCAGTGCGCGACCACCTCGTCGCCGGGCTTCCACGCGTTCACGCCCGGCCCGGTGCGCAGGACGACGCCGGCGAGGTCCGAGCCGACCACGTGGTACGGCAGGTCGTGCCGGGCGGTGAGCGGGGAGAGCTTGCCGTACCGCTTGAGGAAGGAGAACGTCGAGACCGGCTCGAAGATCGAGGTCCAGACGGTGTTGTAGTTGATCGCGCTGGCCATCACCGCCACCAGGGCCTCGCCCGGGCCGAGTTCCGGCGTCGGTACGTCGTCCAGGTGCAGGCTCTTGCGCGGGTCCTTCTCCTTGGTCGGCAGGCCCTCGAACATGGTCACGTCGTCGGCATGCACGGTGATGCCGCGGTAGTGCTCCGGTACGTCGAGTTGGCCGAAGTCCTCCGCCGGGGTATCGCCGGCGAGAATCGCTTCGAGGATCTGCTTCACGTCGTTCCTCCTGGAGCCACGGTTCGATTTCGCCGGAATCTACCGACCAGTAGACCTCTATGGCATCGCCTTGTGACCCACTTCGCAAGGCCATCGGGCGTAACCGTGAGGCGTGTCACGAAATCAGGCCACCGATAACAGTGGTCTTATCCCGGTGGGGCCTTACCGAAAGCGTCAGGACGAGGCTGGTTCGACCAGTTCCACCAGGACGCCACCGGCCGAGCGGGGGTGGATGAAGTTGACCCGGGAGTTCGACGTACCTCTGCGCGGCTCGTCGTACAGCAGCTCCAGGCCCCGATCGCGCAGCGCCTGCGAGACCGCCTCGATGTCGTTGACGCGGTAGGCCAGTTGCTGGATCCCCGGGCCTTTGCGATCGATGAACTTCGCGATCGGGGACTCGTCGGACAGTGGCGCGAGCAGCTGGATCGACGAACCCGAGTCGCCGATCGCCAGCATCGCCTCGCGCACGCCTTGTTCGGGATTGACCTCAACGTGGGTGACCTTCATGCCGAAAGCATCCGCGTAGAACCGCACGGCCTCGTCGAGATCCGGTACGGCGATTCCCACGTGGTCGATCGCCTCGAAGAGCTGGGTCGGCAGTTGCGTTCGCATGTCGCCAGGGTCGCGCACCCGCGGGTGGGAAG
Source organism: Kribbella deserti (assembly GCF_042434725.1). Classification (NCBI taxonomy): domain Bacteria; kingdom Bacillati; phylum Actinomycetota; class Actinomycetes; order Propionibacteriales; family Kribbellaceae; genus Kribbella; species Kribbella deserti. Next base: position 26,879 of record NZ_JBHLTC010000015.1, on the reverse strand, counting down.
CCATCAAGTGTGGCTGGCACAACACCATCCGTGTGACCTGATCGACAGGCCTGTACCAGTGACGGCGCAGGTATCGTGGCGACATGTCGAATTCGGAGAACTCCACGGTCATCGTCGCCGGTGCGCGCACCCCGATCGGGCGGCTGCTCGGCGGCTTGAAGGGCTTCACCGGCGGTGAGCTCGGCGGCTTCGCGATCAAGGGCGCGCTGGCCAAGGCCGGGGTCGCTCCCGAGCAGGTGGAGTACGTGATCATGGGCCAGGTGCTGCAGGCCGGCGCCGGGCAGATCGCGGCCCGCCAGGCCGCCACCTTGGGCGGCATTCCGATGACGGTGCCCGCGCTGACCATCAACAAGGTCTGCCTGTCCGGTATCAACGCGATCGCGCTGGCCGACCAGCTGATCCGCGCCGGTGAGTACGACGTGATCGTGGCGGGCGGGATGGAGTCGATGACGAACGCGCCGCACCTGCTGCCGAAGTCGCGCGAGGGCTTCAAGTACGGCGACACCGCCCTGGTCGACTCGATGTCGTACGACGGCCTCTGGGACGTCTTCACCGAGCAGGCGATGGGCACGCTGACCGAGACGGCCAACACCGACGGCCTCAAGCTCACCCGCGAAGAGCAGGACCAGTTCGCCGCCCGGTCGCACCAGCTCGCGGCCCAGGCGTGGAAGAACGGCGTGTTCGCCGACGAGGTGGTTCCGGTCGAGGTGCCGCAGCGCAAGGGTGACCCGATCGTCGTCGACACCGACGAAGGCGTTCGCGGCGACACCACGGTCGAGACGCTGGCCAAGCTCCGTCCGGCCTTCAGCAAGGACGGCACGATCACGGCGGGTTCGGCCTCGCAGATCTCCGACGGCGGTTGCGCGGTCGTCGTGATGAGCAAGGCCAAGGCCGAGGAGCTGGGCCTGACCTGGCTGGCCGAGATCGGCGCGCACGGCGCGGTCGCCGGCCCGGACTCGACCCTGCAAAGCCAGCCGGCCAACGCGATCGCGAAGGCCTGCGCGAAGGAGGGCATCGAACCGGGCTCGCTGGACCTGATCGAGATCAACGAGGCCTTCGCGGCCGTCGGTATTGCCAGTTCGCGTGAACTCGGCATCGACGACAACCTGGTGAACGTGAACGGTGGTGCGATCGCGCTCGGCCACCCGATCGGTATGTCGGGTGCCCGGATCGTGCTGCACCTGGCGCTGGAGCTGCAGCGTCGTGGCGGTGGCACCGGCGCGGCCGCGCTGTGCGGTGGTGGCGGCCAGGGCGACGCGCTGATCGTCCGCGTGCCGAAGCGCTGATCGCGGGTCGGGAACTGATGCGCCGCTTGCGGATTGAGGGCTGATGGCACGACGCACCGCACCGGTGCCGGAGTTGGTCGAGCGGGCCCGCGCCGGGGATGCCCGCGCGGTCGCCCGGCTGATCTCCCTGGTCGAGGACGAGTCGCCGCTGTTGCGTGAGGTGATGGCGGCGCTCGCTCCGCATGCGGGCAAGGCGCACATCGTCGGCATCACGGGCTCTCCAGGGGTCGGTAAGTCGACTTCCACGTCCGCGCTGGTCTCGGCGTACCGGGCGACCGGGCAGCGCGTCGGCGTGCTGGCGGTGGACCCGTCCTCGCCGTTCTCCGGTGGTGCCCTGCTGGGCGACCGGGTCCGGATGCAGGACCACGCGACCGACTCGGGTGTTTTCATCCGTTCGATGGCCTCGCGGGGGCATTTGGGTGGTCTTGCCTGGTCGACGCCGCAGGCGCTGCGAGTGCTCGACGCGGCCGGCTTCGACGTCGTACTGGTCGAGACGGTCGGCGTGGGGCAGTCCGAGGTCGAGGTGGCCGGCATGGCCGACACCACCTTGATTCTGCTCGCGCCGGGTATGGGTGACGGCATCCAGGCGGCGAAAGCGGGCATCCTAGAGGTCGGCGACATCTATGTGGTGAACAAAGCGGACCGTGACGGTGTGCAGAACGTCACTCGGGACCTGCGGGCCATGCTGGCGCTGGCCGAACGTGGGTCGGATGCCTGGGTTCCGCCGATCTTGAAGACGGTTGCCAGCCGCAACGAGGGTGTCGACGAGGTGGTCGTGAAGATCGGCGAGCGGCTGGCCTTGATGCGGGCCACCGGGGTGCTCGAACAGCGCCGCCGAAGCCGCGCGCGGGATGAGATCGAGGCCATCGCGATGACCGCGCTGAGATCGCGTTTCGCCCATCTGCACGGGGATTCCCGGCTCGACGTGCTGGCTGCGAAGGTGGCCGGCGGGGACACCGATCCGTACGCCGCCGCGGACGAGTTGATCGCCGCATTGTGAGACGGCTGACCAACGGTTACTGACTGGTACCAAGCGGTAAGGACCGTTGGTCTGGGACACTTCCTGCGGACGCGGCGCGCCGAGGTACGCCGTGCCCCCCGATCCGTTACAGAATAGGACTTGTAGCTGGTGGGCATTGTGCGGTGGGCTGTGTTCAGTCAGTGACAATGAGTGACTACCCGTGATACAACACAGTCGACCGAATGGCTGAGAACGAGGAGTGGTGACATGCCTAAGAAGCTGCTGATCTGGCTGGTCATCGCCTTTGCGGCGTTTTATCTGTTCACCCAGCCGGAGAACGCCGCAGACGCAGTGGGCGGTGCGTTCTCGGCTGTCGGGGACGCGTTTGGAAGCGTTATCACCTTTCTGACGGCGCTGTTCAACTGAGCCACCTGACCTAAGCTTGACTTTCAGGGCCGCACGGCCTGGTACGGGGCTGACGATGGTGGAGCACGCATGGCGGGGATAGGCCTCTTCAAAATCTTCGATCCGAAGGTCAGGCGCCATCTGATCGCGGACGAAGGTGAGGTGGTGATCGACGAGGTTCGTCACCACTGGGTGGTGTTCACGGTGCCGATGCTGGAGGTCGCGCTGGCGGCCGCCATGCTGATCACCATGCTGCTGCTGTCGCTGAACGCGGCGGGAGTCGTGCTCTTCCTGGTGCTGCTCTTGCTCGGACACGCTTTCTGGCGGTTCCTGACCGAGCACCGGGACCGGTTCGTGGTCACGAACATGCGGGTGATGCGGATCCGGGGTGTGTTCAGCCAGCGAGTGGCGACCACCCCGATCGCGCGAATTCTGGACATCACCCTGGAGAAGCCCTGGGTCGGCCGGTTCATGGGCTACGGACACTTCATCTTCGAGTCGGCGGCCCAGGACCAGGGCTTCCGCGAGATCCGCTTCGTCAGCCGGCCGGACGAGCGTGATCTCACCATCCAGCGGGTCATCCAGCGCACCGGTCTGCGGGCCAGCGCGAGTGTCGACACGGTCGTGGTCAGCGACGAGGACTCCGATGACGACGGCACCGGTCCGATCGGCATGGACCCGGCGACCGAGATCACGGCCGCGCCGGTGGCGACAACCCACCAGCACTCGAGCCGGCCGACCAGCAAGTCGATCTTCAACAGCGACCGCGGCAACTGGACCGACACCCACCCCGACGACTGATCCAGGGCCGCTACTGAGTGGCCTCCTTCAGGCGGGCGCGGAACTGCCGGGCGACATCGGCGGAACCGGCCGCCTCGACGGCGTCGTCCGCACGGCGGCCCCACAGCCACAACAGCAACGCATCCGGCTCGCCGAAGATCTCGGCGACCACCTCACCCTCTGTGCCGCCCGTCACCGTCACCTCGGTACCGGACAGGGCGACGGTCCAGGAGCGGCCGTCGGACGTGAGGCGGATCGTGGCGTTCACCGGATACTTGGTATCGCCCTCGTCCCACTCGCCGCCGAGCATCAACCGCAGCACCTCGTCGATGCCGTCGAGGGCCAGCTCCGAGTCGATCGGCGTGAGCACGTCGTGCGCCAGTTCGGCGTCGACGCGGTGCACGGCGGTCTCCTGCGCCATCCGGCGGAACCAGAAGCCGCTGGTCTGGTCCTCGGGCCACCAGGTCCAGCTCGGCGCCGATGGGCCCGACTCGGTGAGCTGGGCGAAGAGCCGCGCGGTCGCGTCGTCGTACAGCTCGAGGGCGTTGCGATCGTCCAGGTCCGTCGGTGGCCACGGGTCGGGCCGCGCGTTGCGGCGGATGGCCTCGACCTTGTGCAGGTAGACCATCGCGGTGTGGCGGACCACCGTTTCGACCGTCCAGCCTGGGCAGGACGGAACCTCCTGTTTCAGGCCCATCCGCGCCACCTCGGCCAGGCGGCCGGCGTCGGCTCGAAGGGTTCTCAGGTAGAACTCTGGCGTCAGCATGCGCCGAGTGTGCCAGCGGCCTCCGACAGTTTCGGTACTCTGCGCCCATGGCGAGGAAGAAAGCGCTGCCGTTCGACCCGATCGACGAGGCGTCCCGGCAATGGGCGCGGCGTTGGGGCGCGGTCGAGCAGATGCGTGCCGTCACCTCGCTGATGCGGGCCCAGCAGATCGTGATCGGTGAGCTGGACGACCTGCTGCGCGGGCACGGACTGACCTTCGCCCGGTTCGAGGCGCTGGTGCTGCTGACGTTCTCGCGGCGTGGTTCGCTGCCGCTGGGCAAGATGGGCGAGCGGCTGCAGGTCCACCCGACCTCGGTGACCTCGATCGTGCGCCGCCTCGAAACGGCCGGCCTGGTGACTCGTGCGCCGCATCCCGACGACGGTCGTGCCGTGCTGTGCGAGATCACCCCGGCCGGGCGGGAACTGGTGGAGAAGGCGACGGCCGACCTGGTCAAAGCCGACTTCGCGCTGAGCGGGCTGACCGACGAGCAGTTGCGCATGCTCTGGTCCGTGCTCGAACCCCTGCGCCACAACGCCGGCGACTTCTGACCTCGAAGACCGAAGCGCGCGGGTCCTCAGGAGACCGAAGCGTGCCGGTTCTTCAGGAGACCGAAGCGTGCCGGTTCTTCAGGAGACCGCAGCGTGCGGGTCTTCAGAAGACCGCAGCGTGCGGGTCTTCACATGGCCGACGCGCGGGCGGCTTCTGGACCCCCGAGGAGCAGAAGCCGCCCGCACTGACCTAGGCCGGGCCGCCCGGTCCCTGGTGGTAGAAGGCCGGCGGGCAGCTCGGCACGCCGGGGATCGGGCTCCAGTTGCCGCCGCTGGAGATGTGCGTCGCGGGGAACCAGCCCCACCCGCCTCGGTCGCCAAGGGTGTAGACCCAGTGGTTGTTGACGGCGCTGCCCACCGGCGGGTTGTTGAGCAGACCCGACTTCATCTGGCAGACGAACCAGTTGCGGCCGGCGTTCAGAATGCTGTTCTCATCGGCATAACCACCGTCGCCGAAGATGTGCCACAACTGGGTACTGCGGTAGACGTGGCAGGAGTACACGTTGCGCGTCACCCAGCCGGTCCCGTCGATCGGGATCGACCTGGTGCCGGCGGCGTAACAACCCGCGGCCGGGGCCGACGTACCACTCGTCCGCGCCGGCTCTGTTGGCACGACGGCGCTGGCGGGCGCGGCCGCGGTCAGCGCGACGGCCCCCGAGGCCATCGCGATCATCGTGGTGAGGGTTGTGCGGAAGTTCTTCAAGGGTTCCCTCCAGCGTGCAGGTGCGGGGGCGGGCCGGGCGTTCCGGCCGCGGCACCAGCCAATCGGCCGGGCCGGAAGAGGCCAATCGTTTCGAGACCGCTCGAAGGTTCATCGTTTTCCTGATCGAACGATCGGATCAGGACTGGGAATTAGTAGGACGTCCTAGTAGTTTGGGAGCGAGCAGCCAGGAGGTCTGACACATGCATGCCGACGACATCGCAGCCGGCCGGAGCCGGTGGCAGCAGCGGTACGACGCTTCCAAGCGCCGGATCGCCGATTTCACCACCTTGTCCGGGACCGAGGTCGAGCCGGTCTACGGCCCACCCGAGGGGTACGACGACCCGCGGATGGAGCGGATCGGCTGGCCGGGCGAGTTCCCGTTCACCCGTGGTCTGTACGCGACTGGCTATCGCGGCCGGACCTGGACGATCCGCCAGTTCGCCGGATTCGGTAACGCCGAGGACACCAACGAGCGCTACAAGATGATCCTCAACTCCGGCGGTGGCGGTCTGTCCGTCGCGTTCGACATGCCGACGTTGATGGGCCGCGACTCCGATGATCCGAAGTCGCTGGGCGAGGTCGGGCACTGTGGTGTCGCGATCGACTCGGCCATCGACATGGATCGCCTGTTCAAGGACATTCCGCTGCAGGACGTCACCACCTCGATGACGATCTCCGGCCCTGCCGTACCGGCGTTCTGCATGTATCTGGTCGCGGCCGAGCGCCAGGGTGCCGACATCACCAAGCTCAACGGCACGCTGCAGACCGACATCTTCAAGGAGTACATCGCGCAGAAGGAGTGGCTCTTCCCGCCCGAGCCGCATCTGCGCCTGATCGGCGACCTGATGGAGTACTGCGCGCACAACATTCCGGCGTACAAGCCGCTGAGCGTGTCGGGCTATCACATCCGCGAGGCCGGTTCGACCGCCGCGCAGGAGCTCGCGTACACGCTCGCCGACGGCTTCGGGTACGTCGAACTCGGCCTGTCGCGTGGTCTCGACATCGACAAGTTCGCGCCGGGGCTTTCGTTCTTCTTCGACAGTCATCTCGACTTCTTCGAGGAGATCGCGAAGTTCCGGGCCAGTCGCCGGATTTGGGCTCGCTGGCTGCGCGACGTGTACGGCGCGAAGACCGAGAAGGCGCAGTGGCTGCGGTTCCACACCCAGACCGCGGGGGTTTCGCTCACCGCGCAGCAGCCGGTCAACAACGTGGTGCGGACGGCGATCGAGGCCCTCGCCGCGGTCCTCGGTGGTACGAACTCGCTGCACACGAACGCGCTCGACGAGACCCTGGCGCTGCCGACCGAGGAGTCGGCGGAGATCGCGCTGCGGACCCAGGCGGTGCTGATGGAGGAGATGGGCGTCATCAACGTCGCGGACCCGCTCGGCGGTTCGTGGTACGTCGAGGCGCTGACCGACAAGATCGAGGCCGAGGCCGAGGAGATCTTCCAGCGGATCAAGGACATGAGCCCCGACGGCACGATCACCGGCGGCCTGCTGCGCGGTATCGAGGACGGCTGGTTCATGTCCGAGATCGCCGACGCCGCCTTCGAGTACCAGCAGAAGCTGGAGAAGGGCGAGAAGAAGATCGTCGGCGTCAACACGCACACCGACACGGTCTCGGGCCAGCTGGAGATTCTCCGGGTCAGCCACGAGGTCGAGGTGGAGCAGTGCCGTGTGCTCGCGGCGCGCAAGGCAAAGCGCGATGAGGCCTCTGTGCGGCGTACGCTGTCGGCGCTGGTCGAGGCATCCAGAGGGACCGGCAACATGATCGAGCCCATGCTGGAGGCGGTGCGTGCGGAGGCCACGATGGGGGAGATTTGCGACGTCCTCCGCGCCGAATGGGGAGAGTACCGAGAACCCGCCCGGTTCTGACTCGGTTGTGCGGCCCGTTCCGGCGGGCCGTCAGCCGTCTTCCGACGGCCGCAGCGTCGTCGTCTGTGGTTCGGACCGTACGACGCTGCGGGTCGTCTCGGAACTGGTCGACTCCGGTGAACGCGTCACCGCCATCGTCAATCCCGACTCACGTCATTTCGAGCGCATCGGCGAGCTGGCCGACCAGGAGATCGGCGTCCGGGTCCTGAGCGAGAACGTGCTGGTCCGGGCCGGCATCGGCGCGACCGACGGCGGCCGTTCGGCGGCTCGCGCGCTGGTTCTGCTCGACACCAACGACGTTCGCAACGTGCATGCGGCCCTGACCGCACGCGACCTGGATCCGAAACTCCGGATCATCGTGCAGATGGTCAATCCCCGCATCGGGGAACAGCTGCACGCGCTGCTCGGGGATTGTGTTGTCATCTCCGGTCCGTCCCTCGCCGCGCCCGCCTTCGTCGCGGACGCGCTGGAAGAAGACGAGCTGATCTGGACCGACCTCGGCGGTCGCCGGTTGGTCGCCGGTCCGGCCGAACGGATCAAAGCGCCGCACCTGACCGTGCTCGCCGATACGACCTCGTCCGCACGGCCGGACCTGCTGCCGGATTCGAGCGATGACCCAACCGCCGATGTGGTGCTGGGTACGAGCACCAGGCGGCAATCCATCACCAAGGACGTCCGCCGGGCCGGGTTGATGATCGCCATTCGCGACGACGTCTTCGATCGCCGGGTGCGCTGGATCATGGCCGTGATGGCCGCGGTCGCGCTGGGCGGCACGATGGCGATCGCGATGAACACCGGCCCGGACGTGACCTGGCTGCACGCGTTGTACCTGGCGCTCGGCGCGGTGACCTCGGCCGGTATCGAGGACGACCTGTTCGTCCACGCTGATCCCTGGGTCAAGGTGGTCGCGGTCGGCGTACAACTGATCGGCATCGTGCTGGTCGCGCTGCTGACCGCGGTCGTGGTCGACTCGCTGATCGGCGCGCGGTTGAGCCGGGTCATCGGCGGGGTTCGCGGTAAACCGCGCAACCACGTGGTCGTGTCCGGCCTGGGTACGGTCGGCGCGCGCGTGCTCGAACTGCTGACCGAACGCGGTGTGGCCGTGGTCGGTATCGAGAAGGACGAGAACGCTCCCGGCGTACAGACAGCGCATCGGTTGCGTATTCCGGTGATCATCGGCGACGGCAGTACCGAGGAAACCCTGCGGTCCGCCGGAGCCTCCCGTTGTATGGCGCTGCTCGCTATCACCGATGGCGACATCACCAATCTCGAAACGGCGATGGTGGTTCGCGGGCTCAACCCCGACGCCAAGATCACCATGCGCATGTTCGACCATGACCTGGCCCAACGGGTGGAGCGCCGCCTGAACATCGGTACCAGCCGGTCGGTGTCGATGCTGGTCGCACCGGCCGTGGCCGCCGCGGTTTCGAACCGTCTCGCGCAGGCGACCGTACCGGCCGGTCGTCGCGTTCTGCTGCTCACGGAGGTGGTGGTCGAGCCGAACTCCGTTGCCGTCGGCCGCCGGCTGGGCGAGCTCCAGGAACGCGGCCAGTCCCGCATCATGGCGATCCGCAAGCCGCCGGTCGGCCGTCGCGAAGCAGACTGGGACTGGGAACCGCGCTCGTACGCGCCGGTCGAACCAGGCCTGCGCATCGCCGTCGCTGCCACCCGCAGCGGCCTTGCCCGGCTCTTGCTGGCCACCCGCGCACCACGTGGTGGGACCCAGTCGGAGAGGATGGAACCATGAACGTAAGAAGTGACCGATTCAGCGGAGGACAGCGGTGAGCCAGGCGAACTTCTCCCGGCCCGGAGCCATCGACCTCTCGGCCCTGCGCAAGCCACCTACGCGCCCGGCCCCTGCGGGTGGACCCGGCGCTCCCGGCACTCCCGGCGCCCCAGGTGCTTCCGGCCCGGGCGGTTCCGGCGCTGGTGCGGGTGTGGGGCCGTATGTGCTGGACGTCAACGAGCCGACGTTCCAGGCGGACGTGATCGAGCGGTCGCTGCAGCACCCGGTGATCGTCGAGTTCTGGTCCCCGCGTTCCGGCGCCTCGAACCAGCTCGCCCCGATTCTGACCGCGCTCTCGACCGAGTACGACGGCAAGTTCCTGCTGGCCCGGATCGACATCGACGCGAACCCGGGCCTCGCCCAGGCGGTCGGCGTACAGACCGTGCCCCTTGTCATCGGCGTTCTGCGCGGGCAGGTCGTCCCGTTGTTCCAGGGGCCGGTCGGTGAGCCGGAGGCCCGTCAGTACGTCGAGCAGCTGGTGACCGTTGCCGTCGCCAACGGAATCACCGGGCGCGCTCAGCCGGTCGGCCCGGCTGGTCCCGCGAACGCCGAGCCGGTGGTGGACGAGCGGTTCGTGAAGGCCGAGGACGCGGTCGGCGCGGGTGATCTGGATGGCGCTATCGCGGCGTACGAGGAGATTCTGGCGCAGTCGCCGGGCGACGCCGAGGCCAAGGCTGGGTTGTCGCGGGTGCTGTTGGTGAAGCGGACGCAGGATGTGCCTGCGGATTTCCGTACGAAGGCGGCGGATCATCCTGAGGACGTTGAGGCGCAGCTGCTGGTGGCGGACGTGGACCTTATGGGTGGTCACGTTGAAGACGCCTTCAGCCGGTTGATCACGACGATCCAGAACACGTCTGGTGAGGATCGGAACAAGGCTCGGGTGCATTTGCTCGAGCTGTTCGAGGTGGTTGGGGCTGACGACGAGCGCGTCGTACGGGCCCGGCAGCGGCTGATGATGGTGCTCTTCTAAGAGGTTCTTGCTTGGCTAGGGCGACGGGTGGGGCCTGCCGGGTTCGGGAGGTCCCGCACGCTCCGCGCCGGGTGGCGTGGGCGCGCTGGTTGGCGGGTGGTCCAGGCGGGTCGGCTACCGAGTTTTTGCTCGACTACCCGGCTGCAACCGGGTAGCGGCACAACAACTCGGTAGCGGGGACACCAATTCCGGGTAGCCATGCGAAAACCCGGCACCGGGCCGCCCAAACAGCGCGGGGTGTCGGAATAGTGCGGCCGTTGAAGGCCGTCATGCCGGTTGAGCGGGTCGCTCGCAGCGGATGGCCACTCGGAGCATGGGTTACCACCTGGGATTCCGGAGTGGTAACCCACCTTCCCGATGGCCAGCCACTCCCACGCCCAGCCCTCGCGATTTCACCTCCGACCACCGGAAAGTTAGTCACCAACCTGCAACGGTTCAGGTGGACAACCTTGCGACGGTCGGACGCGGGATTTCACGTCCGACCGTCGGAAAGTTGGTCACCGACCTGCGGTGGGTTGGGGTGGAGGACCTTGCGATGGTCGGACGCGGGATTTCACGTCCGACCGTCGGAAGGTTGGTCACCGACCTGCGGTGGGTTGGGGTGGAGGACCTTGCGATGGTCGGACGCGGGATTTCGCGTCCGACCGTCGGAAGGTTGGTCACCGACCTGCGGTGGGTTGGGGTGGAGGAGCTTGCGATGGTCGGACGGGGAATGCGCGTGTTGTCGATTCCGCTCGGGGTTGTTCGTCGGGAAGATGTCAGCAGACCCGAGAGAGGGAGCCAGTCATGGCGCAGTACATGTTCATGTTGTTCGACTCCGAGGAGTGGTACGACCAGCTCACGCCCGAGGCGTGGGAGAGCACGATGAGGTTGCACAACGACTTCGCGGCGGCGGTCGAGGCGGCCGGGGCCAGTATCACCGGTGGTGAGGCGCTGGATCGCTCGACGACGGCGTCCACCGTGCGGAACAAGGAGGGCGGCGAGGCGCTGGTCACCGATGGGCCGTTCATCGAGACCAAGGAGGCGCTCGGTGGGTTCTACCTGATCGAGGCTCGTGATCTCGATCAGGCGCTGGAGCTGGCGAAGCTCTGCCCGTCGGGCAATGTCGAGGTACGGCCGGTCATGGACACCTCGGGCGAAGCTCCGAGCTGATGTCCGACGCGCGCGATATCGCGCGTCTGGTCGACGAGGCGCACCGCGGGCACTGGTCCGCGGTGCTGGCCTCGACCGTGCGGCTCACCCGGGACTTCGACCTGGCCGAGGACTGCGCGCAGGACGCCTTCGTACAGGCGTTGCGGACCTGGCCCGATCGGGTTCCGGACAACCCGGCCGCGTGGCTGACCACCGTCGCGCGGCGGCTGGCGCTGGACCGGTTGCGCCGGGAGACGAACCTGCGCCGCAAACTGCCGCTGCTGATCGAGGACGCCGCGCCGGATTCGGAAGGCGAGCGCCCGACCGATCCACTGCGCCTGGTCTTCACCTGTTGCCACCCGGCGCTGGCCCAGGAATCCCAGGTCGCGTTGACCCTGCGGCTGATCTGCGGACTGACCACTCGCGAGGTGGCCGCCGGCCTTCTGATTCCGGAGCCCACCGCGGCCGCGCGAATCACCCGGGCGAAGAAGAAGATCAGCGCCGCGGGTATTCCGTACCGCATCCCGTCCGACGCGGAACTGCCCGCACGCCTGGACGCCGTACTCACCGTGGTGCATCTCGTTTACACCGCCGGACACGTCGCGGCCGGGCCTGAGCTGATCCGGCCGGACCTGACCGGAAGGGCGATCGACCTGGCTCGCATGCTGGTTCGGCTGATTCCGGCCGAGCCGGAGCCGCAAGCCCTGCTCGGGCTGCTCCTGATGACGCAGGCCCGGGGAGACGCCCGGGTGAGCGAGGACGGCGAACTGGTGCTCCTGGCCGACCAGAACCGCTCCCGCTGGGATCCCCGGCTGCTGGCGGAGGGAGTCGCCCGGGCGACGGCGGCGCTCAAGGCCGGGCACGGCCGGTTCGCCCTGCAGGCGGCGATTGCCGGGCTCCACGTCACCGCACGGTCCTGGGAGGAGACGGACTGGGCGCAGGTGGTCCGGATGTACGACGCGATGATGGCGCTCTGGCCGACCCCGATCGTCGCCTTGAACCGCGCGGCCGCGCGCAGTCTCGTACCCGAGGCGGACCTGGTCGCGGTGCTGGAGGAACTCGACGCCTTGGGGGAATCGCCCGCGCTGAAGGCCTACGCGTACCTGCCTGCGACGCGGGCCGACGTACTGAGTCGTCTGGGCCGTACGGCGGAGGCCGCGGCGGCGTATCAGGCTGCTATCGATCTGACCGCGAGCGAAACGGAACGGCGATTTCTGCGCCGCCGGCGTGATTCACTTCCGCTATGAGCCAAGGTCCTGTTCCACCCCGGCCGTTGACCGCCTCCGAGGAGCGCAACTGGGCCCTCGCCGCGCATATCGGTTCGCTGGTCGCGGCCTGGTTCGCGATGGGCTTTCTGTGCCCGCTGGTGATCTGGCTGATCCACCGCGACCGCTCCGAGTTCATCCGCCGGCACTCCCTGGAGTCGCTGAACTTCCAGATCAGCCTGCTGATCTACAGCGCGGTGGCGGTGATCCTGTCGGTTGTGACGTTCGGCCTCGGCATGTTCGTGGTTATCCCGGTCGGGGTCGTCGTAGCCATCGCCGCGCTCGTCTTCATCATCCTGGCCACCTTGGCCGCCGCTGACGGCCGCGACTATCGCTACCCGCTCACGATCCGCCTGGTCCGCTAATCCCCAGCAGCGTCAGCCAGTCCGAGTAGCGTCCGGTAGCCCAGCAACGCCCGCCAAGGCTCAGTAGCGCGATGAAGCGCCTACTCGGGGTTGCCGTCGCGGAGCTGGTGCAGACGGTTCGGCTCGGCCAGTACGCGCGGAAGGCGTCGTTCGTTCAACGGCGATACCAGACCCTTGAGCTGGTCGGCGTCGTACCAGTCGGCCTTGAGGATCTCCCGCCCGTCCGGCTGGAGTTGTTCGAGTAGCTCGGGCGGGTGGACTCCACCGTCGTACAGGATCTCGATCGCGTCGCCCCAGCCGTGCCAGGGTGGAAGCCAGTCGATCGCGACAACCTGTCCCACGGGTAGTTCCATGCCCAGCTCTTCCACGACCTCGCGACGGGCTCCCGCGGCTGGATCCTCGTTGGGCTCTACTACGCCGCCGGGAAGCTCCAAGTCGCGCTTGAAGCCCGTAGTGCACAGCAAGATCCGGTTGGCGGTATCCCGGACTACTACGTGGGCGATGACCCGCTTCTTGGGCAGCAGCGTGTCCATCTGGGCAGTCCAGCCCGGGAGCGTATCGGGCGCCGGATCGTCCTTCTGCAGGCCGAAGATCAGCATGTCGCGTCTAGCGCCCTTGAGCGTCGCGGAGCCGCGCAACCGGCCCTCGCGCCTTAACCCGGCTCGGATGGCTACAGCGATCGAGGCCCGGTTCTCCGCGTCAATCTCGGCGTGGACCCGGTCCAGGCCCAGCTCGCCGAAGGCGTAGGTGATGAGCATGCGCACCGCGCGAGGTGCGAGGCGCCGACCGCGGTACGGCTCGTACGTTGTCCAGGACAGCTCGCCGACGCCCGGAGCGGTCTGCCGGACCTCCACGTTGCCCGCGGGGCCGGCTTCGCCGTCGACCTCGATCACGAAGTTCACCGTGGACCGGTTGTCGTCGTACTGCTGGTGCCAGCGCTCGACCGCTTCGGCGAGGCCCTCTCGTGGTGGCAGGCCCTCGAAGTCGAACCAGTGCGAGATCTCGGCGTCGGCCAGTTGGTGCGCGACGTCGATATCGTCCTCACGCCACGGGCGTAGCGTGATCTCGCCATCGGTCAGGGTCGGCTGCGGCGGTACGGCGGTCACGTCCGAACGCTACCCCAGCGCCGGTGAGCGCAACTTTGCCGCCCGGGGGCGCATCGTAGGAGGTAGCTGGAAAACTCGGGCGACCTCAGTAAGGAAACATCATGAAGAAGCGTTCGATCGCGGTGGCTTGTTTGCTGCCGGCGCTCACAGCCCTGCACCTCGCGCCCGCCTCGGCCGCTCCGGCGGCTGCCGGCGCGGTCAGCGCGGTGAGTGGAGTCACGCTCGCGTGGGCCGATGCCGGCCGCACGGCGATCAAGATCACCTGGACCTCGCCGCTCGCCGACAAGGTCGAGTTGACCACTTCGTACGGGCCTGAGCTGCTCGGGACCACCGCCGCCGGGGCGGCCGACCAGCTGGTCGTACCGGTGAGCAAGTTCCATCCGACGTACGACCCGAGCCGGAAGGCCCAGATCATCGTTACGGACTCGGCTGGTGCGTCCGCCTCGTCCAAGGAGTTCGACCAGCACGTACCGCGCGCGAAGCCGGCCGGGGTCGGTATCAGTGGCAGCAGCCTGCAGGGCACCGCGGACGTCGACACGACGCCCGACGCCACTCCGAATGACCCGCTGGACGTGGCCGTGCCCGTGCCGCTGCGGTACCGGCCGAACATCCTGGTCGACTGCACCCGGACGAAGTACGCGACCTCCAGCTCACCGTCGTTCTCCATCCCGCTGCCGAGCCTGGCCGCCCGCCTCTGGATCGACACCTCGAACGAGTGGCCCGCGCCTTATGTGGACGAGAACTATTCCGGCTTCGGTATCGACCGGGCGAGGATCTCGACCGCGGCGCCGACCTCGACGACGTACCGTCAGGCCTTCACCTTGACCGGGACCGTCACCCAGTTGGAGGCGTTCTTCACCCATGAGCAGGGCAACTGCGGTATCGGCCCGGTGGTGCCGGAACCGCGGCCCGTGGTGATCCAGGCCCGCAAGGACAGTTCAAGCGCCTGGGGTGTTGTCGGCTCCACCAGTACCGGGGCCGGAGGCCGGTACAGCTTCCAGGTGACGAACCCGGGCACGCGGCAGTACCGGTCGGTCGTACCGACTCGCAAGACCAACGACTCGCTGGATCTGGGTGTGACCAGTGGCATCCGTACGGTGGCGGCGACCACGCAGGTGCTGTCGGCCAAGTTCCTTACGGCCACAGTTGCGTACGGCAAGCCCGCCACGGCGTACTTGTCGGTGCTGCCCGGTAGCAACCAGCGTGCGCTGTTGCAGGCCAAGAACACCTCGGGAGCCTGGGCCGGAGTCACCTACAAGACGCTTGCCGGTGGCAAGGGTTATGCCACGATCACCTGGCGTCGCCGTGGTGTCACGCCGTTCCGCTGGTACGTGCCGGCGAGCAAGACCAGCTCGGGACTGACCGTGGGAGCCGTCTTCACCGGGTCGTTCTACCTGACCGTGCGCTAGCGCTCTGTCGTCAGCGACCCGGCGTGGAGGCCGGGTCGCTTGGCGTTGGGCGCAACTTTCCGGAGTGGGTTCGCATCGTAGGAGAGGTACGGGTTTCTGGATGAGAGGGAAAGTCATCACCATGAAGAAGCGTTCCATCGCCGCGGTAGGCCTGCTGTCCGCCTTCGCGGCCGTGAACCTCGCTCCCGCTTCAGCCCTGGCTACTGCCGCCACCGCGAGCGCGGTCAGCGACGTGAAGCTCGCCTGGGCCGATGCCGCGCACTCGGCGGTGAAGATCACCTGGACCTCCCCCTTGGGCGACAAGGTCGCAATCACCACCAACGGCGGCAGCCCGCTCGAGCTCGGCGCCACCGCCGCGGGTGCGCCGGACGAGCTGATCGTGCCGGTGACGAAGTTCGCCCCGACGTACGACGCCACCTGGAGCAGCCAGATCGTCGTCACCGACTCGAACGGCGCGAAGGGCGAGTCGAAGAAGTTCGATCAGTACGTGCCGCGCGCCATCCCGACCGGAGTCACCTTCGGCCCCGGCAACACGGTGCAGGGCGGTACGACGCTGGAGCAGAAGGACGACCTCACGCCCAATGACCCGCTGGACGTCTCCGTACCGCTGAAGTACGCCACCAAATTGCTGGTCAACTGCACGCCGAAGATCTCGGCGGTCACCTCGTCGTCGAAGTTCTCCTTCCCGGCGCCGGGTGTACCGAGTCTGCTGTGGATCAACACCTCGAACGAGTGGCCGAGTCCGTGGACGGACGAGAACTACGTCGGGTTCGAGCTGAACACCGCAGGGCTGAAGACGACGGCGCCCACCACCACGACGTACGGCCAGACCTTCACGCTGAGCGGCGTGGTTCTGCTGAACCAGCTGTACTACACCTACTGGAACGGCAACTGCGGAATCGAGCAGGTCGAGCCCAACCCGCGACTCGTCGTGGTCCAGGCACGCAAGGACAGCGCGAGCCCGTGGGGCGTTGTCGGCACCACCAAGACCGATGCCGTCGGCAAGTTCAGCTACCGCGTGACGAACCCCGGCACCCGGCAGTACCGGGTCGTCGTACCGAACGCGAAGACCACCACCTCGCTGGACTACGGCGTGGCCAGTCTGCCGCGCACCATCACCGCCACCACGAAGGTGGTCGCGGCGAAGTTCCTCAGCTCGGTGGTTGCCTACGGCAAGCCCGCGACGGCGTACCTCTCGGTGCTGCCGGGTGGTAGCCAGCGCGCACTCCTGCAGGCCAAGAGCACCACGGGTGTATGGACCGGCGTGACCTACAAGACGCTTGCCGCGGGCAAGGGTTCGGTAGCGATCACCTGGAAGCGTCGCGGTCTGACGGCCTTCCGCTGGTACAGCCCCGCGGTCAAGACCAGTTCGGGTCTGACCGTCGGAGCCGCCTTCAGCCCGGTGTTCTACCTGTCAGTGCGGTAAGCACCTGTCAGTGCGTTAAGCGAGCTCGACCGGGGGCTTGATCTCGGGGGAGTAGCTGAGCCAGACGGCGCCGAGCGGAGGTACGGAAAGCTCGGCGCTGCAGGCCATGCCGTGCCACGGGGGACCACCCGCGGTGACACCACCGAAGTTGCCGACACCCGAACCGCCGTACTCATGGGCGTCGGAGTTCAGCACCTCGCGCCACTGGCCCTCGAACGGCAGGCCCAGCCGGTAGCCGTGATGCGGTACGGCGGAGAAGTTCACCACGCAGGCGATCGCGGACCCGTCCGGGCCGAACCGCACGAACGAGAAAACGTTGTTCGCGGCGTCGTTCGCGTCGATCCAGGAGAACGCCGCCGGGTCGTGATCGGTACCCCACAGGGCCTCGTTGGCGCGATAGACGCCGTTGAGGTCCTTGACCAGGCGCTGCATGCCCTGGTGGTCGGTGTGGTCCAGCAGCCACCAGTCGAGCTCGCCCTTCTCGGACCACTCCGACTCCTGGCCGAACTCGCAACCCATGAAGAGCAACTGCTTGCCCGGGTGAGCCCACATCATCGACAGGTAGGCCCGCAGGTTCGCGAGCTGCTTCCACCGATCTCCCGGCATCTTGCGCAGCAACGAGCCCTTGCCGTGCACAACCTCGTCGTGGGACAGCGGCAGCACGAAGTTCTCGGAGTACGCGTACATCATCGAGAACGTCAACTCGTGGTGGTGGTACTGGCGGTGGATCGGATCGTGCTCCAGGTAGCGGAGCGAGTCGTTCATCCAGCCCATGTTCCACTTGAAGCCGAAGCCGAGGCCGCCCAGATGCGTGGCCCGGGTGACGCCCGGCCATGAGGTGGATTCCTCGGCGATCGTCACCACGCCCGGCACGCGCCGGTAGATAGTGGCGTTCATCTCCTGCAGGAACGAGACGGCCTCCAGGTTCTCCCGGCCGCCGAACTGGTTCGGCACCCACTGGCCGTCACTGCGGGAGTAGTCCAGGTAGAGCATCGAGGCCACCGCGTCGACCCGCAGGCCGTCGATGTGGAACTCCTCGGCCCAGTACAGCGCGTTCGCCACCAGGAAGTTCCGCACCTGCGGACGACCGAAGTCGAACACGAGCGTGCCCCAGTCCGGCTGTTCGCCCCGGCGCGGATCAGGGTGCTCGTACAACGGGGTCCCGTCGAAGCGCGCGAGCGCCCAGGCGTCCTTCGGGAAGTGCGCGGGCACCCAGTCCATGATCACGCCGATACCGGCGCGGTGCAGCTCGTCCACCAGGTAACGGAAGTCGTCCGGATCGCCGAAGCGCGAGGTCGGCGCGAAGTACGACGTGACCTGGTAGCCCCACGAACCACCGAACGGATGTTCCATCACCGGCATCATCTCGACGTGCGTGAAGCCCATCTCGGTGACGTATTCGACCAGCTCGGAGGCCAATTCGCGGTAGGTCCGGCCCTTGCGCCACGAGCCGAGGTGCAACTCGTACACGCTCATCGGCTCGGCAAAGGCCTGCGACTTGGCCCGCTTGGCGAGCCAGGCGTCGTCGTTCCACTCGTACGTCGACTCGTGCACGACGGAGGCGTTCGCCGGCGGAACCTCGGCCAGGTTGGCCATCGGATCGGCCTTCTGGCGCCAGACGCCGTCGCGCCCGCAGATGTCGTACTTGTAGCGGGTGCCGGCGCCGACGCCCGGGACGAACAGCTCCCAGACCCCCGACGAGCCCATCGACCGCATGGGATGCGCGCGGCCGTCCCAGAAGTTGAAGTCCGCGGTGATGCGGACGCCCTGCGCGTTCGGGGCCCAGACGGCGAACGACGTTCCGGTCACGGTGCCGGTCGGGCCCTCGTAGCGGCGGACATGCGCGCCGAGCACGGTCCAGAGCTGCTCGTGCCGGCCTTCGCCGATCAGGTGCAGGTCCATCTCACCCAGCGACGGCAGATAGCGGTAGGGATCGTCGATCTCCTGCGCCGGGGCGTCGCCGTACGTCACCTCGAGGCGGTAGTCCGGCACGGTCGGCGTGTCCAGCACACCGACCCAGATGCCGTCGAACTCGTGCCGCAGTTCGGTGCGTTCGCCGTCAACGACGACGGTGACGCTCTGCGCGAACGGCCGCAGCACCCGCAACGTGACGGAGTCCTCGCCGAGGTGTGGGCCCAGCACCTGATGCGGGTCGTGATTGGTGCCGCTGACAAGTCGTTCGAGCTGACCACTGTCGACCGGTACCGGAGTGATCTGACGCTCGCTCGATTCCATGAACCCCATCCTGCCCGATAGCTGTGCTTGCCGAAGACGAACTTCCTCGCAACCCGCCCCGTACCCGCTTTGTGCCGGCACACACGACCCCGAAGGGCCGTGTGCCGCGTCACTCGTGGCTGAGCTGGGCGGCCGCCGCCAACGGAATCGGCAGCCAGGACGGCCGGTTGCGGGCCTCGTACAACGTTTCGTAGATGACCTTGTCGGCCGTGAACGCCCGCAGCAGTACGCCTTGGTCGCGCGGATCGCTGCCGGTCACCTCGGCATAACCCTCGCAGAACGCACGCCGGTTGCGATTGGCCCATTCGGCCGCCCGGTAGGCGATCTGCTGATCACCGGGATGATCGGCCAGCAGGCTCTTGGCCGCGTAGTCGAACGAGCGCAGCATGCCCGCGATGTCCTTGATCGGGGTATCGAGGGCCCGTCGTTCCACCAGGGACTTGGCGGGTTCGCCCTCGAAGTCGATCAGCTTCCAGCCGTCGATCGTGCGCAGCGTCTGGCCGAGGTGGTAATCCCCGTGGATCCGCTGCACCAGCACGGCATCGTCGTACTGCGCGAGCGCGTCGAACGCCCGGCCCAGGCCTTCGGCGAACTCGCCGAGCTCGGGCACGGCCTCGACCGCGACCAGCAGACGGCGACGCATCGCCGCGGCGTGTTTGGCCATTTCGGCCGACTCCCACACATCGGTACCGAGGGCCTTGGCCAGTTCGGTGTGCACGATGGCCGTGGTGGCGCCCAGGCGGTGCGATTCCCCCGCGAAGTCGCCACCGACCTCCTCGGCGTGCAGATCGGCCTCGGCGTACAGATCGCGCACGGACGTCGCGGCGTAGTTCCAGCCGTCGGTGGCCGACTTCTGGAACGCCGTCATCATGGCCAGATCGCCCGAGTCGGTGCCACCGCCCGCCCGCGGCCAGGAGCCGCGCACGGAACCGAGCACCTCGGGCACCAGTTCCGAGCCGGCCTCGGTGAGCGCCGACTCGATCTCGACACCGGGATTGCTGCCCGGTTCGAGCCGGCGGAACACCTTCAGCAGGGCCACGTCGCCGAAGACCAGCGACGTGTTGCTCTGCTCGACGGTCAGCACCAGCGACTGGGCGTCGTCCGGTACCACGGTGGCGTGCTCGGGAGCATGCACCGGGTGGAAGTCCAGGCCGTCCAGCGTGCGCCCATGGGTGAGGGCGTCCAGCCAGTACGGCGTGGCCTCCTTGTCGTGCAGGGCGTCGTACACCCAGACGCGGGTGTCGCCGAGGTCCTGCTCCGCCCAGTCGCCGACCAGCGCGTGGCCCAGGTTGTCCACCGGTTCACGGTGGTAGCTGAGCGGCAACTGGTAGACCCTGATGGCCGTCTCCGCGCCGGGTGGACCGGCGCAGTAGACGAACCCGATCCGGACCGCCGGCCAGACGCCCTCGTCCGACAGCCACGCGGACGTGGCCAGCGCGTCGACGTGGACGTCATGTCCCTTCTCGCCGAACCATCGCTGGCCGGCGCAGAAGGACTGGACCTGGTCCAGATGCGAAGTCACGAAGAGCTCTCCTCACGATTGACCGGCAGCCGGAACCAATAGAAGCCGTGCGCGCCGAGGGTGAGCAGGTACGGCAGCTCACCGATGGTCGGGAAGTGGACGCCGCCGAGCAACTCGACGGGTTCGACACCCTGGTACTGACGCAGGTCCAGCTCGATCGGCTGCGGGAACCGGGACAGGTTGTTGACGCAGAGCACCACGTCATCGCCGAACTCCCGGATGTACGACAGCACGCTCGGGTTGGAACCGCCCAGGTCGGTAAACGTACCCATGCCGAAACAGGGGTGCTGCTTGCGGGTCTGGATCATTCGCCGGGTCCAGTGCAGCAGTGACGAGGAGTT
Organism: Kribbella deserti; assembly: GCF_042434725.1. Lineage (NCBI taxonomy): Bacteria > Bacillati > Actinomycetota > Actinomycetes > Propionibacteriales > Kribbellaceae > Kribbella > Kribbella deserti. The sequence goes on along the minus strand of NZ_JBHLTC010000015.1, from coordinate 6,000 downwards.
CTCCATCTCGGCCTCGACGTTGACCGCCTGGAAGCCGTAGACGGGGTCCATGATCACCGGCAGGTGCAGTTTGCCCGGAGTGGCGGTGGAGAACGAGGCGTTCCGGTCGGGCGACCACTGCATCGGCGTACGCACGCCGTCGCGGTCACCGAGCCAGATGTTGTCGCCCATGCCGATCTCGTCGCCGTAGTACAGGATCGGTGATCCCGGCAACGACAGCAGCATCGCGGTGAACAGCTCCATCCGGTTCACGTCGTTGTCGAGCAACGGCGCGAGCCGGCGGCGGATCCCGATGTTCGCCTTCATCCGCGGGTCCTGGGCGTACTCGCCCCACATGTAGTCCCGCTCCTCGTCGGTGACCATTTCCAGCGTCAACTCGTCGTGGTTGCGCAAGAAGATGCCCCACTGACAGGTGTCGGGGATCTGCGGGGTCTGGGCCAGGATCTCCGAGATCGGGTAGCGCGACTCGCGCCGCACGCCCATGAAGATGCGCGGCATCACCGGGAAGTGGAACGCCATCTGGCACTCGTCACCACCGGACTCGCGATCGCCGAAGTACTCGACGACATCCGCGGGCCACTGATTGGCCTCGCACAGCAGTACGCGGTCGGTGTAGTTGGCCTCGACCTCCTTGCGGACCCGCTTCAGGAAGTCGTGCGTCCTGGGCAGGTTCTCGCAGTTGGTGCCCTCCTCCTCGAACAGGTACGGCACGGCGTCCAGGCGGAAACCGTCCACACCGAGGTCGAGCCAGAACTTCAGCGCCTCGATCATGGCGTCGCCGACGGCCGGGTTCTCGAAGTTCAGGTCCGGCTGGTTCGAGTAGAACCGGTGCCAGAAGTACTGTCCACGGACCGGGTCCCAGGTCCAGTTGGAGACCTCGGTGTCGACGAAGATGATGCGCGCGTCGCTGTAGGCGGTGTCGGTGTCGGACCAGACGTAGAAGTCGCCGTACGGTCCGTCCGGGTCGTTGCGAGAGGCCTGGAACCAGGGGTGCTGGTCCGAGGTGTGGTTCATCACGAAGTCGACGATGATCCGGATGCCACGCGAGTGCGCGGCCTCCATGAAGGCGGCGAAGTCGGCGATCGTGCCGACCTCCGGCATCACGCCGGTGTAGTCCGAGATGTCATAGCCGCCGTCCCGCAAGGGGGATGGGTAGAACGGCGGAAGCCAGAGGCAGTCCACACCGAGCCACTCGAGGTAGTCGAGTTTTTCGGTCAGGCCCTGCAGGTCGCCGATGCCATCGGCGTTGGAGTCCTTGAAGGACCGCACCAGCACTTCGTAGAAGACAGCCCGCTTGAACCACAGCGGATCACTCTTCGGCAGCCCATGGGATAGGCCCGGGTGCTGATCCGGCAACATATCGGTCACGCTCACCTCCATCTGATTACGACCCCTTGTGTCCAACCTAACCGCTATCGCGCGCAGGGTCAGGTGCACGGGATTTCGGCGAACGCCGGTGGGGAGATTCTGACTGTCCGGAAGGACTTCCGGACATTGTGAACCACAGGCCGGCTGGTATGTGTTGCGCCCCGCCGAACTGGACTGGCACGGCGCCGGCGGTACTACTTCTTGCGGCGCCGTTCGTACTTGGTGAAACCCGCGGCCACCGCGTCCGCCTCGGTCCGGAACCACACCGCCGCCTTGATCCGGCTGTAATACGGTGATTCGGCGGTATGGAAGAGCTTCGATTGTGTGCTGCCCTTGATCGGGTACCCATCCGGCGCGGAACCATCCACCGGGGTTTCGATCGAGCCCGCTTCCGGCGTTTTCTCCGGTACCGGGAGCGTTTCCACTTCCACCGGGGGAGTCGTACTGCCAATGGCCGGCCGACGGCGGTTCAACAGCAGCCAGCCGAGTACGGCGCCGAGCAGGAAGACGATGGCCTGCCACCACCAGTCGCGCCGGAACAGCCACCGCATCAGCGAGCCTCCTCAGCGAACCTTGAAATCGGCCCGGCGGTTGACGATCCGGCCGGCCTGGCTGTCGTTGGGCGCGATCGGCTGGGTGTGCCCGAGGCCCTTGGTGGTGATCCGCGTCGCGGCGATGCCGAGATGGACCAGCTGGGTTTTCACCGCGTTCGCGCGGTCGGTCGACAGCGGCAGACTGGTGGACGGATGGCCGAGGTTGTCGGTGTGCCCGTTCACCTGGATCTGCACCGAACCACACTGGCGCAGTAACTCGGCCACCCGGATGACGGTCAGCTGGCCGTCGGCGGTGGTGATCGCCGTACCGCCGCGGAACAGTACGGGCTTTTGCGCGACGAACCGGTCGAGCCAGATCTGCGGGTTCTCGCAGACGCCGATCTCCCGCGGCGGTTTCACGTTCGGGGCGTCGAGTTCGTTGGCCAGTACGGCGCCGGGCACGGCCGCGGCGGCGGCACGGCTGGCGGTGGCCTTGGTGGCCTGGTCCGGGACGGCTCCGCTGAGTGTCACCACCTTGCCGTCGTACCGCACGGCGACATCGCCCTTGGCTCGCGCCAAGGTGGCGAGCAGCGAGCCGATCGCCTGCAGGTCGGGCAGACCGACGCCCGGGTCGAGCCGGACCTCGTCCACGACCTGACCGTCGGCCGGCAGGTGCGCGCGAGCCGCGGCCAGCAGGGCCTGCTTGGCGGACTCGTCGGGCGCGACGGCCTGGACCTTGATGGTGTTGCCGGTGCGCTCGATCGCGAAGGGTTCGACCGGTACGGACGTGCCGCCGCCGGTGGTTGCCGACGGCGACGGAGTCGGCTGGGCCGTGAGCGCCGGATCGATGGATACCGTGCCGACGCCATCGACCTCGGCAACGATTTGCCGGACCTGTTCGAGATCGATATCGGCGTCGATCGAGACCCGGGCGTCGCGGCCGGTGAACTCGACCTTGGCGCCGGTGATCCCGGCCGCGGCCAGCGCTTCCATCGATCGACGATGCAGGTCCTGTTCGTCCGGACCACTGCGAACGGCGAACACCACGGCGGCGATGAGAACCGGCACCAGCAGAAGAGCCAGCAGCCACAGCAGCCCCGGCCGTCGGCGATCGCCCAGGCCGGACGGGGTGGCGGGTCCGGGCGAGGCGTCGCCCGAGGATGCTGGCACTGTTCCTCCGTGTCTGGGGTCCGCGAAGAACCTTGTGACCGTGCGTCAGGAGATTACTCCGTGGACGAGTTCTTTCGCGCGGCAGTCTCACCTCGATCCGCGTCGGCCGGGACATCGATTCCCGCCGCCGGTGACGAGGGAGGTTACAGAGAGGAACAGAACCGGCCGTCGTTCCGGGGAGCAGGGGCCGCCGGTCGCCTGCGGCTTTAATTTAGGATTCTCCGTTTGTTAACCAGGAGTGCCGGGAACAGTGCGGTTAGTTGCCCTGCCCCCAGGAGGAACATCAATGAGAATCCGCCCCCTTCCGTCCGTTCTCGCCGCGGTTGCGCTGCTCGGCGCCGGACTCGTCCCCACCGCCGGAACCGCCGTCGCCTCGCCCCAGGCTGACGCCGGTTTCCCGATCCGCGAGGTCGTCTCGGCCCAGCAGGACGCCACCAACGCCCCAGCCGCCGGCAAGCGCGTCGTCGGCTACTTCACCGAGTGGGGTGTCTACGACCGGAACTACCACGTCAAGAACATCAAAACGAGCGGGTCCGCCGCGAAGCTGACCAATATCGTTTACGCCTTCGGTAACACCACCGGCGGCCGTTGCGCGATGGGCGACGCCTACGCGGCGTACGACAAGGCGTACACGGCGGCGACCTCCGTCGATGGCGTCGCCGACACCTGGGACGCCGGAGCGCTGCGCGGCAACTTCAACCAGCTGCGCAAGCTCAAGCGGGAGTTCCCGAACATCAAGGTCGTCTGGTCGTTCGGCGGCTGGACGTGGTCCGGCGGCTTCACCCAGGCCGCGCAGAACCCCGCGGCGTTCGCGGAATCCTGCTACCGCCTGGTGGAGGATCCGCGGTGGGCCGACGTCTTCGACGGCATCGACATCGACTGGGAGTACCCGAACGCCTGCGGCCTCACCTGCGACGCCAGCGGGCCGAACGCCTTCAACAACGTGATCAGCGCCTTGCGGACCCGCTTCGGCTCGTCGGCACTCGTCACGGCCGCGATCACCGCGGACGGCACACCCGGCGGCAAGATCGATGCCACCAACTACGCCCTTGCGGCGCAGAAGCTCGACTGGATCATGCCGATGACGTACGACTACTTCGGCGCGTTCAACCCGCAGGGCCCGACGGCTCCGCATTCGCCGCTCACGTCGTACGCCGGGATCCCGCAGGCCGGTTTCCACAGCGACGGCGCGATCCAGAAGCTGAAGAGCAAGGGCATCCCGGCTTCGAAGATCCTGCTGGGTATCGGCTTCTACGGCCGGGGCTGGACCGGAGTCACTCAGGCGGCTCCCGGCGGTAGGGCCACTGGAGCGGCTCCGGGCAAGTACGAGGCTGGGATCGAGGACTACAAGCTCATCTCGACCCGATGCCCCTCGACCGGCACAGTCGGCGGAACCGCCTACGCCTTCTGCAACGGCCAGTGGTGGGGGTACGACACCCCGGCCACGATCCGGAGCAAGATGACGTACGCCAACAGTCAGGGTCTTGGCGGCGCCTTCTTCTGGGAACTCTCGGGCGATACCAGCACGGGAACACTGATCACGGCGGTGAAAACCGTCGGCTGACCCAGCAGCCCGCTTAATCGTTCGGGACCTCCGCACTGCCCTGCGGAGGTCCCGACGCGTTGCCGTGCGGTGGTCCGAACGCGTTGCCGTGCGGTGGTCCGAACGCGTTGCCGTGCGGTGGTCCGGACGGCCCTGGCCGCGCTGCTCGCGAGCCCCGACGCCGGTTGCTGAGCGTGGCCACGGTCGGACAGGTCGCATTTGTGCCACCCTCAGGCGCAGGAAAACCCTTGACTATCCCTTCGCCTTTCGCGGTACTTGGTGCCTGCCTGATCTCGGTAAGCGCTTCAACAGGGGGCTCCATGGACAGACCAGACTCGTCCTTGATCATCGGGGTGGCTACCTCCACCGCCGAGCGGGTGCAATTGGCCCGCCTGCTGAGTGACGCCGACGCGCTGCTGCTCGTGTCCAGCGCCGAACAGGCCCGCGCCTTCCTGGAGATGGCCGGCGCGGCCGGGGCCGCTCCCGTCGTACTGGCGCCCACTGTCGTCTCGGCGGCGGCCGCCCAACGAATCGTGACCGCCCAAATCGGTACGGCGCCTGCGGCCGACGCGCTGAAGACCGCGACGGCGTTGAACACCGAGACGACGTTGGAGTCCGAGTCGGCGTTGGAGTCCGAGTCGGCGTTGGAGTCCGAGGCCGGGTTGGAGCTCGATTTCGACCGGCGGGTGGTGCGGTGGAAGGACCGCGAGATGCGGCTGACCCGGCTGGAACAGGGCTTCCTGCACTGCCTCGTCGAACGACCGGGCCAGGTATGGACCTACGAAGGCCTGCACCACGCGGTCTGGGGCAACGAGCACCTCGGCCACTGCTCGCACATCCACTCGGTGGTCAAACGCCTCCGCCAAAAACTCGCCGACCTGGGCGCCGCCGTCACCATCCGCGCCGTCCGCGGCGTCGGCTTCCACCTGATCCCCGCCACTTCTTTATGAGTCTGCTGGACATCTTCGTGGCGAAATCATGTCCAGCAGACTCCTAAAGAAGGGTTAGCTCTCGATCCACCGAGCCGTGGAACCGGGGACGGCTGAGGTCTGGCCGGGTTCCGGACGTACCGCATGCGGTGGCGCCGAGCATGTGCGCGTCATACCGTCACGCCGTCATACCGTCACGCCGTCACGCCGTCACGCCGTCACGCCGTTGTGCGTTGTGTGGCTGTGCAGGCCGTGCTGGGAGGCCGCTTCGTTGGTGGGTGGCGCCGTTGGTGGGTGGTGCGGGTAGATCCTTTCCCACGGTCGGACGCGGAATGCGGTGCTGACGTCGGCCGGTACCGGCTTTTGGGTCGGCTGCCGAGTTTTTGTACGACTACCTGGCTGCAGAGCCTGTTGAGGAATGGGTTCGGGTGGTGGTGATGGGGTAGGGCCCGGGGTT
>NZ_JBHLTC010000014.1:0-340850 GCF_042434725.1 Kribbella deserti | reverse complement strand
CACACCATAGGAGGCGCCGCACACGCTGTCGGCATCCGCGGAGAGCAGTTTGTTGATGAAGCCTTCCATCAGTTCGCGCAACAGGTCCGGGCTCGCCTGAGACAGGTGCTCGTGCAGGAACTGGGCAGGGTCGATACTGGAGCCAGCGGTCATCGCGGTTTCCTTCTTCGAGTCGGTTGTGAGAGATCACTCGAAGGATCACCCGATGACCGCGCTCACGTCTCCACGCCACGCGTCACCGAGATCTCGTCGTACACCACTCTGCTGGACTCAACTGTTGATGTGTCTCGCAGCTCAGGACTGAGCGGTCCCGGCGGGGGTTTCGTTCCTGTCGACGGTCCGCTGTCGTTGTCGACGCACGTGCTGGTAATGACCGGCTTGCCTGCAGCAACCAGCAACCAGCAACCAGCAACCAGCAGGCGCAGTCAGTGGTCGCGGGGCTTGGATGTGTCGGCTGAGCTGAGGGCACATCGCCAAGCTGACCAGCTGGGATCCGGAAGCAGGGGCGCACCCCCAGGCGCGAGCTGGGGCCGGTAGTCGACTGGCCGAGCGGAGCTCACTGCAGAGCGGAGCCAGGGTCGGGGCTTCGCGATGGCGGTACCGCTTCGGTCGCCAGCAGGCGCGGACGCGTGCCAATGCTCCGATGTAGTTGGCTCGATCTGGCGGGCGTCCGCGGCGCGGCATCGGCCGCCGGTTCGAGCCACATGTTGGCGGTGGGCGCCGGCGGTGGAACTCGACCTGCACTCGGCATTGCTCCGTCCTCGGTTTGGCCCGTGTGTGCCAAGTCTTCGTCATCCTACGAAGGGGTGAGCCCTGCAATCCGGCCGGACGCAGGGCCCGCCTCCATTGGCGACTTACCGCTCGCGGATCGCGCCGAGCGACGCTTTCGGTCCGTTGGAGCGGCCGTCCGAGGTCCTGCTTGTCTCGGGTGGCGCCAAGGCAGGTCGTCCCACCGTCAGCTTTCGGGGCTCCTAGTTCGAATCGTGGGACGACCTGAGCCGCAACAGATAAGTCGACAAATCCATCAAGCGGTAGATCGCTCGGGCGAATGTTTCACGGGAAACATTCGCCCGACGGTACGCCGGGTGCATTCCGATCCGCAGCATCAAGCGAGGGGCAGCTTGGAGCGGAGCCGTGGGTGGTGTTCGACGGCAACGAGTTCACCAGTGCGGATCACTGACCGGCGGCCCTGGTGTTCCGCGTGGCTGGCGCATAGACGTGACGTGCGGTCCACGCGAACTGTGACGGAGGCCCGCCCTTCCGTCGCCGCCTCGTCGCGTCACGCATCTAGGTGAACCTCGCGCTGCTCGCTGATGGCCTCGGTGCGCAGAGTGGCTGGGGATGCGGGCAGCGTTGCGGTTTGGGTTCAGAGCCATGGTTGGTGATACGCCCGGCCGAGTCGGGAGGCTACTCAGAGAATCAGGTCGAGGATGGGTGAGTGACCACAGCCGTGACCGGGGCAGAACGACCTACGCTGAACGACCTCGGCAGAGCGACCTGGGCAGAGCGCCGAAGGAAGGGCTGAGCAGCCGGACCGCTGGACAACCTGAGCAGCCGCTTCAACGGTGGGCTGGGCAGTCAGGTCGAGGGGTGCGGCCGAAGGCGTCGGGCTGAGTGGCCTAGGGCCAGGTCGTGGCGACCCCGAGTGGGTGGGCAAGGCGCAACTGGCGAGGCAGGTGGGGTGGCCCTGGCCGGGGAGCCAACTGGGACTGAGGCGATGGGTGCGACGAGGCGGGTGTGACGCGGCGGCGGGGTGCGGCGATGGGTGCGACGAGGCGGTGGGGTGCGGTGGTGAGGCGCGGGCGCGGCGGTGTCGGTGGGGTGGGCGAGGGGAGCGGGCCGGAGGGCAGGGGTCTAGGGAGCGGGGGTTAGTTCGTGGGTGACCTTGCGTTCGGCGTAGAAGGAGAGGAAGGGGATGGTGCCGGCTAGGGCCACGAGGATGAGTTTGCCTAGGCCCCAGTGGACTCGGCGGCCGAGGTCGAGGGTGGCCAGGAGGTAGACGACGTACAGGAAGCCGTGGAGGGGGCCGATGACGTTCATGGCGGAGGGGTTGTCGGCGGCGTACTTCATCGGCATGGCCAGGCACACGAGCAGCAGGAGCATGACGCCGACGATGTAGGCGATCACCCGGTAGCGCTTCAGGGCGCCGGCCACGTCAGCGGTGGCGGTGGGCCGGTTGGCGGCGGGGGCCGGAGTGTGGGCGGACTGAGCGGGATCCACGGGAGAGGTCACGTCGAAACGGTACCGCTTGTGCTTCAGGAGTCGACGACCTGGTCGGCACCCCTGCAGCCTCGGCGCCGTTGTCGTCGACGGCGGCAGCAGTGGCTCGAGCTAGGACGCCCGCCGGCCGTGCAGGGGACCACGAAGTCCGAGCACACTGCAGGCGCGAGTCTGTGGATCGCCTTTGTGGAGGGGCTCATTCGGTGCCGCGACGATCGCTCGCGCATCGCCCCCGGATGCCCGGGGTCGTCCTTGAAGAACGGCAGGTGAAAAGGGCCGAGAAAGTCAGTCGGCCGAGGTATCAGGGGAGGCAGGCGCCGAAGAAGCTGGGGCCGAAGAAGCTGGGGCCGAAGAAGCTGGGGCCGAAGAAGCTGGGGCCGAAGAAGCTGGGGCCGAAGAAGCTGGGGTCGAAGGCGAGGAAGCCGGACCTGGAGCTGGAGGAGTCAAAGCTGAAGGAGGTGAGATGCCGATGGGACTGCGGCCGGCGTTGGTGGTGCGGTGGGTATCTAGGAGCATGCGGAGCCACATGAAGACGGCGAAGGCGGCGAAGATCCACCACTGGAAGGCGTACGCGACGTTGCGCAGGCCCGCGTGGTCGGTGGGTGGTGCGGGCGGTGGCACCGCGGCGGGACCGGCGGCGACCGGTGGGGTGGCGGAGGCCTGGACCACGAAGGCGTCGTACAGCTGGTAGTCGACCAAGTCGACCATCGTGGGGATGCGCAGCGACGGAAGGATGCGGCTGGTGGCGGCCGCTCCCGACGAGTCCTGGGCCTCGGACGCGATCACCGAGCCGACGACCTCGACTTGACCTGACGGAGCAGCGGCGGCCGGGTCCGTGGGGGTGGGCACCCAGCCGCGAACGATCAGGACGGCACCGGAGGCCTTATCGCCCGGCGTGGGCGAGAGCATGAGTGGCGTGATGACCCAGAAGCCATCGCGGTCGCCGTTGCGCCGATCGGAGACGAACATCTGGTCCGCGGCCGGGCCCCACGTGCCGCGCACGGATACGCGTCGACCGACGGCTTTTGCCGGCAGGCCCGCGTCGACCGCGAACAAGCTGTCCAGGGGCACGGGAGCAGCAGTGGCACGTTGCGCCGTGGCGGACGCGGTCTTCGACTCGTAGACGTCGTACTGCCAGATGCCGAGCTGGATCATGACGCCCGCGACCACCAGAACGACCGCGAGCAGGGAGAGCCACCGCACCGTCAGGGCGGTTCGCCACAGGGGGCGGCTGGCGCCGTCGCTGGTGGCGGGCTCCGTCGGGCGTTCGGTGGCTACGTTCACGAGATCAGAAGTTCAGCGATTCGGATGCGTTCACCGGGCTGCTGCTGCGGCGAGCAAGTCACGGCAGAGTACGCCGAGCTCGAGGCCGGCGGCTTCGGCGGCCAGCGGCACGAGCGAGGTCTCGGTCATGCCCGGGGCCACGTTCACTTCGAGGAACCACGGAACACCATCCGCATCCACAACCAGATCGGACCGCGAAAGGTCGCGCAGTTTCAGCGCCTGGTGTGCGGTGATGGCGGCGGACGCGCAGGCTGCTGCGACGGACTCCTCCAGCCGAGCCGGTACGACGAACTGGGTGGCGCCGGCGGTGTAGCGAGCCTCGTAGTCGTAGAAGCCCGAGTCCGGCCGGATCTCGACGGCGGGAAGCGCGTGCGGTCCGTCGCCGGTGTCGACCACGGTGACGGCAACCTCGGTGCCCTCGATGTACCGCTCGATCAGGGCGACCGGCCCATAGGCGAAGCAGTTCACCATCGCCGAGGGCAGTTCGCTGGTGGAGCGCACGATCGATGCGCCCAGCGCCGATCCGCCGCGAGCCGGCTTCACCACCAGTGGCAGGCCGATGCGGGCGATCACCGCCTCCATCAAGGTGGTGGCGCCCAGTTCGCGGAAGGTGTCGTGGCCCAGTACCACCGACGGCGGCGTGCGCAGTCCGGCCGAGGTGACCAGCGTGCTCGCGACGGGCTTGTCGAACGCGGTCCGGCAGGCCTCGGCGTCGGCGCCGACGTACGGCACGTCGTAGAGGTCGAGGACCTGGCGGAGCGCGCCATCCTCGCCCGTGACGCCATGCAGCACGGGGAACACGGCGCTCGGCCGATCGGACTGAAGCCGCTCGACCAAGGTGCTGTCCACATCGCGCAACTCGACCTCGATGCCGACACTGCGCAGCGCCTCAGTGACGCGACGGCCCGAACGCAGCGAGACATCGCGCTCGTGCGACAGCCCGCCTGCCAGGACCAGAACTCGTCCCAGATCACTCACTGAAATTCCCCGATCAATCATGGGCGACTCCGGCGGGGTTGCCGGTCCCGAGGCCCTCCGAACCGTATCCGGTCCGTCCTGCTGCCACGGTCCGGTGGGCCACCAGTGTGCCCGTCGGGCGCGCGGGTCCGTACCCCGGCGCCGAAAACTTAACTGAGCTCCGGCCCTGGGGCGTCGTAATCCCGCCCAGCGCCGGGCGGCAGCGGGCCAAACGTCTCACGAAGCTCGAACTCCTCCTCGATCACCGCGGCAAGGCGCGATACACCTTCGGTGATGCGAGCCGGGGTCGGATGACAGTAGGACAACCGCATGCACTGCGAGCCGAAACCGTCCGCGAAAAAGGCCGTTCCGGGCACGTAGGCCACCCGGTTCGTGACGGCTCGCGGCAGCATCGCCTTGGCGTCGAGGCCCGCGGGCAAGGTCAGCCACACGTAGAAGCCGCCGGCCGGCCTGGTCCAAGTCGTTGCGGCAGGCATCTTTTCCGTCAGCGCCGCGAGCATTGCGTCGCGGCGTTCCCGGTACATCTCCTGGAACTGCTTGACCTGCCCGAGCCAGTCGTGGCGGCTCAGGTAGGAGGAGATGGCGAACTGGCTGAAGACAGGTGGGCAGAGCGTCGCGGACTCCTGCGCGAGCACGAGTTTCTCTCGAACGGCGTGGGGCGCTACGGCCCAGCCAACGCGGAAGCCGGGCGCGAACGTCTTGGAGAACGAGCCGAGGTAGATGACGCCCTCGCCGTCGTCGGCGCGAATCGCGCGCATGGGTTCGCCGTCGAAACCGAGCAGACCATACGGATTGTCCTCGAGGATGAGGATGTCCTGGTCCTGGCAGATCTGGAGTACCTTGCCGCGGCGTTCGAGCGACAGCGAGATCCCGGCGGGGTTGTGGAAGTTCGGGATCGTGTAGAAGAACTTCACCTTCTTGCCGGCCGCCTTCACCGCGGCGATGGCCTGCTCGAGAGCCTCCGGCTGGACCCCGTCGTCGTCCATCGCGACGTGCACGACCTCGCACTGATAGGCGCGGAAGACGCCGAGCGCACCGACGTACGACGGTGCTTCGCAGATGACGACATCGCCCGGATCGCAGAAGACCCGGGTGACCAGGTCGACGGCCTGCTGGCTGCCCACGGTCACGACCACGTCGTCGGGATGCGCCTCGATACCTTCCAGGCGCATCACGTCGCAGATCTGCTCACGAAGCACCGGATCGCCCTGGCCGGAGCCGTACTGCATGGCGGTCGGGCCGCTGTCGAGCACCAGGTCCCGCACGGCGCCGCTGACCACGTCGAGCGGCAGGCCGGCGATGTTCGGCATGCCACCGGCGAGGGAGACCACCTCAGGCCGGCTGGCGACGGAGAAAAGTGCTCTGATCTCGGATGCCGTCATGCCCTTGGTACGTGCGGCGTACCGGTCGACATAGCTGTCGAGACGGGTTTGCCGGACGTCGGGCAGGTCGGGCTTCACGAGAACGCTCCTTGAGGCGGGGAAGTCTCAAGGCTACGCCGATCCGTCCAGCAGCGCCCGCGCGCCCGGACTGCCGATCGTCGCAGCCTCTCACTACCATGCCTTATAGCGGCGGAAATCCTCCGGCAGCCGACCGGCAGCCGAGACGGCTGCGGACTCGCTGGGGGATCCGGGCGCCGCGGAAGGGCGGCAGAAGCGGAATGAGCGTGGTGAAGGTGTTCGGCTGGATACTCGGCGGGCTTGCGCTCGGCATCTTGAGCGGCTTCGCCGGTGAACTGCTGCGACGGCAACCGGCTGCCAAGGTTCAGCAACGCTATGTAGCGCCGGAGGCGTCGGAAAGCACCGAAATCCAGACTCCGGCCCCAGCCACCACCTGAAGGACCAGAGGGTCTGATGGCACGCCGGGTCGCCGCGTTGACGCTCGACACTCTTGCCGAGCTTCCGCTGCCCTGCCGCTCGTGTGTCTTTTGGGAGCTGGACGCGGTCGCCGGACGTGACGCATGTCGCAACGGCGACACCGGCCTCGAGAAGGAAGCCTGGCTCTCTCAGATCCTCCTCGACTGGGGCAGTGCCGGGACCGTCCTGTACGTCGACGACGCGCTGGCGGGCTTTGCGATCTACGCGCCGGCTAGTTACTTGCCACGCGTGCAGGCCTTTCCGACCGCTCCGGTCAGCCCGGACGCGGTGGTGCTCGCGACAGGCCGCATCCTGCCGCGCTATATCGGTCTTGGGCTCGGCAAGGTTCTCGTCCAGGCGGTCGCGAAGGACGTCATGAAGCGGGGCTTCCGGGCGCTGGAGGCCTTCGGCGATTCGCGTTGGTCTCAGCCCGGTTGTGTCTGGCCAACGGACTTCCTTCAGGCGGTCGGGTTCACGGTCGTACGCGAGCATCCTCGCCATCCACGTCTGCGCCTCGATCTCCGGTCCACTGTCACCTGGCGCAGCGACGTGGAGGCGGCAGTCGAACGCCTGATGGGTGCGATCCGCCCCGAGCCGGTACCACCCGTGCCGGCCGCCGTACGCGATGGCATGACGCCGATCGAAACTGAGTAGCCGGATGTCCGCGCTGCTCGCTGAGATCGTCATGGTGGTCCACGGAGCCATGTTGGTGTTCTTCGTGGTCGGCGGCTTCCTGGCGTGGAAATGGCCGAAGCTGATCTGGCTTCACCTCCTGATCGGGCTGTGGAACATCACGATCGTGCTGGTGGACTTTCCTTGTCCGGTGACCGCGGTCGAGAAGCACCTTCGGCGCGATGCGGGCCAAGTGCCCTACGAGGGCGGCTACATCAAGCACTACGTGGACGGCACGGTCTACCCGGCCGGTCACACGTGGCTGGCTGAGATCATCGGGTTCGCACTCGTAGTGATCTCCTATATCGGTTTCACGTGGATCATGCTGCGTCGCCGTCGGCGGCGGCGTGCTTCGGTCACTCCAGCCTGATCGGGCCGGGGTTCAGGGCAAGGTCAGTGGATTCCCCGACGCGGCCCGGTGCAGCAATGCCCATACTGGGCACGTGGCCAGAACCGAACTGCGCGCGCAGAACCTCGGCGAGAACCCGGTCGACGCGTACATCGCGCGCCTGGACGCTGCCCTGCTCGGGCCGCGCCGTAAGAAGGCCGATCTGCTCACCGAGGCGAGAGACGGTCTCGTCGACGCTACCGAAGCCCTGGAGGCCGAAGGGCTCAGCCGGGCGGAGGCAGAGCGCCGGGCGATCGACGAGTTCGGTGAGCTGCGCGAGATCCTGCCTGACTACCGGGCGGAGCTTGGCTATGCCCAGGGCCGGCGCACCGCGGTTCTGATGGCCGCCGCGATCATCATCCAGCCGATCGTGTGGCTCGAAGGCACCTGGCAATGGAACCGCGATGCCTATGAAGTCGGACCAGTGCACAGCTGGCTGAACCGGTTTGTGGAGCAGGCCGGTATGGCGGCGTTTGTCCTCGCCGTTCTCGCGCTGCTGGCGACGGGCATCGGCCTGCGCTATCCGGCTGTTCGCGCTTCGGTGACGAGGTTGACGGGTCTGGCCGGGCTCTTGAGTTGTGGGGTCATCGGCGGACTGGGCGCGGCGATGGCGGTGATCGGAGCGCAGAACCTCGTCGGGGCGCTGGTCAGCCTCATGTGGGTATCGCTCTTCGTCCTGTTGCCACTAAGCGCAGTCGCCGTCTCGGCCCGCCGATGCCTGCGCCTCGCCTGAACCAGCCCTCGCGCCGACGCGACTCATTGAGCCCGTCTAGGCGGACCTCCAGCGCCTAGAGCCGACAGCACTGACGGTGGCCCAGAGGTCGGCGGCAGAGGTTACGCCTGGCCGGGGCGGAGGACGCCGTCCATCACCTTGCGGAACGTCTCCCACTCGGACTTGCCCGCGGCGAGGGAGGTCCGGCCGGCCGACGTGAGCTTGTAGGTACGGCGTTTGCGCCCGCCCACGGAACTCCACTCGCTTGCCAGATAGCCGGCCCGTTCCAGCCGTCGGAGCGCCGGATACAGCGTTCCGGTCGGTAGATCCACCTCGCCGCCGGTTCGCTCGATCAGGGCCTCCATGATCGCGTAACCGTGCAGGGGCTCGTGCTCCACCACCGACAAGATCATCGGGTCGAGATGTCCTCGCAGCGCGTCCGCCTTCATGTAGGCAGTCTACCCATGGAGATGTTAACGTCGGTAGACGACATGTAGACGACCTACATGTAGCCAACGCGAACGACGAGCAGGAGGAGTACCGATGACGGCCGATACGGCAGTCCAACCGCCCGACCCAGGCCGCTCGGGACGAGCCAACGCCGACCACAGCCAGACGGACCAGCAGCGACCGGATGGCACACGACCCGATGGCACGCAGCCGAGCGGCAGCGGTCCGACTGGTACCGGTCCGGGTGGTAGCGGACCAACCAGCGCCGGGGCGGGTGATAAGAGGCCGGAGCTGTTGCATCGGGTGGCTGGCTGGTCGATGCGTCACGCTGGACTGGCGGTGGCGCTGTGGGTGCTGACCCTGGTCGCCGTGACGCTCGGCTCGAGCCTGATCGGCGACGACTACCGCAACGACAACTCGCTGCCGGGGACTGAGTCGCAGCGGGTGGTGGATACGTTCCGCGAGCACGCGCCGCAGGGATCGCCCGACACCGTCCAGATCGTGCTGCACGACCAGGGTGGACTGGCGCAGCCGACCACGCGAGCGGCCGTCACCGCGATGCTGGCCGAGGTTCGCAAGCTCCCGCATGTTGCTGCTGTGGCCGACCCGTACGCCGCTCAGGGGTCGATCTCCCGCGACGGGACCACCGCGTACAGCACGGTGGAGCTGGACGCCGCCGGCACGGACATACCGGTCGAGGACATGCGCGCGATCATGATCACCGCCCAGCGGGCCGCGACCGAGGGCCTGCAGGTGGAGCTTGGTGGCGACCTGATTCGAGGTGCCATCGAGAGCGAAGGCGGCGCGTCCGAGGGCGCGGGTCTGCTGGCCGCGCTGGTGATCCTGGTGTTCCTCTTCGGCTCGTTGCTGGCGGCCAGCCTGCCGCTGTTGACGGCCGTCTTTGCCGTTGGCAGCACGCTCGGGCTGCTCGTGATGGCGTCGCATCTCGTCAAGATCCCGGACTACACCGCGCCGGTGATGATGCTGGTCGGCCTGGGCGTCGGCATCGACTACGCCCTGCTGATCTTCTCCCGGTATCGCGGTGAGCTGCTCAAGGGACAGTCGCGGAACGAGGCTGCGAGCACGGCTCTCGACACGGCGGGGCGCTCGGTCATGTTCGCCGGGTGCACCGTGGTGATCGCCTTGCTCGGACTCTTCGCACTGGGACTCGGTTCGCTGCAAGGGCTTGCGCTTGGTGTCACTCTCACCGTGCTGATGACGATGTTCGCCGCGGTCACTCTGCTGCCGGCGCTGCTCACCCTGTT
The DNA here is from genome assembly GCF_042434725.1 of Kribbella deserti. Classification (NCBI taxonomy): domain Bacteria; kingdom Bacillati; phylum Actinomycetota; class Actinomycetes; order Propionibacteriales; family Kribbellaceae; genus Kribbella; species Kribbella deserti. The sequence goes on along the minus strand of NZ_JBHLTC010000014.1, from coordinate 331,025 downwards.
CGGACGGCGCATCGAGGGGCGGATTCGCAAGCGGGCCGAGAAGTCCCGGCGCGAGAGTGGAGCGGGCTGGCGCAAGCTGGCAGCCGCCGTACAACGCGCGCCTTGGCTGGCGCTCACCGTTGCCACCGCGGCGTTGGTCCTGCTTTCGCTGCCGGCGCTCGGCATGCGGCTTGGCTTCGCGGATGCCGGCACCGACGCGCCGGAGAAGACGAGTCGCAAGGCGTATGACCTGCTGGCACAGGGATTCGGCGCTGGCTTCAACGGTCCGCTGATCATCGTTGCTGAGGGCAACAGTGCGGCCGTTGCCGCGGTCAGCAAGGCGCTGCCGGGCACCCCGGGCGTCGCCGCCGTGACGGCACCGCAGACGCTGCCGGACGGCAAGGTCTCCACTCTGCTGCTCTTCCCGACGTCCGCGCCCCAGGATGAGGCGACGAGCGAACTGGTCGATCGGCTGCGGACGTCGGTGCTTCCCCCGATCTCGGCGCAGACTGGAGCGACCTACTTCGTTGGTGGCGCGACGGCTGCGGCCGACGACTTCGCCGGCGCGGTGAGCAGCAGGCTGCCGATCTTCGTTGGCGTTGTGGTCGGGCTCTCGGCCTTGCTGCTGCTGGTCGTCTTCCGGTCGATACTCGTTCCGCTCAAGGCCGCGTTGCTCAATCTGCTCAGCATTGGGGCCTCGCTGGGGGTGATCACCCTGGTGTTCCAGGAGGGCTGGTTCGGCGCGCAGCCGGGACCGATCGAGGCCTTCGTACCAGTGATGATCTTTGCCATCGTGTTCGGGCTGTCGATGGACTACGAGGTCTTCCTGATCTCGCGGATCCATGAGGAATGGCGGCGCACCGGCGATCCGGTGCAGTCGGTTCGCGAAGGCCTGGCGAACACCGGCACGGTGATCACGGCGGCCGCGGCCATCATGATCGTGGTCTTCGGCGCCTTCCTGCTCAGCCCGGACCGTATGTTGCAGCAGTTCGGCCTGGGACTGGCCGTGGCGGTGCTGCTGGATGCGCTGGTGATCCGCTGCCTGATCGTGCCCGCGATCATGCGGCTCTTCGGCAACCGCGCATGGTGGCTGCCCCGCAAACTCGACCGGGTATTGCCCAAGATCGCCCTCGAACGCGACTGACATCGGTCGCACCCCCTTCGCGATGCGCCCGCTCCTCCTGGACCTGAACCAGGGAGGGCGGGCGCATCCAGTTCGTCGTACAGGGAAAGTACGGGCGAGCTAGGCGGCGTGTACGGCGATCTGCAGGGCTGTGGACAACGCCGGTCACCCCGCCACACAAACGACCCGTCACACAAAATGACGGCACGACAAAATGACGGCACGACAGAATGACCGCGGCAGGAATCGACCGGCGCCACATAAAACGACCGCCGCCCTGGCGCGAAAGGCCAGGGCGGCGGTCGTCGTACAAGCAGTTTCACGTGGAACCAAACCGCCGGCTTTCAGACGGTGAGCTGGCCCAACCGCAGCATGCCGGTGGCCGCGTCCTGGTCCGGCGGCAGATAGACCCGCTGAATGGCGACCACGATGGCCTCGGCGACGACGTCCCGGAAGGCCGGATCCGCCAGCCGCGACGCGTCGTGGTGGTTCGTCACATACCCGATCTCGAGCCGCACAGCGGGCATCTTGGTTCGCCGCAGCAGATCCCAGGTCTTCGCGTGCGTTCGGCAATCCACCAGATCCGTACGAGCCACGATCTCGCGCTGCACCAACCCGGCGAACTGCTCGCCCACGCTGGACGAGGCGCCCTGCAGATCCGCGCCGTAGTAGTACGTCGCGACGCCCTGCGCCTCCGGATTCATCGAGCCATCCGTATGCAGGGAGACGCACAGGTTCGCGTCGGTCTCGTTCGCGAAGGCGGCTCGGGCCAGTTCGTCCGGGCCCTGGTCCCGCCCGCGGCTCAGGTACGCCCGAACGCCGGTGGCGCCGAGGCGGCCCTCGATCCGCGAGGCGAGGTCGTAGGCCACGTCGGACTCACGTAGGCCGAGGCCTTCCCAGCCGTAGTCGAAACCACCATGACCGGGATCGATGACAACAGTCTTGCCGCTGAGCCGCGGTCCAGCCGCGCGAACGGCCTCCGAGGCGCGCAGGGCGTCCGGTCGGCCACCAGTGGCCATCGGCTTGATGCGCTGCAAGGCCTTGAAGGTCGACGGGCCACAGGTGCCGTCGGCGGGCAGGCCCATGTTGCGCTGGAACTCCATCACCGCGCGCTGGGTGTCGAGCCCGAAGATGCCGTCCACCCGCGCCACCGCGAAGCCGAGCTCCTGCAGCTTGGACTGCAGCGCGAGCACGTCGTCGCCTGTGAGCGGGTGCGACACCACATTGGTCAGCAGGCGATCGCCGAGACGCCAGCGGGCGTCGTCGATGGCCCGGTAGGTCTGCGGGCCGACGATGCCGTCGACGCTCAGACCTCGTTGTTGCTGGAAGCCCCGCACGGCGTGCGCGGTCGCCTCGTCGTAATAGGACCGCGGGGTCGAATCCAGCAGCCCGAGCCGCTGGAGCTTGCCGATGATCTCGGCGACAGCTTCTCCGCTGTCGCCGAGCCGGTACACGGTGGCGCCGTGCGAGGCATCCATCAAGTTACTGCTCCTGCCGTGCTGTGTGGCGGAAAAGAACAGACTAGGACGTGAAGTCTGCCAGTTCCTTCAGCAAAGCGGCCTTCGGCTTCGCGCCGACGATCGACTTGGCCAGTTCGCCGTTCACGTAGACGTTGATGGTCGGGATGCCGGTGACCCGGTAGTTGCTCGGGGTGACCGGGTTCTCGTCCACGTTCATCTTGAGGAACGTCATCTTGTCGCCGTGCTCGCCGGCCAGCTCCTCGAGGATCGGGGAGACCTGACGGCACGGGCCGCACCACTCGGCCCAGAAGTCCACCAGCACCGGCTTGTCGCTCTTCAGCACGGTGGTGGCGAATTCCTCGTCGGTCACGGCGTTCATCTTGTCGCCCACGGCGATCTCCTTCAGTTCGGCTACTTCAGTGAGGTGAGGGAAAAGTCAGACGGAGACCGCGACCGCGGAGGTCGAGGTGGCCTCGGCGTGCTCCAGCGCGGCGATGAAGCGCTCGGCGTCCAGCGCGGCGGAACAGCCCGTGCCCGCGGCGGTGATCGCCTGCCGGTACGTGTGGTCCACCAGGTCGCCGGCGGCGAAGACGCCCGGCAGGTTGGTCCGGGTGCTACCGGTCTCGACGAGCACGTAGCCCTCCTCGTCCAGGTGCACCTGGCCCTTGACCAGCTCGGAGCGCGGGTCGTGACCGATCGCGATGAACAGGCCGGTGGCCGGCAGCTCCCGCTCGGTACCGGTGACGGTGTCGCGCAGGGTCAGGCCGGTCAGCTTGTCGGCGCCGTGGATCTTGGCGACCTCGGAGTTCCAGGCGAACTCGATCTTCTCGTTGGCGAAGGCACGCTCGGCCATGATCTTCGAGGCGCGCAGCTCGTCGCGGCGGTGCACCAGCACCACCTTCTTGGCGAACCGGGTCAGGAAGGTGGCCTCCTCGATGGCGGTGTCACCACCACCGACGACCACGATCTCCTGGTCGCGGAAGAAGAACCCGTCGCAGGTCGCACACCAGGACACGCCGTGGCCGGACAGCCGCTCCTCGTCGGGCAGGCCCAGCTTGCGGTAGCCCGAGCCCATCGCCAGGATGACGGCCTTCGCGCGGTGCTCGTTACCCGCGGAGTCCTTGACGATCTTCACGTCGCCGGTCAGGTCGACCTCGACGATGTCGTCCGGGATCAGCTCGGCGCCGAAGCGCTCGGCCTGGGTCCGCATCTCGTCCATCAGCGCCGGACCCATGATGCCCGCCGAGAAGCCCGGGTAGTTCTCCACCTCGGTCGTCGTCATCAGGGCGCCACCCGCGGTGACCGATCCCTCGAACACCAGCGGTTCCAGCTGGGCACGCGCGGCGTACACCGCGGCGGTGTAGCCGGCCGGGCCGGAGCCGATGATGATGACGTTGCGAACGATGGCCTCGCTCATGCGCGGTTTCCCTCAGGTTGTCGAGACGGTACGTCGTACTCAACGGATCCTAGAGGCCGACCATTCCCACGGTACCCACCCGTGTGGAACGGCACGCGACCGCGCCTCAGCGGTTCCGCAGCGTGACGGTGGTCCGGGCCAGGATGTCGCTCGCGCGGCTGCCGGTGTCACAGCCCGTGACCACGAAGACACGGATGTCGCGGGGCGACGCGGCCTGCAGGCCGATCATCGTCGCGCGGGTGCCCTCGTAGCGGATCGGCTGGACCAGTTTCACGTTGCTCAACTGCTGGCCCTTGGCGAAGTTGCGGGCGCAGTCCACCTCGGCCGGCGACCCGTTGATCAGCGGCGCCGAGCTGGCCTCGAGCCACTTCTGCGCGGTCGAGTCCAGCCGCTCCGAGCTGATCACGGGCTGGCTCGTCGGCAGCGTCGAGGGATCGGTGATGCCCGCGGCGCCTTCCTGGGACTGGTCGGCCGTCTTCACCGCGACGGTGATGCCGGCGCCGAGTACGACGACGGCGGCCGCCGCAGCGAGCAGCATCTTCGGCCAGTGCCGATGCGGCTGTTCGCGGAATTGGGCCAGGGAGTGGACTCCGACCGTGGAGGCGCGCAGCACCGACTCCGAGACCAGCACGGCGTCAAGGTGCTCGGCGACGTGCGTGGGCATCGGAATGTCGGTACGGCCTTCATCGGCCAGGTCTTCGCTCAGTTGCACCAACGCGTCATAGAGCTGCTGGCAGTCGGGGCACGCCTTGACGTGCTCGCGGGCCAGGTGCGCCTCGTTGGCGGGCAGCAGGTTCTCGATCAGGTCGGCGATCGTGTCCGTGTCCAGATGCTCGAGGTGCTCACTGGTGGGCAGGCCTGGATCGGTCATCGGAAACTCGCCTCCTCACGGGAGGTACGGCTAGTGGTCATTGGTGCGGGGCTCCGGTCGGCGCGGCAGATGTCACGGGTCTGCGACTCTGCTACGACGGGTGGCCGCGTCATTCGGTTCCCGCCGATTCGGAGACCGATTCAGGGACTGATTCTGGGACTGATTTAGCGATCGAGGCGGAGGCAGCGGAACCGTTCTTCTCCACTTGCCAGTGCTTGAGCAGCGGCAGCAGCTTGGCGCGGCCACGGGCGCAGCGGCTCTTCACCGTGCCCGGAGCGCAGCCCAGGATCGCCGCCGCCTCCTCGATCGAGTAGCCCTCCATGTCGACCAGAACCAGGGCACTGCGCTGGTCGACGTTGATCTGCTTCAGCGCGTTCAGTACGTCGAGACGACGCTCGCGGACCTCGGCGGCGTCCTCCTCGACAGGTCCGGCCAGTTCGGCGGCGCGGTCCTCGTCCTCGGGCAGCGGGTCGGCCGCGCGCACCTGGCGGCGGCGGATCCGGTCCAGGCACGCGTTCACCACGATGCGGTGCAACCAGGTGGTCACCTTGGCGTCGCCGCGGAACGTATCGGCCCGGCGGAACGCCGAGATGAACGCGTCCTGCAGCGCGTCGGCCGCTTCCTCGGGCTCGCCGAGGGTACGGATCGCGACCGCCCACATCCGGTCCCGGTGCCGCCGCACGATGTAACCGAAGGCGTCCGGATCCCCGGCCACATGCAGGCGGAGGAGTTCGTGGTCCTCGCGGGCCTCGTAGCCGACCGGCCCAGCCGCGTCGGTGCCCGTCATCTCCGAGGTCATTTCTGGATCGTGACCTCCGCGATCTCGCCCACGAAATCGCCGTCGTCGGCCTTGGGCAGGCTGGTCAGCCAGACCAGCACGTACCGCGACTTGGTGCCGGGATCCAGCTTGACCGAGGCGGATTCACCCGCGTCCTTGACCGAGCCGACCTTCTTCCAGTCGTCCGGCTTCTTGCCCGGCGTGGCCGGGTCTTCGGCCGGAATCCGGATGTCGAGGCTGGTGCCGTCGCCGACGAGCGCGAGGTTCACCTGGGTGACGTCCTGGACCGAGCCGAGGTCGTAGTAGATACCTACGCCCTCCTTGGTGCCACCCAGGTCCGGGCGTTTCTTGTACGACATGGTGTCCCAGGTGGTCTGCAGGTCACCGTCATACGTGTTCGGTACGTCCTTGGGGTGCTCGTCGCCGCTGCCGTCGGGCTTCGGGTCGAAGTCCTTCGCGTCGACGATCTTGAGCTTCTGCGCCGGCGGTGGCTGGTTCACGCTCGGCTTGGGCGAGCTGCCTGCGCCCTGCTCGTTCTTGAACGCGTCCTTGGCCAGGAACTGCGCCATCGCGACCACGGACAGCAACGCCAGGATCGCCAGCAGGATCAGGATCCGGCCGCCCCAACCGCCCTTGGCCTTCTCCTCCGGGGCGCGACGCCTGCCCCCGGAGCCGTTGGCGCCATTGCCCATCGCCGCGCCGCTCTCCGGCACGGGCCCCTGCCGACGGCGGACCGGACGCGCGTCCGGTCCAGGCTCGTACGGCGGCCGCGGTGTGCTGTTCGCGGGCGGACGGGTGTAAACCGGGTCCGGCTCGAGCGCGGGGGCGGCGACGTTCGGCACCATCACGGTGGCGTCGTCGACGCTGCCGTTCTGCTGCGCGATCGCGACGGTCTCGTCACTGAGCTGGCTCGGGGGTTCGTGGGAGCTGCCGATCACGCCCGACAAGGCGGCGGACAGCCCGGCGGCACTGGTGATCGGCGCCGCGTGATGCCGGGGCGGATCGCCGAGCAGCCGGTCGGAGATGTCGTCGAGCGACCGGGGCACCCCCGCGCGGACCTGCCGCGGGGTGAGCAGCCGGCCGTGCTCGAACGGGGCGGGCTGCAGGCCCCAGGCCGCGGTGGGCCCGGGCCAGCGGCCGGTCAGCGAGGCGAACAGCACCTGGCCGAGCGCGCGCACGTCGTCCTCGGGTGAACCGGGACCGGCGGAACGCAGCGCGGCCTCGGTGGCCACGCCGACGACCTTGATGGCGCCCGCGTCGGTCACGACCACGGTCGCGGGACTGATGGCGCCGTGCTGAATACCGGCGCGGTGCAGGTGCTCCAGCGCCTCGGCCACCTCGCGGGCCAGCCAGCCGGCCTGCTGACCGGTGAGCGGTCCGGCGCCGAGCATGCGCTCGAGTGGACGGCCGCCGGCCCATTCTCGTACGCAGTAGGTGGTGCCGTCATGAATGTCGCAGTCGAGCACCCGCAGGAAGCGCGGATCGTTCGCCGCGGCGGCCCGGCGCGCGGCGTCGAACAGCGCATCGGTCCGCTCGTCCTCCGCGGACAGCACGTCGACCACGACGGGTCGGCTGAGCACCTCGTCTACCGCTCGCCAGACCCGGGCACCGTCGATCTCCGCCAGCAATTCGGCGATCCGGTACCGGCCGGCGAGCAGAGCGCCTGGGCTGATCGTCTGGTTCGACACCCTGTACCTCGCCCTCCTCGATGCACTGGTCGGAACTCACCGGAACTGCGCGCACAGGCCCGGTGCGAAAGGCTGGCGGCCCTGTCGCAGCCCCCATGCTAGTGCCCAGCGCGATCCCGTCAGCCGGGAACGGGAGACGACCCGCCTCTACGGACGTGGTTCAGCGACGGCGCAGGCGTGAGGTGACCATCGTCACCAGGTCCGTCACCTCATGAATTCGTAGTACCCGGGCCAGGCCGACGTACACCGGCAGCATCAGCAGACCGGCGATGGCCAGCTTGACCGCGGACGTCAGTGGGCCACTCCAGTTGGTCACCATACCCAGCAAATACAGACCGCCCCAGCCCACCGCCGCGCCGACGGCCGCCGCGATCATCATGGCGAGCATCGGCAGCGCGAAGCCTGCGCCGTGGACGTGGGGCACCCGACGGCTCAAAGCGACCCGGGACAGCAGTACGCCGACCAGGTACGTGAGGGACCACGCGGCGGCCAGAGCGACACCGCTGTACCGCAGGTCCGTCAGGATCATCCGGACGCCGACGAGCGCCGCGGTGATGTTGAACGTGGCGATCCCGACCTGGAGGAGGAACGGGGTCCGGGTGTCCTCGAAGGCGTAGAACGTCCGGAGCTGGAAGTACTGCACGGTGAACGGCACCAGGCCTAGGGCCAGCGCCATCAACGTGTAGGCCATCAGTTCGGTCTTGCCCTTGGCGGCGCCGTACTCGGCGATGACCGAGGTGATCGGCTCTGCGAAGGCAAGCATGGCCGCGGCCGCTGGTACGACGATGGCGAGCGTCTGGCGGATCGAGCGGGCCGAGACCCTCGCGACCTCCGTGACGTCCTTGTCCGCCGCCAGGGACGACATCTGCGGTAGAGCCGCCGTGGCGAGTGAGACCGTCACGATGCCGTGCGGAACCAGGATGATCAGCATGGCGGTCGTGTAGGCGAACAGACCGGCCTTGGCCGCCGATTCGACCTCGGTCCCGGCCGTACCCGCGAGAGCCAGTTTGGTGACCACTACCAGCGTGACCTGGTTGACCGCGACGAAGAGCAGGGTCCACACGCCGAGCTTGGCGGTTCGCCCGAGACCGGTGTTGCGCAGGCCGAACTTCGGCCGGTACGGATGCCCGATGGCGCTCAGGTACGGAAGCAGCACCAGGAGTTGTACGGCGATGCCGAGGGTGTGACCGAGGCCCAGGAGCAACTGCTCGGACTGGGTGTACGTCGCCGGCTCGCCACCAACGCCGTAGATCAGCATGAAGGCGACGATCGACAGGCAGGCGACGATGTTGTTCGCGATCGGCGCCCACATCATCGGGCCGAACCGGCGGTTCGCGTTCAGTACCTGGCCGACCAGCACGAACGCGCCGTAGAAGAAGATCTGCGGCAGGCACAGCTGAACGAAGAAGAGAATGTCCGCGCGCTCCGCGGCCCGGGATGCCTGCTGCAGCTCATCCGGCATGTAGAGGTTCGCGATGAAGGGCGCCAGCAGTACGCAGGCGGTCGTCAGCACGGCCAGGACGACAAAGCCCGCGGTCAGCAGGCGGTTCGTGAAGTCCCTGCCGCCGTCGTCGTGTTCCTTGATCGCCCGGACCAGCTGCGGCACCAGCACGGTGTTGAAGACGCCACCGGCCAGCAGGATGTAGAGGCTGTTCGGGATCGTGTTGGCGACGGTGAAGATGTCGGCGCGCAGGCCGACGCCGATCGCCGCGGCGAGCAGCGAGATGCGGACGAAGCCGAGCAGGCGCGACAGCACCGTGCCCGCTGCCATCACCGCCGCGGACTGCAGGGTGCGGTCAGCCATCCGTTCTACCGGCTCCTTCTCGCACCGTCTCCGGTGCCTCACTGTCTGCGGGTACGTCGTTCGGGTGCTTCACTTCGGCGGGTACGACGTTCACCGCGGGTGTTTCGTTCGCGGTGACTGGTTCGGTGGTGGGCGCTTCGGGCGTCACGGTCTTGGCGTCGTCGGCAGGAGCCGGCGCCGGCGCGGGCGTGGGCTCCACCGGCTTGGCGTCATCCGGTGGTGGTGTGCCGCGGTCGCGCCGCTCCTTGCGAATGCGGCGGTAGATCCGGATCAGCGACACCCCGAACAGCAGCGCGACGGAGGCCGCGACCAGCGCCCAGCCGACGTTGCCGTACTGGGCGGCCTCGATCACGATGTCCTGCGGCGGTCCGACCGGTTCACCGGCGGCGGTGACGACCTGGACCTTGGCCTGGATGTAACCGTTCTGCTGGGCGGTCGCCTGGACGTGGAACGTGCCCTTGCCCCTCGGCAGCAGCGTGATCACGTTCGACGGCGCGATCTTCAGGTCGGACCGGTTCACCGAGAAGACCTTCAGGCCGACCTTGGCCGACTGGCCCAGCTCGTTCACCACCGACAGCGGGAACGTGCCCTTGCTGCCGGACAGGGTGACCTTGATCTGCCGGGCCTTCGGAGGCCGGACCAGGTGCACCCGGTTGACCTGGTTGTTCACGGTGCCGACCTGGAACGACAGGTAGCGCTGCGCCTCGACAAGCCGGCCACGCCAGGCGGTGGAGCCGGCGCGCAGGAGCTGGAAGCGCAGCGGCTCGACGGCCGGCGCCGGGTTGGTGACCAGGGCGCCGTAGACCTGGAGCTGGCGGTCGAACTGGCGGATCTGCCGGAGCTGGCTCTCGTTCAAGCCCGGGGTGGTTCGCGGCATCGACGGCGCGGCGGTGGCACGCGGCTGGCCGGTGGTGATCTGGTCGAGCGTGACTGCGTTGATCCAGGGCAGGTCGAGACCCTGCAGCAGGACCTGCGTTCCCCGGCCGTCGGAGTCGAAAGAGCGCGAGGGCAGCGCCACCGCGCTCACCGGGCCCGTCGGCGCCGTGAGCGACAGCAGTGCCGTCTCGGCCGCGAACCGCTGGCGGACCTGGATCGGCGAAGTGGCCGTCGCGGCGTCCGGACCACCCGCGACGAGGGCAGAGTCGGCTACGACCGTCTTGGCCGTCTTCCCCGGGCCGGACGGCGTGGAGACGTTGAAGAACGGCTTGGGTGTCAGAACCGGCCGATCCTCCACCGGCCACGACCAGCTCGGTACGAGGGCGATGTTCGACGGCTGCGTCGGGAAGCCCGCCGAGCCCTTCGCGAGGTTCCGGTCGTTGGCCGAGCCGGTTTCGAGCCACAGGCCGGACCGGGGCGCCGTACCGCCGTCGAAGCGGAAGAACGACGTCTTCTCCCGGGACTTCGACACGAGTGAGGTCAGGCCGTTGCCGATCAGGCTGTCCACGTCCGGGTCGCCGTACGGCAGCAGTACGACGGAGTCCTGCTTGCGGGCTTCGTCGAACTTCTTCAGCCAGGCCGTCGCGTTCTGCGAGTCGGGGCCCGGTGAGGTCGAGTTGCCCGCGGCGCGGATCTGGTAGCCGGTTGCGATGCGCTTGGCGTCATCGATCACTCCGGGATCGGCCAGCCAGGTGACCGGCTTGGCGATCCCGGACTGGAGTTGGCGGCCGAGCTTGCCCTGGGGGCCGAGAGCCGCCGCGAGAGCTCCACTGGAGAACTGATCGCCACCGAGCTGGGTGGGCCGGAATCGCAGTGGAACCACCATCGCGGTGTCGACCTTGCGCATGGTCGTCGAGGCAGGCACAACCGGCATCAGCGTCCGGGCCTTGCCAACCGTGTCGCGCTGGCCGTCGGCGAGATCCGCCCGCAGGTAGGCGCCGACGACGTACACGCCGGCCTTCTTGCTGATCTTCCACTCGTCCCACGGCACGCTCAGCGTGAACCGTGCCGAGGCCTGCGGCGCCAGAGGCCCCTCGAAGGCCTGGCGGGCGGTGGAGTCGTCCCAGCCGTCGCAGGCCCCACCGTCGGGAGGAAGCGTGGCGAGATCCGCCCGGCTGTCCATGCGCTTGTGATCGATGCAGGCCAGTGCCTGGGGATTGCTCAGGGCAACCGTGCCGGTGTTGGTGATGGTGCCCGCGATTTTCACGGTATCGCCCGGTTTCGGCGCCACCGGCAGGAACGAGTCGATCGTCATTCGCACCGCGGGCTCGTCGGCCACCGGCGCGGCGGTCGCCTGCGGGACCGCCGTCCACGCGGCGATCAGGAGGCCGGTTCCCACCCCGGCGCAGAGCCCGGTGGAGAGCCTCGGTACCCGTCTGAACACGCGGTCACCGTAACCTAGACTCCCGTGTCTCCCACTGCCGACCGCTCGCCCTTCGCCGGATCGCTCTCCGCTGTACAGCGGCAAGGCGTCCAGTCACTGCTGAGGATCGCGCCGGTGGTCGACGAACTCGGCGCGCGATTCGTGGCCGCCGGGCATGAAATCGCCCTTGTCGGAGGCTCTGTCCGGGACGCGCTGCTCGACCGGCTGAGCAACGATCTGGACTTCGCGACGTCCGCCCGGCCCGACGCGGTGGAGAAGCTGCTGGCCGGCTGGGCCGACGCGGTCTGGGACATCGGCAAGGCCTTCGGCACCATCGGCTGCCGCAAGGGTGACTGGGTGCTGGAGATCACCACCTACCGCTCCGAGTCGTACGACCCGGACTCCCGCAAGCCCGAGGTCTCGTACGGCGACACGCTCGAGGGCGATCTGCGCCGCCGGGACTTCGCGGTGAACGCGATGGCGGTGCAACTGCCGGGTCGCGAGTTCGTAGACCCCTTCGGCGGGCTGGAGGACCTCGCGGCCAAGGTGCTGCGTACGCCCGGTACGGCCGAGGAGTCGTTCTCGGACGACCCGTTGCGAATGATGCGGGCCGCCCGATTCGCCGCCCAGTTGGCCTTCACGCCGGATCCGGCCGTGGTCAGCGCGATGACGACGATGGCCGAGCGGATCACGATCATCTCCGCCGAGCGGGTTCGTGACGAGCTGATCAAGCTGGTCTGCGCGCCCTACCCACGGATCGGGCTGGACCTGCTGGTCTCGACCGGTATCGCCGATCACGTGCTGCCGGAACTGCCCGCGTTGCGGCTCGAACTGGACGAGCACCACCGGCACAAGGACGTCTACCAGCACTCGCTGACCGTGCTGGACCAGGCGATCGAGCTGGAGTCGCGGCTGGGCGTGGACGGACCCGACTTCGTCACCCGGTTCGCCGCGCTGGTGCACGACATCGGCAAGCCGAAGACGCGGCGGTTCGAGGGCGCGGGCAAGGTCACGTTCCACCACCACGACGTGGTCGGCGCCAAGCTCACGAAGAAGCGGATGCGGGCGCTGCGCTTCAGCAACGAGCAGATCGAGCAGGTCGGCAAGCTGGTCGAGTTGCACCTGCGCTTCCACGGTTACGGCACCGGCGAGTGGACCGACTCCGCCGTACGCCGCTATGTGCGCGACGCCGGCGAGCTGCTCAGCCGCCTGCACGTGCTCACCCGAGCGGACTGTACGACGCGGAACCGGCGCAAGGCCGACGCGTTGCGATCGGCGTACGACGACCTGGAGGAGCGCATCGCGCGCCTCCAGGAGCAGGAGGAGCTGGACTCGATCCGGCCGGACCTGGACGGTAACCAGATCATGGCGATCCTGGAGATCGGTCCTGGGCGCGAGGTCGGCGAGGCCTACAAGTACCTGATGGAGCTCCGGCTCGACCAGGGACCGCTCGGCGAGGACCGGGCGCGCGAGGAACTGCTCTCCTGGTGGGCGTCCCGGTCCTGACAGGTCGTTCGACCTTAAACTGACCAGGTGGGTACGGAACCGATCCAGACCCGGAGCCGGCAGCGCCGGGACGCGCTGCTCGACGCCGCGATCGAGTTGCTCGGCGAGGGCGGCGGGAAATCCGTCACACACCGGGCGGTCGCGATCCGGGCCGGCCTGCCGCCGTCGACCGCGACGTACTTCTTCGCCTCGATCCAGGACTTGACCGAACAAGCCCTCGCCCGGCATCTGCAGGCGCGGGTCGCCGAGATCGAGTCGGCGATGGCGGCCCTGTTCAGCCAGAGCCACTCGCTGGTGGACGTGGCCGACCTGTTCGCCGCGTTCATGCTGGCCCGGCCGAAGAAGGCCGCGATCTCGCATCACGAGGTCTACCTGGAGGCCTCACGCAATCCGTCCCTGCGGGCGGCCGTGGCGGAGGCGCTCGAAGGGTTCGAACGGCTGGCCACCTCGGTGCTCACCACTCTGGGCGTGGCCGAACCGGAACGGGCCTCGGTCGCCTTTCTCGCCGCCGTCGACGGGTTCATCCTGCGCCAGCTGGCCGATCCGCGCGATCACGCCGAGGCGGTCCGGCTGCTCTCCGAGACGTTGCGTCAGCTGTTCATCGCGTTCACCCTCGACCCCGGCGAGCGCGCCGCCGCCCACGCCCGCCTCGCCGCGCCGCGCACCTTCACGCCGTAACCCGGCCGCTCTTGCCATTGGTTCGCGTGAAGGTGTCGGATCGAGGCGCTGCCGTTCGTGGAGTGGGTGTACGGCGTCCGTCCTGGCCGCCGTGGCCGGAAATCACGAGGTGGTTTCCGTCCTGACCTGAGAGGAGACGACAGTGCCGCAATATCTGATCTCGTTCAACGACGAATGGGTGCCCGGCCACACGCTGGCCGAACTGAACGCGAAGGGCGACGCCAGCCGAGCCGTGGTCGCCGAGATGGAGGCCGCGGGTGTCTTCCTCTTCGGCAACGGAGGTCTCGACACCTCGAGCATCCTGTGCAGCGTCAAGGCGCAGGACGGCGAGCCGATCTTCACCGACGGGCCGTACGTCGAGAGCAAGGAGCACCTGGGCGGCTTCTGCGTGGTCGAGGTTCCAGACGACGAAACCGCGCGGTACTGGGCGGGCCGGCTTGCGGTCGCGCTCGACTGGCCGCAGGAGGTGCATCGATTCCCCGACTCCGTCGAGCACCACGCGGTCGACCAGCCATAGCGATAACCGGTGTGCGGCGGGCCAGGGCTTAATCTCACGGCGTGGACATTTTGAGCATCATCGGGTGGAGCGGATCGGCGCTGGTGGTCGTCTCGCTGCTGCAGACCCGGATCCTGCGGTTGCGAGCGCTGAACCTGATCGGCTGCGTGGTGCTGGTCGGCTTCAACGCGGCGATCCAGGTCTGGCCGATGGTCGGGATGAACGCCGTACTCGCCGTCATCAACGTGGTGCACCTGTGGCGGATGCTGCGGCATCGCCACGACGAGGGCGAGTACGCCGTGCTCGAGGTGGATGGCGCCGACACCTATCTCGGGCACGTGCTCACCGCGCACCACAAGGACATCAGCCGGTTCAACCCGGGCTTCCGGCCGACCGACAGCCCGTATGCGTTCCTGGTCCAGCGGGGTGAGCGGACCGTAGGCGTGGTGCTCGCGCATGACGCCGGTGACGGCCGGGCCCAGATCGACCTGGACTACGTGCTGCCGGAGTACCGCGACTTCACGCCGGGCGAGTTCGTCTACCGGCGCAGCGACGCCTTCACCGATCACGGCTTCCGCCAGGTGCTCGCGCCGCCACGAATGCGCGGCGCGGCGTCGTACCTGCGCAAGGTCGGCTTCCACCCCGAAGGCGACCGACTGGTCCTCGACCTTCCGGCCTAGTTAACGGTCCGTGGCCGATTGGTCGCGCTGAGGTCTTCCGTTGTTAATGAAATTCTTTCATTATCGTCGGCATGGTTGAGCTGAGGCGTAGGACCGTGCTTGGGGCGCTCGGCGCCGCTGGAGCGACTGCCGTGGTGCCGGCGTGGCCGGCCAGTGGTGCCCCGCTGTTGCGTACGGCGGCCGACGCGTCGGCCACGCTCGTGCGCGGGGCGGCCTTTCCCGAAGGCGTGATGGCGGGTGTACCGCGTACGGACGGCGCGACGTTGTGGACGCGAGTGCCGCGCGGGCTGTTCGAGGGCGACGCCGAGCTGGCGATCGTGGTGTCGCCGCATCGCGACCTGTCCCGCCCGGTGATCGTCGAGACGGTCATCGCGAAGAAGCAGTGGGACGGTTGTATCCACTTCCAGGCGGCGAACCTCCCGGCCGGCGGCGAGTACTTCTACCAGTTCCGGGGGCAGGACACGGTCTCGCCAGTTGGGCGGTTCCAGACGCTACGCCCGGCTGATTCGAACCAGCCGGTGCGGATCGGCTTCTTCACCTGTCAGGGCTTCACCGAGGGTTACTACGCCACCCACCGGCACTTGGCGCAGGAAGACCTCGACTTGGTCGTATGCCTGGGGGACTACGTCTACGAGGCCACCGTGCCTGGAGTGCGAGGGATCGACCTCAACCTCTATCCGCAGGCTTTACCCGCCATGCGCGCGAAGTACACGGCGTACCGGGCTGATCCGAACCTGCGGGCCATGCACCAGCAGCACGCGTTCCTGCCGCTCTGGGACGACCATGAGTTCAGGAACAACTACACCGTCGACAACTGGTCCCTGCCCGAGCTGTTCTTCAAGGAGAAGCGCAGCGCCGCCTGGCATGCCTGGTTCGAACGGATGCCGGTGCCGCGGTACTACCCCGACGACATGACGCGCATCTACCGTTCGCTGAAGCTCGGCCGGACGGTGGAGCTGTTCGCGATCGATGGCCGCCAGTACAAGGCCGACCAGCCCTGCGACGACGGGAGCGCCCTGGTGTGCGCGGAGGCGGACACCCCGGGCCGTACGTTGCTCGGCGCCTCGCAGAAGACCTGGCTCAAGGACGGCCTCCGAAGCTCGGGAGCCCGCTGGAAGGTGCTGGCGAATCCCACGATGTTGATGGGCATGGTCACCGGCTCCGCAGGCGAACGGGCCTACATGGACACCTGGGACGGCTACGGCGCCGAGCGGTCCGAGTTGCTTTCCCTGGCGGCTGAACGTGTCTCCGACTTCGTAGTCGTGACAGGCGATGACCACGACACCTTCGCGGGCGAACTATGGAACACCGGCTTCGCCCCGGGTACGCCGGGCAGCCCGGGTGGAACGCGACGAGCCGGCGTGGAGTTCGTCGTACCGTCCGTCTCGTCGACGAACACGGGTGACGTCAAGGGCGCGGGTGGCGCCCGGACCGAGGAGCAGAACCGCCTAGGGCACAACCCGCACCTCAAGCTGGTCGACATGCGCCAGCACGGGTACGGCGTACTGGAGGCCTCCCAGACCGAGGCGGTGTTGTCCTATCGGCAAGTTGGCAAATTGACCCCGGACGCGGGTGTGAGCACTAGCTATCGGGTTAGAACGGCGCGAGGTTCTTCCACTCTCGAAGTGCTCTGACCTTGCGCGGCCGTGAGCGGGATAACGAAACTCCGGACGCCTCCGCGCCGCCGCCACTCGCATGCGGCCTAAGCGGGAGCCACTGGGCCGTCTCGCTGGGTAGTCTCACCAGAGCCGCCCGTGCGCGGCCAGTGGCTACAGGCACCGGAGGCGAATGCGGTACGCAGTGCTCGGACCGGTCGAGGTCGAGGGTGCCGCCGGGCGGATACCGCTCGGCGGTAAGCAGCATGTCGTCACGGCGGCTCTGCTCTGCCGGCCGAACCAGGCCGTCTCGACCGACCTGCTGATCGATCTGCTCTGGCCGGACGATCCGCCGGCCACGGCGCGCAACAGCCTGCAGGTGTACGTCTACCGGCTACGGAAGGCCCTCGGCAGCGACACGGTGATCAACCACGCGGCCGCCGGGTACACCCTGCTGGTCGAACCAGGCGAGCTGGACGTTCACCGGTTCGAGGCGGCTACGACCTCCGCCCGGCAGGCGATGGATGCCGGGATGACCGAGGACGCGGCCAAGCTCTGGCAGGAGGCGCTGGATCTCTGGCGGGGTGAGGCCTTCGCCGGTCTGAACGAGTTCGGGCTGATCCGCGAAGAGGCCGCCCGGCTGGAAGAGATGCGCCTGGAGACGCTGGAACACCGGTTCGACGCCGAACTGGCCTTAGGACGGCATACCCGGTCGATCCCCGAACTGACCGCCTTGTCGGCCAGACATCCGCTACGAGATCGCTTCCGCTACCAGTTGATGCTGGCGCTCTATCGGTCTGGACGCCGGGCAGACGCGTTGCAGGTCTACCGCGAAGGACGGGAGCTGGTCCGGGCCGAACTCGGTCTGGAGCCCGGGCATGACCTGCGCCGGTTGGAGCTCGACATCCTGCGTGGCGACGTCGCTCTGGACCTCCCGTCGTCAAGCGCGGCCACACCGGCTTCACCGGCTCTACCGCCCGCACGCGAGCCGAGGCCGGCCGAACTACCCGCAGGAATAGCCACCTTCGTCGGACGGCATGCCGAACTCACGAAGATCTCGAACCTCCTGCGCGCCAGCCGCGAAGGGGATCGCCTGACGGTCATCGCGATCAACGGCGTCGGTGGCATCGGGAAGTCGTCGCTTGCCGTGGAGGTGGCAAGAGGCGTCGCCGAGGAGTTCCCCGACGGCCAGCTCTACGTGAACCTCCACGGCGCTACGCCGGGCGTGGCCCCCTTGACCGCGGACGAGGTCCTGGACCGGCTCCTGCGGGCAGTCGGCGACCGAGGCGCGGGCCTACCGACAGGCACCGAAGAGGCCACGGCCCGGTTCCGAACCCTTACCGCGGGCCGACGCCTCCTGATCGTCCTGGACGACGCCGTCGACGCCGCGCAGGTTAGGCCGCTGCTGCCGGGTGGTCCGGGCTGCGCTGTCCTCATCACCAGCCGGGACGTCCTGACCGCGCTCGATGGCGCCACCCACGTGAGGCTGAACGCCCTCGGGGAGGCCGAAGGCGTCGACCTGCTGAGCCGCCTCGCCGGTTCCGAACGGGTCGGCATCGACACGGCCGCATCGCTCGACATCGTTCGCCTCTGCGGATGCCTGCCACTGGCGATCAGCATCGCGGGAGCCCGCCTAGCCGCGCGTGACGACTGGACGCCGGCCTTGTTCGCCAAACGGCTCGGCAGAGCGCACCGACGCCTGGACGAACTGGAGCACGCCGATCTCGCCGTACGGGCCAGCTTCACCTTGAGCCTCGACCAGCTCCGCCGCGACGTACGACGGGGTGGACGGTCTGCTGCCGGGTTGTTCCCGCTGCTAGGCCTTCTGGAGACGCCGAACCTCAGCGTGGCCGTAGTCGCGGCACTGGCGGATCGGCCCGAGGAAGAGATCGAGCACGACCTGGATGTGCTCGTGGGCGCGCAACTACTCCAAGCCCTTGGGCCCGACCGGTTCGAGATCCACGACCTGGTCCGGCTCTACGCCCGTGAACTCGCCTGGGAGGAACTACCCGAGCCGGATCGCGCAGCCGCCGTACGACGCGCGCTCCACCACTACTTGGCCACCATCCGCATCGCGACCGGCGCACTCGTGTACGACGGGGCCAGCCGCCGTCGTGCGGGTCTGGCCCAGGAGAAGCTCACCCGGGCCGGGACCGAGCTCACCGGTAGACCCGACGCCTCCGCCTGGCTCGGAGCCGAGGTGGGCAACCTGCTGGCCATCACCCGGCAGGCGGCGGCCGCGCCCGACGACGGCCCGGAGCTCGCGATCGGACTCGCGGCGGCGCTCAATGGCCTGGGCAACATACGGCATTTCTGGCGCGAGCTGGTCCCGATCAACCAGCTGATTCTCGACGTGGCCCGGGCTGACGGCCGCACCCCGGTGATCGCGCTCGCCCACGCCGACCTGGCCCGGTCGTACCGGCTGACCGGTCAACTCGACGAGGCCGTCGCGCACTTCGAGTCGGCCCTGGATCGCTGGCGGCGAGTGGGGGACCGGACCCAGCAGGGCCACATGCTGTTCGGCCTGGGCGCGGTCGCGGCGATGCGCGGCCGGCTGGACGAGGCCGTCACCTTTCACCGGGAGGCGCTGGCGATCCGGCGCGAACAGGGCGATCCGTTCGGTGAGGCGCACATGCTGCACGTGATCGCGGTGGTGCTGACCGAGCAAGGCGCCTTCGAGGAGGCGCTGGGCAATCAGCGTCAGTCGCTCGCGCTTTTCCACAGCCTCGGTGACGCCGAGAACGAGGGCATGGTGCTGGCCAGCATCGCCGAACTGCACCACCGGCGCGGAGACGCGGCCCGGGCGGTGCCGCTGTTCGAGCGCGCGCTCAGGCTGTTGCGGTCCGCCTCCGACCAGATGGCCGAGGCGGGCTGTCTCTGGCGGCTCGGTACGGCCTTGCTCGCCCTCGGTCGTCCCGGCCGGGAGCGGCAACGCGAAGCGCTCGCGATCCTGCAGGACCTGCGGGCGCTCACCGCCGACGAGGTCCGCGCCATCCTGCGGGATCCCCAGCCGGGAATACCGCGTCCGCTGAAGTGGCTCTGACTACCACCCCACCACGACGATGACCGGCTCTTCGTTGTCGCCCCGAGATCGCATGCAATTCCCCCTAGTGGTAGCAGCGTGCACCACCACCCTGCGCCACCCCGATGACAAACCACTGGCACTTCACTGAACGCCCCTTCTCGTGACAAGAAGGGGGAGTCAGACCGTCACGAGGGTGTGCAGGGTGGTTACCGCGTGGGTGACGAGGTCTTCGGGGGTGCCGGGGCGGTCGGGGGCGGGGAGGCCTGACCATTCGATGAAGAGGTCCTCGACGTAGGCGAGCCACGCGTGCACGCGGAGGCGGACGGTCGGATCTGGCGGTGAGGTCACGCCGAGCAGGCCAAGGACCCGGTCGGTCAGAGCGGCCCGGGTTTCGTCGTACACCTCGACGACGTAGACGTCGCCACCCGCGGCGCCCCGGACGAACGAGATGTACGACGCGCGCCGCCGATGCACGAACGCCGCGTAGGCCGTCAGCATCTGCACGAGTTGTTCGTCGGCGGGCAGCGACGGATCGGGCGCGGTGACCCGGAGCAGGCGCCGGCCGGCCGCGCTGATCACGGCGACGTAGAAGTCGCGCTTGCTCGGGAAGTAGTGGAACAGCAGCGTGCGGGAGATACCGGCCTCTTCGGCGACGGCGTCCACCGAGAGCTCGTGGATCGGCCGGGTCCGCAACATGCGCAGGCCGATGCCCACCAGCTGTTTACGCCGGTCCTCGGCCGTCAGTCGCTGTGCCACGCTATTGAGCATTGCTCAACAAGCCGCTACCGTCAATGTCAGGCTGGCTGAGAACCCCGGGCAGCAGGGGCCGAGAGCTGAGGAGTGAAGGCATGGGTTTCGAACCGTCCACGCGGGCCCAGGAGCTGATCGGCAAGGCCGACGAGTTCATCCGGACCGAGATCGAGCCGGTCGAGGCCGCGATGCACCAGGCGATCAGCAAGGCCGACGACCCGTGGCAGCCGCAGCCGCTGATGGCCGAACTGCAGGCGAAAGCCCGTAAGCAGGGTTTGTGGAACCTGTTCCTGCCGAAGGCCGAAGAGGGCAACGAGCAGTACGGCGAAGGTTTCGCGAATCTCGACTACGCGCCCATCGCCGAGCTGACCGGCCGCTCGTTCATCGCGCCGTACGTGTTCAACTGCAACGCGCCCGACACCGGCAACATGGAGGTGCTGCTGCGTTACGGCAGTGCCGAGCAGAAGGCCGCCTGGCTGGAACCCTTGCTGGCCGGCACGATCCGCTCCGCGTTCTGCATGACCGAGCCCGGCGTCGCGTCCTCCGACGCCACCAACATGGCCGCCACCGCCATCGTCGAGGGTGACGAGGTGGTGATCAACGGCCGCAAGTGGTGGAGCACCGGCGTCGGCAATCCCGACTGCAAGATCCTCATCTTCATGGGCCTCACCGATCCCGAGGCCCATCGCTACGCGCGCCACACGATGGTGCTGGTCCCGCGCGACACCCCCGGCGTCACCGTCGAGCGGCTGCTCCCGGCCATGAGCCGGTACGACGAGCCGTACGGCCATGGCGAGGTCAACTTCGAAAACGTACGCGTGCCCGTCGCGAACATCCTGGCCGGTCCGGGCCGCGCCTTCGAGATCGCCCAGGGCCGACTGGGCCCGGGCCGGGTCCACCACTGCATGCGGCTGATCGGCCTCGCGGAGAAGTCCCTGGAACTGGCGCTCGAGCGCGGTACGAGTCGTACGGCGTTCGGAAAGCCCCTGGTCAATCTCGGCGGCAACCGCGAGCGCATCGCCGACGCGCGGATCGCGATCAACCAGGCCCGCCTGCTGGTGCTGCAGACGGCGTACCTGCTGGACACCCAAGGTCTCGCGGGTGCGTTGAGCGAGGTCAGCCAGATCAAGGTGGCCGTGCCGCGGATGGCGCAGGACGTGATCGACATGGCGATCCAGCTGCACGGTGGTGGCGGGCTGTCCGACGACTTCCCGCTCGCGGCCGCGTGGACGGCGGCGCGGGCGCTGCGGCTGGCGGATGGGCCGGATGAGGTGCACCGTGGAGTGATCGCCAAGCTCGAGCTGGCGAAGTACCCGCGGGAGGAACAGTGAACAGGGTCCTTGTCACCGGTGGTTCGTCCGGCCTGGGCGACGCGCTGGTCCGGCAACTGCTTGCCTCCGGCCACCAAGTGCTGCGCACGGACGTCGCCGCGGAAGGCCCGGACGATACGCCGTACCTGCAGCTCGACGTACGCAGCGCCGCCGACTGGGACAAGGCCGCCGCGTGGTGTTCCGAACACTGGGGTGGCCTCGACCTGCTGATCAACAACGCGGGCATCGCCACCGGTGGGCGGATCGACGTCGAGTCGCTCGCCGCCTGGGACCGGGTCGTCGACATCAACCTGATGGGCGTGGTCCGGGGTTGCCGCGCGTTCGCGCCGATGTTCAAGGACCAGCGGTCCGGGCACATCGTCAACACCGCCTCGGCCGCGGGCCTGGTCCATCCGCCGATGATGAGCTCGTACAACACGGTCAAGGCGGGCGTGGTCGCGCTCAGCGAGACCCTCTCGCACGAGCTGCATCCGTACGGCGTGACCGTGTCCGTGGTCTGCCCGTCGTTCTTCAAGACCAATCTGGCCGACTCGATCCAGGGCGACGACGCCGAGATGAACAGCGTGGCCCGGCGCCTGATCGAGAAGTCCCCGCGCACGGCCGACGGCATCGCCAAGGTGGTGCTGGAAGGCATCCGCAAACAGCAGTTCCTGATCATTCCGGACCGGCCCGCGTTGATGGCCTGGCGGACGAAGCGGTTCGCCCGCCCGTTGTACGACCGTCAGATGCGCAAGATCGCCCGCCGGGCCAGGGAGCGGGCCGAGGGCTCGGTATGACGGTCCGCACCGAGGACGCGTTCGACGTCGAGGCGGTGGACGGCTGGTTGCGCGGGCATACCGAACTGCCGGCCGGTCTGCCGGAGATCCAGCAGTTCCACGGCGGCGCGTCCAACCTCACCTATCTGCTGGGCTATCCCGGCCGGGAGCTGATCCTGCGCCGGCCACCCGCTGGTACGAAGGCCAAGGGCGCGCACGACATGGGCCGGGAGTTCCGGATCCAGCAGGCCTTGGCGCCGGTGTATCCATACGTGCCGGGCATGGTCGCGTATTGCCCCGACGAGGCGTTGATCGGCTCCGAGTTCTACGTGATGGAGCGGATCGCCGGGACCATCCCGCGTTCCGAGCTCGGGGTCGACCTGACGCCCGAGGAGACCCGCAGGCTCTGCCATACCGTCATCGACACGTTGATCGAACTGCACCAGGTCGATCCGGACCAGGCGGGCCTCACGGATCTGGGCCGTGGCGCAGGGTACGTCGAACGCCAGGTAACCGGCTGGAGCGGTCGCTACCGCAAGGCCAAAACGTGGAACGTGCCGAGCTTCGAGAAGGTCATCGCCTGGCTCGAGGCGAACCGGCCCGACGATGTCCGGATCTGTGTGATCCACAACGACTTCCGCTTCGACAACGTGGTGCTCGCGCCGGACGATCCGGCCAAGGTGGTCGGCGTACTCGACTGGGAGCTGGCCACGCTCGGCGATCCGTTGATGGACCTCGGCAGTTCGCTCGCCTACTGGGTCCAGGCCGACGACGACTGGGCGTTCCGCCGGTTCCGCCGCCAGCCCACGCATCTGCCCGGCATGCTGACCCGGGCCGAGGTGATCGACTACTACTGCGAGCGGACCGGTCTGACCGCGGAGCATCGCACGTTCTACGAGGTGTTCGGCTTGTTCCGGCTGGCGGTGATCGCCCAGCAGATCTATTACCGTTACCACCACAAGCAGACCCGGAACCCGCGGTTCAAAAGCCTTTGGTTCCCGGTCAACTATCTCGAACGGCGATGCCGTCGATTAATTGCCAAAGGCGCCTAAGTGAGTGTTCTGTACCTCGTCCGGCACGCGCAGGCGTCATTCGGGCGAAGCGACTATGACCGGTTGTCACCGCAAGGTGAGCGGCAGGCCGTCCGGCTCGGCGAGGCACTGGCCGCGCGGGGTATCAAGCCGGACCTGGTGGTGTCCGGCGCGATGCAGCGGCACGCCAAGACCGCGCGGATCGCCCTCGCTGCGGCGGGCATCGACACTCCGGTCACGGTGGACGAGGGCTTCAACGAGTTCGACCACGACCAGGTCATCGTCGCGCACAAACCGGCGTACAAGCGTCGCGCGGTACTGCTCGCCGACCTGGCCCGGACGCCGGAACCGGCCCGCGCCTTCCAGGAGATGTTCGCCGACGCCACGGCCCGGTGGGTCGGAAGTACCGGCGAGGGCTACGCCGAATCGTTCCAGGCCTTCTGCGAACGGACCGAGACAGCGGTACGACGTACCGCCGCGGGCCTCGACAAGGGGCAGACGGCGCTCGTGGTCACCTCGGGTGGTCCGATCGCCGCGGTGGTCGGCCGGTTGTTCGCGGGCACCGACGAGCTGTGGCTGACGCTCAACCCGGTCACGGTCAACACCGGTATCACCAAGCTCGTCGACGGCC
The DNA here is from genome assembly GCF_042434725.1 of Kribbella deserti. NCBI lineage: Bacteria > Bacillati > Actinomycetota > Actinomycetes > Propionibacteriales > Kribbellaceae > Kribbella > Kribbella deserti. Next base: position 307,128 of record NZ_JBHLTC010000014.1, on the reverse strand, counting down.
GGCGCGGTCTGACCGCCGTCAGCTTCAACGATCACGGCCATCTGGACGGCACCGATCTACTGAGCTACCGATAGGGGACTACGCATGCGTCGCCGCAACATCCTGATCACCGGGGCCAGTTCGGGACTGGGCGAGGAGATGGCCCGGCAGTTCGCCGACAACGGGCACAACCTCGCGCTCACCGCCCGTCGTACCGAGCGGCTGGAGAAGCTGCGCGACGACCTGCTCAAGGCCTATCCGGCGATCACCGTGGTGGTGCGCACGCTGGACGTGAACGACCATGACCAGGTGTTCGAGGTGTTCCGGTCGCTCGACAAGGAGCTGGACGGGCTCGACCGGGTCATCGTGAACGCCGGCATCGGCAAGGGCGCGCCGCTCGGCACCGGCCGGTTCGACGCGAATCGCGACACCCTGATGACCAACCTGGTCGCCGCGACGGCCCAGTGCGAGGCGGCGCTCGAGCTGTTCCGGGCTCGCAACGCGGGTCACCTGGTGGTGATCACCTCGATGTCGGCCCTGCGCGGTATGCCGAAGACCATCACCGCGTACGCCGCCAGCAAGGCGGGCATCGCCGCGGTCGCCGAAGGCCTGCGGATGGAAATGATCGGCAAGCCGATCAAGGTCAGCGCGATTTATCCCGGCTATATCGCCTCCGAGATGAACGATCGGGTCGCCAAGGCGCCATTGATGACCGACACGGTGACCGGCGTACGGTCGATCGTGGACGCCATCAACAAGGAGAAGGCCAAGGCCTACGTACCGACCTGGCCCTACGTGCCGATTTCCTACCTGATGCGGTTCCTGCCGCTGCCGATCGTGAAGAGGATGATCTGAGATGGCCTGGGGTCTCACCGTTCCGCTCACCGGTGTACCGATCCGGGAGCACCGTTCGCTGATCAGCGAACTGGCCTCGCTGGGTTATACCGATCTCTGGTCGGCCGAGGTGGCCGGTTCGGACGCCTTCACGCCGTTGGTGCTCGCGTCCGAGTGGGACGACCAGCTGCGCCTTGGTACGGCGGTAGTGCCCGTGCACACGCGTGGTCCCGCCGCCCTCGCGATGAGCGCCGCCGCGCTGGCAGACCTCGCGCCCGGGCGGTTCGTGCTCGGGATCGGAGCCAGCTCGGAGACGATCGTGACCGGGTGGAACGGGATCAGCTACGACCCGCCGTACGCCCGGACCCGCGACGTGCTGCGCTTTCTGAAGACGGCGCTGGCGGGGGAGAAGGTGGACGGCGAGTTCGACTCGTTCACGATCCGGCGGTTCCGGTTGGAGAAGGCGCCGGACATCGCGCCGCCGATCATGCTCGCGGCGTTGCGTCCGCAGATGCTGCACCTGGCCGCGCGGGAGGCCGATGGCGCGATCACCAACTGGTTGTCCGTGGACGACGTACGCAAGGTGCGGGCCGAACTCGGGCCGGACAAGGAACTGGCCGCGCGGATTTTCGTCTGTGCCACCGAGGACGCGGAGATGGCCCGCAACATCGGGCGATTCCTGATCGCGACGTACCTGACTGTGCCGGGTTATGCGGCCTTCCACGACTGGCTCGGCCGGGCGGAGCTGATGAAGCCGATGCGGCAGGCGTGGGCCGCGGGGGACAAGAACGCCGCCATGGCCGCCGTACCGGTCTCGCTGATCGACGAGTTGATCGTGCACGGTTCGCCGGACGAGTGTCGCGCGCATATCGATCGCTATCTGGCGAACGGGCTGGATACGCCGATCATCGCCGCACTGCCGACGGGCACCGATCTGCTCAGCACGGCCCGATCACTCGCACTGTCGTGAAGATCTGCGTGTACGGCGCCGGCGGCATCGGGTGCTACGTCGGTGGGCGGCTTGCGGCGTCGGGTAGTGACGTCACGTTCGTCGGCCGTCCGCGCCTGGCCGCCGAGGTGGCGTCGAACGGCCTGCGGCTTACGGACTTCCGCGGTGCGGAGCTGCGGGTGAATGCGGTGCGGTTCGAGGTGGTGCCCGAGGCCGCGGCTGAGGCCGATCTGGTCCTGGTGACGGTGAAGTCGGCCGGTACTGCGACCGCCGGGGCCGAACTGGCGAAGGTGCTCAAGCCGGACGCGGTGGTGGTGAGCTTCCAGAACGGCCTGCGCAACGCATCGGTCCTGCGCGCGGCCCTGCCCGGGCATCGGGTGGTGACCGGCATGGTGCCGTTCAACGTGCTGAACCGTGGTGATGGGGTCTTTCATCAAGGCACCGAAGGGTTCTTGGACGTCGAGCCCGGGCTGTCCTCGTACGCGCCGGCCTTCGAGGCGGCAGGCCTGCCGTTGACCGAGCACGCCGATATGGCGCCGGTGCAATGGGCGAAGCTCTTGCTCAACCTGAACAACCCGATCAACGCGTTGTCGGATCTACCTCTGCGCGACGAGTTGTCGCAACGCGGGTATCGGCTATGCCTCGCGGCCGCGCAGTCGGAAGCTCTGGTGGTCTTGAAGGCCGCCGGGATCGAACCAGCTCAGCTGACCGCCGTCCCGGCACGCCTGATGCCGAGAATCCTGCGGCTACCGGACTGGCTCTTCCGCCGCCTGGCCGGCCGAATGCTCGCCATCGATCCCCTGGCCCGCTCCTCCATGTGGGAAGACCTGCAAGCCGGCCGCCCCACCGAGATCGACTACCTCAACGGCGAAATAACCACCCTAGGCGCCTCCCTCGGCATCCCCACCCCCATCAACACCCGCATAACCACCCTGATCCACCAGTCCGAACAAACCCCCACCCCCTACCCCGCCGCCACCCTCCTCCACCACCTAACCGCCCCGAGCTAGAGCAGCTGCCCACTCACCTCCCGCGAGTGGACCCGTGCACACGACCACTCGCGAGATTCACGTGGACGTCACGGCGTTGCGTCGACCACGGGGTTGGCGGGCGCCGTCCTAGCGGGGAAAGTAGGGCCCTAGCAGGCGGAACCGGGTCCTGACAGGGGTAATAATCCCTGCTCAGGCGCCGTTTGGAGTGCTCGGCTCCGACAAGGTGTCCGCAGTGCGACGCCTCGTCGCTAACCCCCGCCGCGAAACCAGCGAAGCCGCGACTCACTCGCAGGGCAGCTCTAGCGAGAACGTAGAGCCCTTGCCGGGAACGCTGGCTACACCGATCCGGCCGTGGTGTGCCTCGATCAAGTGCTTGGTGATGGCCAGCCCGAGCCCGCTGCCACCCGTCTCCCGGCTCCGCGACTCGTCCACGCGGTAGAACCGGTCGAACAACCGCGGCAGATGTTCCGCCGCGATGCCAACCCCCGTGTCGCTGACCTCGATGGTGGCGCGGCCATCCGACGTACGGACCGAAACCGTCACCTGGCCACCCGCCGGCGTGAAGCGCAGCGCGTTCGACACCAGATTGCCGATCGCCTGCCGGATCCGCGCGCCATCAACCATCGCGAACACCGGCCCTGCCACGGACGCGGTCAACGTCACCTCGGCGACCTCGGCCTCGACGCCGAACGCGGCAACCACCTGCTGGGCGAGATCCGCCAGGTCGCGTCGTTCGGGATGCAGGCGCAACTTGCCCGCATCGGCGAGCGCCAGGTCCTGCAGATCGATCACCAGTCGCTCAAGCAGATCCGCCTCCTCCAGCAGTGATCCGACCAGCGCCCGGTCGAGCGGTACGACGCCGTCCTCGGACGCGACGAGATAGCCCTTGATATTGGCGAGCGGGGTTCGCAGTTCGTGCGCGACGTCGCTCACCATCGCCTTGCGCTGGTGGTCGTGCTGCTCGATCGACGCAGCCATCGCGTTGAAGGCGTGCCCCAGCCGGGCCACCTCGTCCATGCCGGTGACCGGTACGCGGGTGCCGCGCCGGCCCGAGGCCATCTGCTGGGCGGCGCCGGTGAGGGCGAGAATCGGGCGAACCAGCCGCCGGCCGGCGAAAACCATTACCAGGCTCGCGATCAGTAGTACGCCGAGCGCCGTCGCCGCCGTCCGGAGCAGGCCTTCGCCGGAGAACACGTTGAAGCGGTTGGCCTCGCCGAGGAAGAGCAACGCCTGCGGAGCGACGTACGGCTTGAATGTTGTCGCCCGGGCCTCGTTGGTACAGGTCTCGAACCACTCCGTGATCGGCGACGACGCGCTCGCATTGCTCGACTGCACCGGCTGGACATGGCTGAGGCCCAGCCCATCCGGCACCCGGTCGTACGCCTCGCCGCGTTCGTCCAGGCAGGCCGTCGCCCGGGAGACCTCTTCGGCGTTCAGGGCCCGGGCGGCCGCGCTGGCGGCGCGCAATCCGGACGGAACGCAGGCGGCGTACTGGTCGACTTGCGGATCGACGTACACGAACTCGGTGGAACCGTTGGCGAGCACCGTGCGAATACCGAGGTCCGGAAGCCCGTTCGGATCCTCGATCAGCTCCGCGGCGAAGCCTCTGGCCTGGAGACAGGTGACGGCGGCTTCGCCCAGGGCCTTGCGGTGCCGGCGTTCGGCGTCGGTCATCCGCCAGTACGGCGATCCGACCGAGGTGCCGGTGGAATAGACCGTGGTGGCAGCGATTCCGGGCGCCGGAATGGCCCGCCGCAGCGCGACGCCGCCACCCGCGGAGAAGGACGCGACCATCGAGGCGCTTTGATTCAGTACGTCGAGGGTGCCCGCCGGCCGGCCCGGGAGTTCGGGGGCGGCACCGAGGGTCCTGGCGGAGTCGGCGATGACCTTGCCGTCGGGAGCCGTGACGGCGATGCGGCGTCCGGTCTGATTCGCCAGTTGGCCGACCAGCGTGCCGACGCCGGACCAGTCGGCGTGGTTCGCGGCGTACTCCAGCAGCTCGCCATAGATCCGCCCGTCCGCGTCCAGTTGGGTGGCCGACTGGTCGAACTCGCCCTGCAGTTGTTCCGACGTGCTGTACGTCGCGATCACGGCGGTCGCGATCACCGCCCCGAGCGCGACGGCCAGGGACAACGCGAGGAACCGCAGCAACACGCTACGACGCATCGGCCGGCGCCTCGCTCGCGAGCTTGGTCTTGCTGACGAGTTTGTCGGTCAGCTTGTAGCCGACGCCGTACACGGTCAGCAGGTACGACGGCCGGGCCGGCGCCGCCTCGAGCTTCTTGCGCAGGTTCATCACGTGCACGTCGATCGTCCGGTCGAACACGTAGTGCTCGAAGCCGAAGGCGTGTTCCAGCAGCTGCTGCCGGGTGAACGCACGCCCGGGTGACGCCGCCAGGCAGGCCAGGATCTTGAACTCGGCCGGCGTCACTTCGACCAGCCGCCCGGCGAGGGAGACCTCGTGCCGGACCGGATCGATCACCAGGTCGCCCACCTGGTAGACCTGCGCTGCGGCCGCCGTACCCGCGCGGCGCAGGACGGTCCGCACCCGGGCGACCAGTTCGCGCGGGTTGTACGGCTTGGTCAGGTAGTCGTCCGCGCCGAGGTCGAGCCCCAGCAGCAGGTCGTCCTCGGTGGACCTGGCGGTCAGCAAGATGATCGGAATGTTGCCCTCGGCCCGTAAAACCCGGGTCACGTCCAAGCCGTCGACCTTGGGCATCATCACGTCGAGCACCAGCAGATCGGGCGCACGCCGGCGGGCCTCCTCGATCGCCGCGCGCCCGTCGTGCACGACAACGGTGGAATGGCCGTCGCGCTCGAGGTAGCGGCGGATCAGTTCGGCCTGTTTGTGATCGTCTTCGGCGACGAGGATCCGGGCTGCCACGTTGGCAGTGTGGCAGCCGATCGTGAGGATTCTATGAAGGTCTGCTGAGGGCCGGCCAGGAAAGCACCGGGAAAAGCACGGGAGCCGAACAGCTCCTTCACAGCTTCTTCACAGCCCTGCCGCCAGGCTGCTCGGCATGAGCAGAGCACACAAGCCGGTGGCCCTCGCCGTACTCACGTTGCTGGCGGTCGCCGGCTGCGGAGGCGGCCCGGCCGAGGAGAAGAACGCGGGCGCCGGGAATGACGGCAAGAGCCCGCTGGCGCAGTACATGGGAGAGATGTTCAGTGGCGGTGGGGGATCGATGGTCGCATCGCGGGCGATCCGGATCGGCGGCGAGCAGTCGTCGGAGAAGGAGCTGGCCGACCAGCGCAAGATCGGCGAACTGACCGCCGCCTGTATGAAGAAGGAGGGCTTCGAGTACGTCGTCACCCAGCCGGAGACCGGGGACAAGAAGTCGAAGTTCGACGAGGCGTTCTCCCTGCCGCCGGACAAGTTCGCGGCGCAGTACGGCTACGGCATCTCCACCATCGACTTCGCGTCGATCACGGCGGCCGATCAAGGCGACGATCCGAACAGCAAGATCCGCGCCAAGTTGTCGCCGACGGCACAGAAGGCGTATGACAAGGCGCTCGACGGGGATTCGGCGATGGCCGGCGGCGGGGTCGTGATCAGTAAGCCGGGGGAGAAGTCGAGCGCGAAGGTGCCGGAGAACATGGGCTGCCGCGGCGACGCGATCGAGCAGGTGTACGGCAAACCCGGTGACAAGGACGCCCCGGATCTGAACAAGTTCGACAGCCTTTTCAAGGACCTCGAAACCCTGCGCAAGCGGATCGAGTCCGACCCGCGCGTGACCGAGGCGGCGCAGAAGTGGTCCGACTGTATGGCCGACGCCGGTCACAGCGGGCTGCGCAAGGTCGACGACGGCCGGACCAAGATCCACGAGCGGATGCAGGCGCTCACCAGTGGTGGCCGGCCGGCCACGCCGCCGAAGTCTGGCGTGATGAAGATGCCGACGCTCAAGGACGTCGATCCGGCCAAGGCGGCCGAGCTGCGCAAGGACGAGATCGCGCTGGCCGTGCAGGACCACAAGTGCCGCCAGGCCGGGTACGACGAGTCCTACAAGAAGGTGCAGTACGAGCTGGAGGCCGAGTTCGTCAAGGACAACAAGGCGCAGCTCGAGCAGTACAAGGAGATCACCTCGAACGACAAGGGTGGCAAGTGACTCCATCACCCCGCTCCCGCCGCCGGGTGCTGGTGAGCGTTTCCTCGATCGCGGTCGCGGCCTTGGGGGTGGGCGTCCTGGCGGGCAGCCGGATCGCCTCCCCCGAGGACGCCGCCGCGCGGACCGCGGCACCGAAGGCCTCGCAGATCACCGTGCCGGTGGAGAAGCGCGCACTGGCCAGCAAGGTCGTCTCCCGCGGTGACGCGTCGTTCGACGGCGCGGTCGACCTCCGGGTGGAGACCTCCGGACTCGGTACGCCGGCCGTGGTGACGGGCAAGGTGCCCGCGGTCGGCGCGAACGTCACCGAGGGCAAGGCGATTCTCGAGATCACCGGCCGGCCCGTGATCGCGCTGGCCGGGGCGCTACCGATGTACCGCGCGCTCCGGCCGGGTTCGCGCGGGCCCGACGTACTGCAGCTGGAGCAGGTTTTGCGCCGGCTGAAGTTCGATCCGGGCACGGTGGACGGGGTGTACACCTCGGACACGGGTTCGGCCGTCGCCCGGTTGTTCCGGGCCGCCGGATACGAGGCGCCCGAGGTCGACCCGCAGTACAAGAGCGCGGTCGACCAGGCGAAGCAGCAGGTGAAGTCGGCCCAGGACGGCGTACGGAACGCGAAGCGCGCGCTCAAGCAGGCCACGGCCGGTCCATCCGAGGCGGCGCTCGTTCAGGCGAACAATGACGTCGAGGCCGCCGAGCGGGAACTGCGTACCGCGCGCGGTAACGCGAGGGCCTACGCGGCGGCGAAGGATCGGCTGGAGCTGGCGAAGGCGCAGCGCCGGGACCTGCTGAAGGAGCGGGACAGCTCGATCGAGAAGTCCGCGTTGTCCGACGCCGAGGACCGGCTGACCGACGCGAAGGACGCGCTGGTGAAGGCCCAGGCGGAGGCCGGTACGCCGCTGCCGGTGTCCGAGGTCGTTTATGTGAAGAGCCTGCCGCGTCGCGTCGACAAGGTGAACGTCAGTCGCGGCACCCTCGTCAACGGCAACGTGATGTCGGTCAGCGGAGCCTCGCTGGTGGTGACGATCAAGGTCGACGCCGATACCAAGGACCTGCTCAAGGGCGGTATGAACGCGAGCCTGGATCTCGGCGACGGCAAGCTCATCCCCGCCCGCGTTACCCGGATCACCCGGGCCGAGGACGGCTGGAACGTCGTGATCAGTCCGAAGAGCCTGACCGGTCCGCAGCTCGAACGACTGCGCTCGGCGAACGTACGAGTCACCATCCCGGTGAAGAGCACCCAGGGCAAGGTGCTCGCCGTACCCACCTCGGCGCTCTCTGCCGGGCCGGACGGCGAGTCGCGGGTTGAGGTACTTCGCAACGGCAAGATCGAGTTGGTCCGCGTCGAGGTCGGGTTGTCGGCGGACGGCTTCGCCGAGATCAAGCCCGTCGGTGGACAGTTGGCCGAAGGCGATCAGGTTGTGGTCGGCAAATGACCGCACCGGTGGTGGAGATGGTCGGCGTCCGCAGGGTGTTCCCCGGACCGCCCGAGGTACAGGCGATCCGGCAGATCGACCTGACCATCAAGGAAGGGGAGTACCTGTCGATAGTCGGTCCATCCGGCTCGGGCAAGTCCACGTTGCTGCACTTGCTCGGACTACTCGACAAGCCTAGTGACGGGATCTACCGCCTGGACGGCGTGGACACTTCCAGCCTGCCGGACCGGCGTCGCGCCGTACTGCGTGGTGAACGGATCGGGTTTGTCTTCCAGTCGTTCCACCTGCTCGACCATCGAACCGTGCTGGAGAACGTCGCACTCTCGATGGTGTACGTCGGAGTGCCCCGGCGCGAGCGAATGGCCCGGGCGCGGGTGGCGCTGGAACGGGTCAGCCTCGGTCATCGGATGGACTTCGCGCCAACGACCCTGTCGGGTGGTGAACGCCAGCGGGTCGCGATCGCCCGGGCTTTGGTGGCCGAACCGTCGCTGCTGTTGGCGGACGAGCCGACCGGAAACCTCGACACGGGCAATGCCGAGGCGATCCTGGAGTTGTTCGACGAGCTGCATCGTGACGGTATGACGCTGGCCGTCATCACCCACGACGATCACGTCAGCCATCGCGCCCAACGCCGGGTCCGCATCGTCGACGGGACCCTCCAGTGGTGAGGCCCCGCTTCTCCCGGCCTCGCTTTTCGCGGCCCGGCCTGGTTGGGAGCAAGCAGGGGAAGCGGACGCGCGGACCGGCTGTGCGGGATCTACTGGACGAGGCTCTCGCGGGCGTAGCGGCCCGGCCGACGCGGCTGATCCTCACCACGCTCGGAACGGTCCTCGGCATCGCGGCCCTGGTCGGCACGATCGGCCTAGGCCAAACCGCGGCCGGGCAGATCACCCAGCGCTTCGACCTGGCCGCAGCCACCCGGGTGGTCGTATCACCAGGTGACCGCGCCGACGACCAAGCCGCCGCGGAACTGCCTTGGGACGCGCCCGAACGCATCAAGCGCCTGAACGGCGTCGACGCCGTCGGTAGTTTCAGCACGCTCCAAGTCGGCGAGGACCTTGTACGAAGTGTGGCAGGCCTCGACGGCCAGAAGGACGGGCACCAGCTCCCGATCCTGGCGGGATCACCCGGGCTGTTCGACGCCGTACGGTCGGTTCTGCGCACGGGGCGATTCTTCGACAGTGGGCACGACCAGCGCGCCGACAAGGTGGTTGTCCTCGGCAAGCATGCGGCGGAACGCCTTGGTATCAACCGGGTCGACTCGCAGCCCGCGGTCTTCATCGGCGACGAGGCCTACACCGTGATCGGCATTCTCGACTCGGTCGTGGGCCGGGCCGAACTGCTCGACGGGGTGATCATGCCGAACGGTACGGCCAAAACGGCGTACCAGCTGAAATCCCCCGACGCCGTCGAGATCCGTACCCAGGTGGGCGCGGCCCAGTTGATCGCCGGCCAGGCCCCGGTAGCGATCAACCCGAACCAGCCCGAGTCGTTGCAGGTCGACGCACCACCCACCCAGGGCCAAGTACGCCGGGGCGTCGAAACCGACCTGAACGCGTTGTTCCTCTTACTGGGCGCGGTCGCCTTGCTCGTCGGAGGCCTCGGCATCGCGAACGTCACCCTGCTCTCGGTACTCGAACGCGTCTCCGAGATCGGCCTACGCCGCGCACTCGGAGCAGCCCGTCGGCACGTCGCCGGGCAATTCCTGGTGGAGAGCGTGATCGTGGGATTCCTCGGCGGACTACTCGGCACGGCCGTCGGCGTACTGCTCACGGTCATCGTCTCCGCCGTCAACGACTGGACCCCACTGCTCGATCCCCGCCTAGCAGCCGGTTCTCCCTTCCTGGGCGCGGTAATCGGCCTCATAGCCGGCACCTACCCCGCCTGGAAGGCCTCCGCCATCGAACCCATCACCGCCCTCCGCGGCACCTGATCCGACGCTCGCCGGTTGAGGGGCCGGCGAGCGTCCCCACCCCCGCTCATCGGACGCTTGTGACGCGGCGTGTCGCCGTTCATCGGACGCTTGTGACCGCGCCCCCGCGTGTCATCAGACCCTTGTGACGCGGCGTGTCGGCATTCATCGGACGCTTGTGACCGTCCACCCGCCAGTCGGAGTCGCGCCAATCGGGGCCGCCGCGGACCAGGCGTTCAGTCGGAATTCGCCTTGGATACCGGCCGTATTCCGACGACCGAACGCCAAGGGGGTGGGGGATACTCGCGGGATGCGCTCTACGACTCCACTCGTACTTCGGCGGCTGCGAATGCTGGCTGTGCTGGAGTTCGTCAATATCCCGTTGTTGTCGTACGTGTTCATCGCGGTGCTCGGTATGCCGGTGACCGCCGCCAACCTGATCGGGCTGGTCCTGGTCGCGGTCATCCTGGCCGAGGGCGGCACGTATTGGTGGCTGAAGGTCCGGCAACTCTCGGCCGCAACGCCCTTGCCTGCGGGGATGAGGGCTTATCGGGTGCTGCTCAAGGCCAACCTCGCCTTGCTGGTAGCCGGCGCGATCGCCCTCGGCGTACTCACGGGGAGTGGTCCCGCCGCCGGGTTCTGGCCGGGGATCGCCCTGTGGTTCTTCGCGGTACTGGAGCACATCAACTACTTCCACTTCCAGTTGATGCACGACAACCGCAACGACCTGGCCCGGCTCGTCCGGACTCGCCGACTCCACCGGTCTCACCTCGCGCGGGACCTCGGCCGCGCGATGGTCACAAGCGTCCGATGAACGCCGACACGCCGCGTCACAAGGGTCCGATGACACGCCAGGGTCCGGTCGCAAGCGTCCGATGAACGGCGACACGCCGCGTCACAAGCGTCCGATGAGCGGGATACACGGCGTGGCGGGGGGAGTTGGTTAGGCGGTGGGGAGGGGGGTGCGGGAGAGGCGGGAGTAGGTGAGGGAGGTTAGGGCGAAGCCGAGGATGATGAGGGCGAGGACTGGGTAGGACTTGCCGGAGTCGGGGAGGACGAGTGCGCCGAGGGCGGCGGCGGATACCTGGGCGACGTTGAAGATCATGTCGTAGAGGGAGAAGACCCGGCCGCGGTAGACGTCGTCTACGCCGGTTTGTACCAGGGTGTCCACGCTGATCTTGACGCCTTGGGCGCAAAAGCCGGTGAGGAATCCCGCGATCAGCAGGGCCGGTTGGGTGTAGAGCCCGCCGGGGAAGGCCGTTACTACCGCGGCAGCTACGAATAGCCCGGTGATCCATTGGCGCAGGCTCATCTTGCGGGTGGCCCAGGGGGTGACCAGGGCGGCTACGAACAGCCCGGCGCCGACCATGGCGGTTGCGAGGGCTAGGGCGCCGAAGGCTTGGTCTAGTTGGCCCGGGCCGTAGAAGTGGTTCCGGTACAGCAGGATCATCCCGACGGTCACTAGCCCGAAGAAGAACCGGAGCGACCCGATGGCGGCTAGACCGAGTGCGGCCTGGCGGCGTTCGCGGAGGTGGCGTCCGCCGTCGACGAGGCCTGCGGCGATACTGCGGACTGCCTCGGCTAGACCGGGTTCTTCCCCGCTCAGGTCTGGCCCGAGCTGGCGCCGCCCGAGCCGCAGGGCCAGGCAGGCGGCCGCCACGTAGACGGCGGACGTCGTACCGAGCACGATCAGGTCCGAGTCGGTGACCAGCTTGATCAGCGCGCCGAGGCCACCGCCGACCATGAACGAGGCGGTTCCGGAAGTCGGCGTGACCGCGTTGGCCATCACCAGTTCGTCGCGGTCCACCACGTGCGGGAGGCCGGCGGAGAGGCCTGACAGCAGGAAGCGGTTCACCCCGAGCGTGAGCAGGACCGCCAGGTAGAACAGCGCTCCGGCGTTCCCGGCGGCCACGATCGCCGCGACGACCAGGACCAGCGCGGCCCGGGTGAGGTTCGCCCCGAAGAGGATCTGGCGCCGGGACCACCGGTCCAGCAGTACGCCGGTGAACGGGCCAAGGATCGAGTACGGCAGTAGGGCGACCGCGAACAGGCCCGCGATCGCGGCGGCGTCGGGCGCGCGTTCGGGCGAGAACAGCACGTACGACGCGAGGGCGACCTGGAACACGCCGTCGCCCAGCTGAGAGGTCAGCCGAACGGCGAAGAGCCTGCGGAAGTCGGGCCTTCGGAGCAACCTGACGAGGTCGCGGATGAACTGCACGCCGCGACTCTACCCAGACCACCCAGCGGCGGCCCGGTGCCAAGTCAGGGACCAGGTCAGACGGTCCGGGCCGCCTGACGCTCGCGGAGTTTGGCGCGTTGTTCGACGAAGCGGCTGGCCTGCGCGTCCAGGGCGGTCATGAACTCGCCCAGTTCGTCGCGGGCCTTGGCGCCGTCGCCGGTCAGGTCCTCGCGGTCGAACACGTTCCACTTGCGCAGGATCGGCGCGACGACCTCGTCGTGGTGCAGGCGCAGATCGTAGATTCCGGCCTTCGCGATCGTGACCGAGTTCCGGATGAAGCCGTCCATGGTGGCGCCCGGCATCGAGAAGTCGGTCACCTCGTTGGCGACGGCCCGCATCGTCTCGTTCGGGTTGACCTCGAACGCGGCCGAGACCAGGTTCCGGTAGAAGATCATGTGCAGGTTCTCGTCGGCGGCGATCCGGGCCAGCAGCTGGTCCGCGATCGGGCAGCCGGTGGCCTTACCGGTGTTGCGGTGCGAGACCCGGGTGGCGAGCTCCTGGAAGCTCACATACGCGATGGTCTCCAGCATGTTCTTGTCGACCGCGTGCCCGACGGTCATGTGCGCCATCCGGGCCTGCTCGAGCTCGACCGGGTCGACGCCGCGCGTCACGATCAGGTAGTCGCGCAGCGCGATACCGTGCCGGCCTTCCTCCGCGGTCCAGCGGCCGACCCAGGTACCCCACGGCCCGTCGAGGCCGAACTGCACCGCGATCTCCCGGTGGTACGACGGCAGGTTGTCCTCGGTCAGCAGGTTCGTGATCATCGCGATCTTGGCGACCGGATCGAGCCGGGACTGGTCCGGCGCCCAGTCCTCACCACCGAGGAACGCGAAGTCGCGGCCCTCGCTCCACGGCACGTAGTCGTGCGGGTTCCAGTCCTTGGTGATCGCGAGATGGCGGTTGAGGTTCTCCTCGACCACCGGCTCCAGCTCGTGCAGCAGGTTCGACACCAGCTTGTCCGTCATCACGATCCTCCTCGGGCGGCGGTAGTCCCTCCACCCTACGGCACCGTAAGTTACGGTCGCGTAGGTTTTGCGTCCTGATAACCCTCCAGCAGATCCGCCAGTTCCACCGGATGACCGAGCATCGGGAAATGCGCCCCCGGCATCTCGTCCACCTCCACGCCGAGGCGTTCGAGCGTCACCCGGCGCAGGAAATCCGCCGGGAAGAACCGGTCCTCCGCGCCGATCACCGCTCGCACGGGCACCGCCGGGAACCGCTCGAGCGGCCAGGGCTCGCTCATCCCCTGGCCGAGCATTTCGGTGAGGCGCCGCTCGCCTTCGGCCGCGAGTTCCGCCGGCAGGTCGTGGAAGAAGGTGTCGCCGGATTCGGGCGCGACGTACGCCGTGTTCGTCCACCACTCTTCGACTGATTCGCCCGGGCGAGGGATCATCCCGGCCACGAAAACGATCAGCCCGACGGGAAGGCGTTCGCACACCAGGGGAGCGGTGAATCCGCTCAGCGAGTGTGCGACCAGCGTCACGGGGTTGGGACGGTCGCCGACGGCATCGACCACTGCGTCGACGTACCGCGCTAGTCCCGCTTCTGGGTCCTGCCACGGGATCTCGACGGGTACGACGTCGTGGCCGCGCTTGGTGAGTTCGGCGGTCAGGGGATGCCAATGCCAGCTGGTGCAGCACGCACCGGGAAGGAGTACGAAGGTCACCCGTACGACCTTATGGTGGCTGGATGGATCGGTCCGAGTTCCCGCACTTCCTGGCGATTGGTACGCGTTGGAAGGACAACGACGTGTACGGCCACGTGAACAACGTGGAGTACTACAGCTTCTTCGACACCGTCATCAACGATTTCCTGATCCGCGAGGGTGGTCTGGACATCCACAGCGGTACGGCGATCGGGCTGTGCGTGGAGTCGCAGTGCACGTTCAAGCAGTCCCTGGCCTTCCCGGGCTCGGTGGACGCCGGACTGCGCGTGGCGAAGCTGGGCAACTCCAGCGTCACCTACGAGATCGGGCTCTTCCCGGCGGGTTCTCCCGACTTGGCCGCGCTCGGCCGATTCGTACACGTATTCGTGGCCAGGACTGATCGCAGACCCGTGCCAATGCCGAAGGCCATCCGCACCGCGCTGGAAGGACTCGCATGAAGGTCAGAGGCGCCGTACTGCGGGACATGGGCCTTGCCGCGCCGTACGCCGAGTCCCGGCCGCTGCAGATCGAAGAGGTAGACCTAGCGCCTCCCGGCCCGGGCGAACTCCTGGTCCGGGTACAAGCCGCCGGCCTCTGTCACTCCGACCTGTCGGTGGTAGACGGTTCAAGGCCTCGGGTGATGCCCATGTTGCTCGGACACGAGGCCACGGGTGTAGTCGTCACCTCCGAGGCCAACGGCTTCCAGCCGGGTGACACCGTCGCCTTCGCCTTCGTACCGGCCTGCGGTGCGTGCGGGCCTTGCGCCGAGGGCCGGGCCGCGCTGTGCGAACCAGGTGCGGCCGCCAACGTCGCGGGCACCCTGCTCTCGGGCGTACGGCGCCTGGGTGACGGGATCAACCATCACCTGGGAGTGTCGGGTTTTGCCGATCACGCGGTCGTATCGGCCCGATCCGCGGTGAAGATCGACCCGGGCCTACCGCCGGAGATCGCGGCGTTGTTCGGTTGCGCGGTCCTGACCGGCGTCGGGGCAGTCGTGAACACCGCGAGGCTGCAGGCCGGGCGGAGCGCGGTGGTGTTCGGCCTAGGTGGTGTCGGGCTCTCGGCCCTGCTAGGCGCGCGCCTGGTCGGTGCGCATCCCCTCGTCGCGGTGGACGTCGTACCGGGCAAGCTAGAGCTGGCCAAGGAGCTAGGTGCCACTCATACCGTGGATGCCTCCGTAGAAGATGCGGTAGAGGCTGTAAGGGACATTACCGGCGGTGGAGCGGACTACGCCTTCGAGACGGTTGGAAGCGGTGCAGTGCTTGGACAGGCCTACGCGTCCACTGCCCGGGGTGGGACCACTGTGACGGTCGGGCTGCCGCATCCCTCGCAGAACTTCAGCATCCCGGCAGTGAGCCTCGTAGCGGAGGAACGCACGGTGAAGGGGTGCTACCTGGGTTCGGCGGTCCCGAGCCGGGATATCCCGCGCTACATCGCCTTGTACCGGGCAGGCCGTCTGCCGGTCGACCGCCTCTTGAGCGACACCCTGGCGCTGGAGGACCTTAACGAGGCCTTCGACCGCCTGGCCGCCGGTACCGCCGTACGCCAGGTAGTCCTGCTCTAGCCCGCAGGTAGTCCCTGCTCTAGCCCGCGCGAACCGCGCGTAGCCCTCTGCGAAGACCTACGCGAGGTCGGCGCAGGGGGAGAAGTCGGCAGAGGAATGCCCTTGCGAAGGTCAAATCCGGTGAGATTTCCGGGCAAAACTGTTCACATCTCGACTGGATTACGGCACTCTACGCAGAGTGCGCAGTTGCGTACGACAAGTGAGGCATTGGTCCGCCCCAGACCCTGCCGTGCGATTCGCCCCTTTCGCATGGACCCTGTGGGCGGCCACCAGGAGTCCTTGAGGAGGGTTCCATGCACAGCAGGTTCCGCCGCACCGGTGCTTTGGTCGCCACCGGTGCCGCCCTGTTCACCGCCCTTGCCGTCCAGGCCGGTGGTTCCGCAGGTGCGCAACCGATTCTCGACCGTCAGCCGATCGACAAGGTTCTCGGTCAGCCCACCCAGGGCAAGACCGCCCTGACCGCGGTCAAGCCGCGCCTGGCCGAGCTGGCCGAGCGCAACGGCCTCGCCGAGCAGAAGCTGCTCGGCATTCTGGCCACCGACAAGGCCGCGTGGCTCGACCGCGACGGCCGGCTGTTCTACAAGGAGCCCGCGGCCACCAAGGCCGAGAAGGCCAGCGAGCCCGCTCCGCGCTGGGCCAAGCAGGCCGTCGTGGCCGCCACCGGGCCCGCCTTCCAGCTGAACAGCAAGCCCGGCTCGAACCGGGTGATCTACCTGGACTTCGATGGTCACACCATCACCGGCACCGCCTGGAACACCAACGGCAAGCCCGCCACCGTGAACGTCGGGGCGTACGACACCGACGGCAACCCGGGCGTCTTCAGCACCGCGGAGCAGGACGTCGTGCGCGCGGTCTGGCAACGCGTCGCGGAGGACTACTCGCCGTTCGACGTGAACGTCACCACCCAGGCGCCGGCCGAGTCCGCGATCACCCGGAGCGGTTCGTCCGACTTGCAGTACGGCACGCGCGTCCTGATCGACCCGGGCACCTGGTACCAGTCCGGCTGTGGCTGTGGCGGCGTCGCCTACGTGGGCGTCTACGACAACAGCAGCAACCACGCGTACTACCAGCCCGCCCTGGTCTTCACCAAGGGTGTCGGCACCGGCGCGAAGAACATCGCCGAGGCCGCCTCGCACGAAGCCGGGCACAACGTCGGCCTCAGCCACGACGGCACCTCGTCGCAGGGCTACTACACCGGCCACAACGCGTGGGCCCCGATCATGGGCGTCGGCTACTCCAAGGCGATCACGCAGTGGAGCAACGGTGAGTACAGCAACGCCAACAACAAGGAAGACGACTACGGCGTCGTCGGCTCCAACGGCCTCGCCCTGCGCGCGGACGACCACGGCGACGGTACGGCGAACGCGACGGCCCTGACGCTCGGCACGACCGTCAACGGCGTGTACGCGACCGGGCCCGACGTGGACGTCTTCCGCATCGACGTCTCGGCCGGCACCTTCACCTTCGCGGCCAACTCCGCACCGGTCGGTGGCAACCTCGACATCAAGCTCGAGCTGCTGAACTCGTCCGGCGCGGTCATCGCCACGGCGGACCCGGCCTCGGGCCAGACCAACTCGGCCACGCCGACCGGTCTGAGTGCGAGCATCAACCGGCAGGTCGCCGCGGGCCGCTACTACCTGCGCGTCGACAACGCCGGTTACGGCAACCCGCTGAACACCGGCTACTCGACGTACGGCAGCCGCGGCGCCTACTCCGTACGCGTCACCGCGGGCTGATCCAGCAGCACCGCAGCACTACCGCAGTAACCGAAATTCCGGGCCGGGCCCTGGCCGAAAGACCAGGGTCCGGCCCGTTGTCCTGGGGGGAATCCTTCCTTTGAAAGGGATTCCATATGCGCAGCACCACCTTCCGCCGTACCGGCGCCCTCGTCACCGCCGGTGCCGTCGCCTTCGCCGCGCTGGCCGTCAATGCCGGCGCCGCACCCGCACCGATCGACCGGGTTCTCGATCAACCGACACAGGGCAGAGCCGCGCTCGGCCAGATCGAGCTCGACGATGTTGCCCAGCGCAACCGGTTGCCCGAGGCGCAACTGCTGAAGACGTTGGCCTCCGACAAGACGGCCTGGCTCGATACCGACGGCCGGTTGTTCTTCCGCGAACCAACCGCCCCCGCGGCCACCCGCTCGGAGCTGTCGCCGCGCTGGGCCAAGAAGGCCGTCGCCGCCGCCGAAGGCCCCGCCTTCGAACTCCACAGCAAACCCGGCGCGAACCGGGTCATCTACCTCGACTTCGACGGTCACACCATCACCGGTACCGCCTGGAACACCGACGGCAAGCCCGCCACCGTGAACGTCACGCCGTACGACACCGACGGCAATCCGGCCGTGTTCGGGACCGCCGAGCAGGATGTCGTTCGTGACGTGTGGACCCGGGTCGCGGAGGACTACGCGCCGTTCGACGTGGACGTCACCACCCAGGCACCGCCGCAGGCCGCGATCGACCGGACCGACGCGAACGACCAGCAGTTCGGTACGCGCGTACTGATCGATCCGGACACCTGGTACGAAAGCGGCTGTGGCTGTGGTGGTGTCGCCTATATCGGGGTGTACGACACTCCCGGCAACCACGACTACTACCAGCCCGCGCTGGTCTTCACCCGAGGAGTCGGTACGGGCGCGAAGAACCTGGCCGAGGCCGCCTCGCACGAAGCCGGGCACAACATCGGCCTCGGACACGACGGCACCGCGAGCCAGGGGTACTACGAAGGCCATGGCGCGTGGGCTCCGATCATGGGCGTCGGCTACTACCGCGGAATCAGCCAGTGGAGCAAGGGCGAGTACTCCGGCGCCAGCAATCCCGAGGACGACTTCGCCGTCGCGGGTTCACACGGGCTACCGCTGCGGGCCGACGACCACGGCAACGGTACGTCGACCGCGACAGTCCTCACCATCGGTACGCCGATCGCCGGGGTGAGCGCCACCGCCGATGACGTGGACGTCTTCCGCGTGGAGATCGGTGCCGCGGGCAACTACACCGCAAACGCCACCGCGGCTGCGATCGGCGGCAACCTCGACATCAAGCTCGATCTGCTGAACTCGGCCGGCACCGTCGTCGGCACGAACAACCCGGCCGCGGGCCAAACCGACGCTGGTACGCCGACCGGCCTGAACGCCGCCATCACGCAGAACCTGCAGCCCGGCACCTACTACCTGCGCGTGGCCGGCACCGGCTACGGCGACCCGCTGTCCACCGGCTACACCACCTACGGCAGCCGCGGCGGCTTCACCCTTACCGTCAGCAAGGCCTGAAACAGCCGTACGGCGCACCCCCGGGCAGGAGGGATGCGCCGTACGGACAGGCAGGAGGCGGATCAGCCCTTGAGACCGACGTTCGCCATGCCTTCGACAAACCGCTTCTGCGCGAAGACGAACATCACGATCATCGGCAAGGTCGCGAGGGCGGTTCCGGCCATCAGGTAAGGCCACTGCACCTCGGCCGGGTTCTGCGCGAAGATCGCGAGACCCAGCTGAAGTGGCCGGAGCGAATCAGACGTGGTGATCATCAACGGCCACAGAAACCCGTTCCACGCGGCCTCGATCTGGAACACCGCGATCGTGATCAGGGCCGGTTTCACCAACGGGGTCATGATCCGCAGGAAGATCCCGAACTCCCCGAGCCCGTCGACCCGCGCGGCCTGAGCCAGCTCGCTCGGGATCGACACGTAGAACTGGCGAGCCAGGAACGTGAACAACGGCGCGGCGCCCAGCGGGATGATCAGGCCCCACCACGAGTTCAGCCAGCCGATACCGCCCTGGCCGAGCACGTTGTTGCCGCCGAACAGCGGAATCGACTTCACCACCAGAAACAGCGGCACCAGGATGATCTGGAACGGTACGAGCAGCAGCAGAATGAAGTAGTTCAGCAGCGCCTTCGAACCGCGGATCGGCAACTTGGCCAGCGCGTAACCGGCGGTGGTGCAGACGGCGAGCGTGAAGGCGGTCTCGCCGAGCGCGATCAGCAGGCTGTTTCGGAAGTAGCGCAGGAACGGCGCCGTCTGCATGGCCTCGACGAAGTTGCGCCAGCGCAGCTCACCCGGCAACCAGCGGAAACTGGCGATCTCGAGATCGTTCTTGAACGCCGTCAGCACCATCCACAGGAACGGCACGATCATCAGCAGCGCGCCGAAGCTCAGGAACACGTACAGCAGGACCCGGCCCCAGCCGCCGGACGGCTTCCGGCCGGCCACGGTGCTCGCGGCCGCGGTGGTGGGAATCGCGGTGCTAGTCATTGGCATCCGCCTTCTGGATCAGGCGTCCCAGACCGATGAAGGCGGCGATCAGGATCATCATCATGACCGTCTCGGCGGAGGCGAAGCCGAGCCGCAACGCCTGGAACGCGTTCTGGTAGATGTCGAGCACCAGCACGGTGGTCTCGGTGCCGGGACCACCCTTGGTCATCACGTAGACCAGGTCGAACACCTGGAACGTGCCGACGATCGAGGTGATCAGAACGAAGAACTGCACCGGTCCGAGCGCGGGCCAGGTGACGTTGCGAAAGGTCTGCCAGCGGCCGGCGCCGTCGAGTGACGAGGCCTCGAGCAGGTCCCGCGAAACGCCTTGCAGCGCGGCCAGGTAGATGATCATCTTGGCGCCGAGCCCTTGCCAGATGCCGACGATCATCAGCGACGGCAGGGCCGTGTCGGGATCGGTCAGCCACTGCGCCGGCGCCAGCCCGAACAAACTGAACACGCCGTTGGCCAGACCCGAACCAGGGTTGAAGATCCACAGCCAGATCGTGGCGATGGCCACGGTTGCGGTCACGGTCGGCAGGTAGAACGCGGTCCGGAAGAAGCCGATCGCGCGCACCTTCTGGTTCAGCCCGAGTGCGATCACCAGCGCGACCGCCATCGACACCGGGATCACGACCACCGCGTACACGATGGTGTTCCACAAGGCGGCGCGGAAGTCCTGGTCCTTGAACAGCTCGCCGTAGTTCTCGAAGCCGACCCACGACCAGGAATCACCGAAGCTGTAGTCGGTGAAGCTCAGCACGATCGCCGCGCCGACCGGGATCAGGATGAAGATGAACGAGTGCAGCAACGCCGGCGACAGCAGCAGCCAGCCGGCCCGGACCTGCCCGGAGATCAGCTTGCGGCCGGGTTTCGCGCTGATCGTCGCGCTCATCGGGACTGCCCTGCCAGGTTCGCCAGCACCTTGGCCGGGTCCTTCTGGCCGAGTACGGCCTGGGTCAGCTGCGCGTCGAAGTTCGCCCGCATCTCCAGCCAGTTGGCCGAACCGCCTTCGTACACGGCGAGTTCGAGCCCACCCGCGACGAACTTGCTGAGCGGGTTCGACTTGGCCTGCGGCGAGTTGACCGCGTCCTTGTAGGCGGGGATCTTGCGGTTGAGCTTGGCCATCGCGTCCAGCGAACTCGGCTTGGACAGCGCCTGGATGAACGCCCAGGCGGCCAACTTGTGCTTGCTGCGCGAGCCGATCGAGGCCAGGTCGCCGCCGACGAACTCGACCTCCTTGCCGTTGTTGTACCGGAAGAACTTGAGGTCGTCGCAGTTCTTCTGGCCGATGCCCTTCTCGGAGCAGTCCACCGCGCCACCGACCATGCCCATCGCGGCCTCACCAGTGAGCACCATGGGCTGCTGGGCCGCGTTCTGCTGACCGAAGACCTGGACGTTACCGATCATCGACTTGATCCATTCCAGCGTCTCCAGACCCATCTGGTTGTTGTAGTTCGGCTGGCCGTCGACGTACAACGGGGTGCCGGTGGAGGCCAGGAACGTGGTGTAGGCCTGCCGGAAACCGTTCGGCGAGAACATGTCGAAGCCGGGCCGGGTGATCGTGCCGTTGGCGTCGCGCTTGGTCAGCTTCTCCGCGGTGGCCTTCAGCTCGGCCATCGTCACCGGCGGCTTGTCCGGATCCAGGCCTGCCTCCTTGAAGGCGCTGATCCGCAGGGCCGCCGCGCGGGCGTCCGCGATCAGGGGATAGGCGTACAACCGGTCCTGGTAGGTGGCCGCCGGGATCAGGGCCGCGACGCTCTGCTGTTTGATCAGCTCCGGCGTCACGCCGTAGTCGGCGAGATCGGCGAAGATCCGCTTCGACGCGAACGGCTGGATCCAGCCGACGCCGGTGACCATCACGTCGTACGGAATGCCCGCCGCGATCGAGGTGGAGATCTTCTCGTTCAGCGTCGAGTACGTGACGAAGTTCGCCTCGACCTTCAGCTTCGGATAGACCTTCTTGAAGTCCGCCACGACCGCGTCGAAGGCCTCCTTGCCCTTCGTACTGGTGGGGAACGAGGGGATCAGCACCCGCAGCGTGCCGGTTGCCTCGGCGGGCGGCACCCCGTCGGTGTCCTTGTCGATCACCCTGTTGCCGCAGCCCGCGCCGGCCAGGCCGGTGACGAGGCTGGTTGCCAGCAGCAGCGCTAGCCGTCCACGTTTCACAGGGGAGCTCCTTCGCGCGCGACCCGGTCCAAGTTGCCCCGAAGGTATGGGGAAGGGCTTTCCCGGTCAACACTCCAAGGTCGAACGATCAAAAACGATCATCATTCAACGCTCCACACGACTCCCGGATGCGCAGCTCGGGCAGCAGGCTCAGGTGCTGGGTGGGCAATCGCTCGTCGGCGGTCAGGCGGCGCAGCAGCAACTCGCAGGCGATCCGGCCGATGGCCAGTTTGGGCGGGCTCACCGCCGTCATCGGTACGAGCGCCAGCGCGGCCGTCTCGTCGTTGTACGCCACCAGCGCGAGGTCCTGCGGAATCCGCAGGCCGCGTTCCATCGCCCGCTCCGCCAGCCGGGCCGCGTCCTCGTCGGAGTGCGCCAGGATCGCCTTCGCGCCGAAGTCCTCGCACTCGGCCAGGAAGTCGTCCAGCTGCGCGATGCTGGCCGGATCCTCGCCCACCCGCGGCAGTGGCGTCGCCGAGACGAAGGCCTCCACGCCGAGCGGCCCGGCGGCCTGTTCCACCCCGCGGCGCAGCCAGTACGACGTGACGCTCTCGCTCAGGCTGACGCCGATCCGGCGATGCCCGAGCGAGGCGAGATGGCGCAGCGCCACCATCGCGCCGTACGCGTGATCGGTGCGAACGTGGTCCAATTCGCGGCTGACGTGCGGGAAGCCGAAGCTGCGCTCCATCAGCACCACCGGTACGGCGAGATTGTCGAGTAGATCGCCCAGTTGATCGGCCTGGCCGTCGCCGAGCGCGGTGCTGAGCAGGATGCCGGTGACACCGAGATCGAGCAGTTTGCCGATCCGCTCGGACTCGACCGTCTGGTCGTAGCCGCTGACGCCGAGCACCAGCCGCGCGCCGTACCGGTCGGCGACGCGTTCGGCGCCGCGGATCGCGTCGGTGTAGTAGAACGTCGCGTTCGGTACGACGATGCCGATCGTGCGCTGACCGCCGGCCGGGGCGACGTCCGCGTCCGGGCCGAGGCCGACCGCGCCGCCGTGCACCCGGCGCAGCAGGCCGAGCGCGTCGAGCTCACCGAGATCGCGGCGAATGGTGATGACCGAGACCCCCAGCTCGGTCGCCAGCTCCCCGACCCGGAGCCGGCCGTGCTGTCTCAGGTTCTCCAGGATCAGGTCGTGCCGTTCCTGCGCAAGCATGGGTTCCCCCCGTGATGGTTCCCACCGGGCTGATTGTTTGTGATCATACGATCATCGATGGTTCGGCCCGTTCCGTCGAGAGCCAATTCCGTGGAGGCCGAGCGACGTGGCAGAACGAGGAGCCGCGGGAACCCCCGCCAGACGAGGCGAAACCGCCTTCTCGGTGCTGTCCACCATCGGCGACGTGTTGTTGCTGCAGGTGCTGTTCCTGCTCACCTGCGTCGGCGTGGTCACGATCATCCCGGGCGCGATCGCGGTACAGCGCGCGCTGCCGGAGGCGCTCGCCCAGGAACATCCCGCCATCGCGCGGCTCTACTGGCGGAACCTGCGCTGGGCGGTGCGGAACTTCTGGCACTTCGGATTGGGCGTTTGTGTTGTCACGGTGGTTCTGGTGTTCAGCCTGCTCTTCTGGGCGTCGGCAGGGGATCCGATCCGGCTGATCGGGCTCGGCGTGCTCGTGCCGGTCGCGGGTCTGCTCGTCGCGCTCTACCTGGCGTTCCTGGCGGTGGTGATGACGAGTGCTTGGGAGACAGGGCCGCGTCAGATCGGCCGGGAGGCCTGGCTGCTCGTACAGCGCAAACCGCTCCACGCCGCCGGCAGCATCCTTCTCCTGTCGACCTGGCTGCTCTTGCTGGCGCGACTCCCCACGCTCGTCCTCGTCGGCACAGCCCTGGTCCCCGCTTTCCTCGCCTGGTGGCTCGCCCGCGACTCCCGCTGATCCGGTCTCACGTCCCGCGCGGGCTTATCGAACGCAAAGTGGGGCCGATTGTGGACAGATCTCTCGACGGGGTTGGCGGGCCGCCTTAGCGTGCGGAGTGGAAAGCGTTTCCCGTAGTACTGCCATCGAAGGATCCGCCCATGACCTTCCGCCGCGCCGCAACTCTCGCCGTCGCCGCCGCCCTCACCACCGGTTCAGCACTCGCCGGTACGGCGTACGCCGACGGCCCAACCCACGGCCCATCCCATGCCCGCCCGCAACTCGAGAAACTCGATCGCGGTCTCGTCGCGACCACCACCAGCGAGGGCGTCTTCCTCAGCTGGCGACTCCTCGGCAAGGAGGCGACGGGCCACAGCGACGCTGGTCTGACCGGGACCAACTTCAACGTCTACCGGGACGGCAAGCGCGTCGCCACGGTCACCGACAGCACCAACCACCTCGACAAGTCGGGCACCGCGACCTCGCGCTACCGCGTCGTCGCCGTGGTGAACGGTCGCGAGCGCGATCGCAGCGACTCCGTGCAGCCGTGGACTGGCGGCTATCGCGACCTACCGCTGCAAAAGCCGGCCGACGGTGTCACGCCGGTAGGCGAGGCGTACACCTACTCCGCCAACGACATGAGCGTTGGTGACGTGGACGGCGACGGCCAGTACGAGTACGTCGTGCTGTGGAATCCGTCGAACGCCAAGGACGTCTCCCAGATCGGTTACACCGGCAAGGTCTTCGTAGACACCTACAAGGCCGACGGAACCCTGCTGCATCGTCTGGACCTCGGGGTGAACATCCGGGCTGGAGCGCACTACACCCAGTTCCTGGTCTACGACTTCGACGGCGACGGCCGGTCCGAGATGATGCTGAAGACCGCTCCCGGAACCAAGACGACTCGCTATGACAAGAGCGGGCAGATCAAGTCCGAGCGCTACATCACCTTGCCCGCGGCCGATCGCCGCGCGGGCTACACGAACCAGGACGACTACCGGGTCAGCAAGGCCGGCTACTACGAACATCTCGTCACGATGTTCCAGCAGTGGCAGGACCAGGCCGAGGTGAAGAGCGGGCAGTGGCCGGCCACGCTCGAAGCTGCCTTCGGCATCGCACCGCGCTACCAGTACCCGCTCAGCCGGGCCGACGCGACCGCGCTGGTCGACTACTTCATGGACGTCTACGCGCCGGGCCGCAGTACGCGCAACGTGCTGCGCAACTTCGAGGGCTTCATCCTTCGTGGTCCCGAGTACCTGACCGTTTTCGACGGCTTGAGCGGCCGCGAGCTGCAGACGATTCCCTACGAGCCGGGACGAACGGACGACGGTCTTCGCTGGGGTGACTACGCGATGGCCCGGATCGAGCCCGGTAACCGGGTGGACCGTTTCCTGGCCGGGGTGGCCTACCTGGACGGCTCACGCCCGTCGGCGGTGTTCGCCCGCGGCTACTACACCCGGACCACGATCGCGACGTACGGCTGGAACGGCCGGAAGATCACCAAGGGCTGGGCGATCGACAGCGGCTGGACCCCGATGACGAACCCGTTCAACGACGGCCCGCACGGTCGCGACGGTACCGATCCGGTGTACGGATCGATCACCACCCAAGGGTTCCACTCGCTGAGTGCCGCGGATGTGGATGGCGACGGCAAGCACGAGATCGTTTACGGCGCCGCCACGATCGATCACGACGGTAGCGTGCTCTACAGCTCGAAGGACGTCATGCCGCCGGGTAGTGCGACTCCAGGGCAGATCGCCCGGCTGGGTCATGGCGACGCGATGCACGTGACGGATATCGACCCGCAACGGCCGGGGCAGGAGATCTTCACCGTGCACGAGGGCGGCACTTATGCGCCGTACGGCTACGCGCTGCGGGAAGCCGCCACCGGCAAGGTGATCTACGGCGAGTACTCCGGACGCGACACCGGCCGCGGCATGGTCGGCGACATCGTTCCGGAGGAACCGGGCCTGGAGACGTGGGCGACGCGGTTGCGTACGGCGGACGGCGACGCGCTTGGTACCGCCTATCCCGGTACCAACCAGAGCATTCGCTGGGCCGCGGACATGACCACGCAGATCGTCGACGGCGCCGGCACGGTCACCCCGACGATCAAGGACTGGCGTCGCGGCACCCTGCTCACGGCAACGGGAACCCTTACGAACAACGGAACCAAGGGCAACCCGTCCCTGGTGGCGGACATCTTCGGCGACTGGCGTGAGGAGATGCTGGTTCGCTCGGCCGACAGCAGCGCGATCCGGATCTACCTGAGCACCGAGGTGACGGATCGCAAGCTGTACACCTTGATGCACGACGTCCAGTACCGGGCCGAGGTCGCGCGGCAGAACACGAGCTACAACCAGCCGTCGTACACGAGCTTCTACCTGGGCTCGGACCTCAACTGGTCGAAGGTTCCGTTGCTCACCAAGTAGTACGAACCGGTCGGTGGTCCTTTATCGCAAGGACCACCGACCGGGTCACGAACCCGTGGCCAGCTCGCGGCGGAACATCTCCACCTCGGCCAGGCCCGCCGCGATCGCCGCACGACCGGCGCCGGCGGAGGCATTCTGGATGGCGGCCTCGATCGAGTCGGACGTGTCGAGCGTCGCCATCACCGCCAAGGGCGCGTGCATCGCCCGGCGGACCCGGGGCGCAGCGGCGGCGCGATGCTGCGGCGGTACGACGGCGCCGAGCAACAACCACGTGACGCCCTCCCACTTCTGCGCGGGAGTGGCCGCGTTCAGCCGGCGCAACACCTCGTCCGCGGGCTGACGGATCAGCTCGCCCAATCCCGCGGTCAAGGCCTCGACGGCAGGCACGTACGCCGGGTAGCCCACGGGGAGTTCCACCTGCTCGATGCCGGGCGCCAGTTGGGCAATGCCCAGGCCGGTCAGGTATTCGTCCAGGTGCTTCGCGGTCCACGCCGCCGTGACGCCGAACTCGAGCAGCCGGACCACCGGGTCGAGAAAGGCCGCGGCCGAGTCGGCGTACGACGTGCCCTCGGCGGCGAGAAAATGCGATTCCTGGTGGAACATCTCGGACAGGGCGAACCGGAACCGCCGGAGCGTCGCGACGTCGTGTCGCGTGCCGGGGGCGTCGTACAGCTGCTGGATCGGCTGGGTGACGAACCGCTCGTCCAGGTACATCGTGCCGTCCCAGGCGGCGAGTCCGAGCAGCACGCCACGATCGACGCCGGGCGCGGCCGGTCCGGCCAGCAGGTGCAGGGATTCCTGCATGCGCAGCACGGAGAGCCGGTCGATCTCGTCCTCGACCTGGGCGGCGATCGTGCTGACCGCGCGGATGGCGCGCTCGATCCGGTCGAGCCGCTCCGCGGGCGTGCCGTTCTCCACGTCGATGGCGGCCAGCACGGCACTCGCCTGTGCCCTGGCCTCGGGTCCGGTCAACTCCAGCTCCTTCCGTTCGCCTCGACCCTAGTAGTCGCGGAGGCCCTCACACGCCCTCCGGTCACAGCACGCCCGGCTTCGGTCCCGGGTTGTCGTGCACCGGCGACGGCTTGTCGGGCTTCGGCGAGGGCTTGGCGGCCGATGGCGCGGGACTCGTTCACGCCGGTCACTGCGGTCAGCCGGGCGAACTCCTGCCGCATTGTGTCCTCCGCGGCCGTGCCCGGGACGAGCCCGCTCAAGTGGGCGACCAGCGGCCACTGGCCTTCCGCGGTCTGGTTGCTCAGCTCGGTCAGCACGTCCGGTGGACTGCGGCCGGTGTCGGTCGCGAGGCCCGCGACGAGTTCGCGCACAGCCGGTGTGTACTGCGGGTAGGACTGAGTGCTCGGAACCGCCGTGATGCCTGGAGCCACCTGGTCGATGCCGAGCAGGTGGAGATAGGCGTTCAGGTTGTCCTGCGCCCAGGCCTCGGCGACACCTTCTTCGAGTTCGAGCGCGCCCGGCCGGTTGAAGGCGGCTCGCGCGTCTGCCTGGGTTGCGCCGGCTGGACCGAGGAAATGCGACTGCTCGTGCAGGAGAGTCGCGAGGGCGTCGCGGTACCGCACTAGCGTGGCGGGATCGTGCCGCGCGCCGGCAGCGCCGTACATCTCCTCGATCGGTGCGAGCACTTCTGGCCCGTCGAGCGCGAGTGAACCGTCCCAGAGGGCCACTGCCAGTTGGCCGCTGGTGAGCTGGAGGATGCGCGAGTTCCAGGCGGTTTGGCCGGCGCCGCTCAGTTCGAGAGCTGCCTCGGCATGCCGCCGGAAAAGTTCGTCTGCTGTTGCCGGATAGGTCATGGACACCCCGTGATCGCTGTGAGCGACGACCTTAAACACAGCTGTGACAATGTTGCACAGCGTCATCCCCAACCCTGTGGATAACCGGTGGATAACCCGATCTCGCACGTGGAAAACAGTGGGGATTCGGCTGTGGATAACTCGCCTTCAATTGTGGATATCGAGTTATGCCCGCTGCTCAGGCGGTGGATAACGAGCCTGTCGGCGCAGGTTAACGGCAGATGGCGCGGGCTTCCTGGATCTGGGATAACATCCCGAATATGAGAGAAGTGCATGAGATCGAGCGCCGTCTTGCTGCTCGTCTCGCCGAACTGCGCGCCGCCCGCGGCTGGTCGCTGGACGACCTCGCCGCGAAAACCGCGATCAGCCGGTCGACGCTGTCCCGAATCGAGCGGAATGAGATCAGCCCGACGGCCGGTCTGCTCGGCCGCTTGGGTGTCGCCTACGAGCGGACCACCTCGCAACTACTGGCCGAGGTCGAGGCCGAGTCGCCCGAGTTGCTGCGCGCGGGTGACCAGCCCGTCTGGCGCGACGAGTCGACCGGGTTCACCCGGCGGATGGTGTCCCCGCCGCAAGCGGGCCTGCGTGCCGAACTCGTCGAGGCGAGGCTCGCCCCCGGCGCCGACATCCGGTACGACGAACCGGCCGTGCCCGGGCTCGAGCAACACCTGTGGATGCTCGACGGCACCCTCGAACTCACCATCGGCAGCACCAAGCACGTGCTCCGAACTGGGGACTGCCTGCGCTTCCGGCTTTGGGACCGCACGCATTTCCACAACCCGGGCGTACTGTCCGCCCGCTACGCCCTCACCCTCGTCCGGCCCTGAGCTTCCGCCCTCAGAACCAGGAGTTGCCGTGCTCACCATCACTCGTCTCACCGGCGACGACTTCCACGAACGCCTGCCGGAGTTGGCCCGCCTGCTGGTGGACGCGGTCGAGGGCGGTCACTCGCTCGGGTTCGTTGCGCCCTTCGACGCGGCGGAGGCACGCGAATGGTGGCAAGGCCGGTACGACGCGGTGGCCGCGGGCACGCTTGCGGTTTGGCTGGCGCGCGACGCGGGTGGTGCCGTCGGAACTCGTGGTGCGGGCGGTGCTGTCGGAGCTCGGGACGCGGGTGGGGTCGGAGCGGGGAGCGCTGTCGGAACGGTGAGTCTTGCGTTCGATGGCAAGGCCAATGGGCGGCATCGCGGCGACATCGTCAAGCTGATGGTTCATCGCGAAGCGCGCGGACAGGGCTACGGCCGCCGACTGCTGTCGATCGCCGAAGAGGCCGCGGCCGAGGCGGGACTCACGCTGCTGATGCTCGACACCGAAGCCGGCAGTGCGGCGGAAACCCTTTACGACAAGGCGGGCTGGACCCGCTACGGCGTTGTACCCGAGTACGCCGCCGATCCGGCCGGAGTGCTCCAGCCGTGCAGCTTCTTCTACAAACAGGTCGCGGTCTGACGCTTGTATGCAGGTCGCCGTCGGTCAGCGGTCTGGGCCATCGTGTCCGCGCTGAGGTGATTGGCTGCCGCGGTCGAGGTGATCGGGACGGGCGCCCTGACCGGATTCCTTTGCGGCGGCGTCCTTGATCGCCGAGGCAGGGGCGGTTCCGCTGCTCGCCGCGGCCATGGCCTTTTGTAGATCCGGCGGCAGCGCCTGGTTGCCGCCGGTCGTCGCGCCAGCGGGTCCGTTTGCGTTCTGGCCCTCGGTGGGTGCGCCGGCCGGGTTGTTGCCGATGGCGTAGGCCTGGCGCGGGTCCGTCGGGGTGGTAGTCGGCGTTGCCGTGTGCTGGCCGTTCAGGGCCTGGGTGATCCGGCTCTCCTGCGGGTTGAGCGCCTGGCTGATGCGGCTCGGTTGCGGTGTCTGCCCGTCGGTCGGGTTGAGCCGCTCGGCGATGGTCGGCGGATTGAGCCGCTCCTGAATCGACGGCTGACTCTGCGTCACCTGCGGACCCTGCTGAACCGGACCCTGCTGAACGGGCCCTTGCTGCGGCCCTGGCATCTGCTGACCGGGCGTCTGCCGCGGTCCCTGCTGCGGTCCCTGCTGCTGCGGCGTCTGCTGAGTGGGCGTCTGCTGCTGCGGGGTCTGCTGGGTCGCGGTCTGTTGGGTCGGCGTCTGCTGGGTAGGGGTTTGCTGCGTGGGCGTTTGTTGTTGTGGCCCCTGCTGCTGCTGTTGCTGCTGGTTCGAGACCTGCTGCTGTTGCTGCGGGAGTTGGCTGATGTAGTGCTGGCGCATCGCCTGCACCTCGGCGCGATAGCCGGAGACGGCCTGATGACCGGCTGCCATCGAGGCCAGGTGCTGCTGCGCCGGCGTACCCGAAGCCTGGGCCAGCCGCTCGAACGGCTGCTGCATGCTTGCCTGGATCCGCCCGAGCACGATGTCCCGATGTTGCGGCGGTACGAGCGAGTCCAGCCCACCACTGCGATAGGCGAGTTCTGCCGCGGCCGGCCACTTCCGGCCCGCGTCCTGAACCGCGAGCTGCCGCATCACCTCCTGCCGCCCCAACCCGGTGTCCCGGCCCAGCCCGTCAGCCAAGGCCTGAGTGGCTCCGACGTACTGCGGATAGGGCTGCCGGACGACCGCGCCACTGATCCCCGGCGCCAGGTGCTCGGCCCCGAGCGCTCGGATGTAGTCGTTCACCTGCGAGGCGGACCAGGCCTCGGTGACACCTTCCTCGAAGGCGCGGACGGAGCCGATGTGGCCCTGCGCGATGCCGTCGGCGATGGACCGGCCGTTGGCGTTCAGGAAGTGCGTGTTCTCGTGGTACATCGTCTGCAGCGCGTTCCGCCAGCGCGCCAGCATGGCGGGATGTGCTGGTTGTCCGGCGTTCTGGGCCATCTCCCAGACCGGCGCGAGCACCTGCTGCCGGTCGTAGGTGACCGATCCGTCGGCCGCGGCCAGCCCGAGCGCGCCGCCATCGGATTCGTGCATGACGCCGCTCCAGGAGGAGGCCTCGGCACCAGACGCTTGCACGGCTGCCTGCGCCTGGTTGGCCATGATCCACTGGTACGCCGCTACGGCGTTCGGAGTGGGCCCGGGCACTTGGGCGGGCTGCTGCTGTTGCTGGGTCTGCCGGCGGAACAAGCCGGAGACGCGCTCACGGAAGGTGGGCATGGCTCAGCGGGCACCAGGCGGTGCAGTCTGCAATGCGTCGATCAGCATGGCGAGCGGCTCGGTAAGCCGCAAGATCGCGTACTGCTCCTGCTGGTCGGCCGATCGATCCGCGATGGCCCGTAGCTGCTGGATGCCCTCCTGCGCGCGGGTGATCCGCTCAGCCGGGGTGCCGTCGTCGGCGTTGGCCAGCGCGAATATCCGGTTGGCCTCGTTGTACGCCGGACTGTCGGTGTACGGCGTCTCGCGAGCCATCGTGAGGATCTCGTCCAGGCTCTGCAGGTCCGTCGCAGCCTGGGCCTGATCGGTCGGGCTCAGCGTGGCAGCCAGCCCACGAAGGCGGTCGAGCTCGACGGCCAGGCCGTTCATGTCGAGCTGGGCGGACAGACAGGCCTCCATCACCGCGTCGTACTCGGTGCGGAACTCGTCGTATGCCATCTAGCCAGCTCTCCCTGTCGTGGACCCGGACCTCGGACGATTCTGTCAGCGTCCGGGTTCCAGGGCGTCAATGAGTAGTTCGAGCGGCTCGGTGAGCTGCAGTACCGCGTCCCGCTCGGCCGGGTCCGAAAGCTGGCCGGCGATCGTACGGATGTCCTGCACGCCTTGCCTGGCCCGGTGGGTCCGCTCGATCGCGGTTCCCCAGTCGGCGTTCGCCATGCCGAAGACGCGGGACGCCTCGATGAAGGCCGGGCTCTCGACGTACGGCACCTGGCGGGCGTTGGTGAGAATCTCCTGCAGGTTGTCGACGTCCACGGCGGCACGATTCCGGTCGGCCGGGTGCAGCTCAGTCAACAGGCCGGTAAGGCGGGATACCTGCTCCGCAAGGCCTTCCACGCTCAGCTTGGCTGTAAGGCAGGCCAGCATCACCTGGTCGTACTCGGCGCGGAACTCGTCGTACCCCATCAGTGCTGTCTCCAGTCTTGTAGCGCGGCTGCCAACACTAGTCCCGGCCGAGGCCTTGGTCGCGACCCACAGCTGGTCCAGCGGGCTTTGCCGCGACGGCCGCACCAGCGCCGACGGGAGTGGCTGCACCGGCCTGTACGCCCTGCAGCGGCTTGGTGCCGCCTTGAGCCATTGCCATGGCGTGAGCCAGCTCCGCCTGCTTGGGGTTTGTCTCGGCCGAAACCTCGGCCACCTTCGGCTGCAGGCCTCCGGTCGTCGCGACCTCCTGCTTGATCGCGGTGATCTCCTTCTGCCCTGCGTCGAACGCTTCGCTGCCGATCTCGGCGGAGCGGGCCCGCTGCTGATCCGGTTGCAACCCCTTCAGGTCGGCGAGCGTTCCGAAGGGAGCCTGCATCGCCTGCTCGACCCGTTGGGTGGCCTGAGCCAGTTGAGCCGGCGGCACGATCTTGTCCAGGCCGGCGGCCTCCGTGACGATCTTGGTTGCTACCGGCCACTTCTCCGCGGCGTTCACCACGTTCATCTGGCGCAGCACTTCGTTGCTGTCGACACCGGATACCTCGCTGATCCGAGTCGCCAGCGCGTTGGCGGCCGGAGCGAACTGCGGGTACGACTGACGGCCTTGGACCTCTTTGAGGCCTGGGGCGATCTTCTCGAGGTCGAGCTTGTCGATGTACAGGTCGAGGTTCGCATAGCTCCAGGCCTCGGTGACGCCTTCCTCTATTGCACGCACCGGTGGATTCTGGAACGCCTGCATCGCGTCAGCGTGGCTAGTGCCCTCCGCGGACAGCATGTGCGAGTTCTCGTGCAGCACGGTCTTCAGCGCGTTCCGGTAGGCCAGAACGGTTGCCGGATCCTGCTGCACGCCCTTGTGCTCGTACATCTGCTTCAGCGGTTCGGTCACGTACTTGTCGTCGTAGAGCACACCACCGTCCCACGACGCCGTACCGAGGATGACGCCGTTTTCGACCTGGCGGGTCGGGCCGATCTTGCCGTTCCAGTTCGAGTGGTGCGCGCCGGTGATCGCGACGGCCGCGTGATGCTGCTGCGCCATCAACTCGTCGTAGCTGCGCGGTGGCGTGTTCACTGCTCCGCCTCCCGCGCCTCGATCTCCAGGGACTCCGCCAGCATCGCGAGCGACTCGTTCAGGCTGAGAATGGCGTGCTGCTCGTTCGGGTCGGACGATTCCTCCGCGATCGCGGTGATCTCGCGGATACCGGTGAGGGCCCGCTCGATCCGCTGCGCGGCCGTGCCGTCGGGATCCCCGGCGCGCGCCATCGCCTCGGTGGCCCGCTGCATCCGGTCACCCGCCTCGGGGGACAGCTCCGACTCCCACTGCCCCAGCTGGAACTCGGCCTTCACGCGATCCGCCTCGACGAGTTGGGGGACCAGCGCGCGCAACCGGGCCAGGTCGGCCGTGCCGCCGTTGCTCCAGTCGCCGTAGGCCTGCTTGTAGGCCGCCAGGAACTCCGCGTACTCCATCAGTCTCTCCCCATTTCGGGTCCGGGCCGGCCCGCCGGTTTCGCCGCCTTCGCGGAGTCACCAGCCGGTACGACGTTCGCGCTTACCGATTGCAGCGGGGTTGTGCCCCCGTTGGCAAGGGCCATCATGCGTTGCAGTTCGGGATCGACCTTCGGCGCCTGGACGTCCTTCGCCTGTTCGGTGGCCACCTCGGCGGCCGGTCCCGCCGTACCAGCCTCGCGCATCGCGCTGATCTCCGCGCGGCCACTACGAACCGCGGCCAGTCCGTGCAGTTCACTCTGCAGCGCCAGCATCTTCCGATCGCCGGTGAGACCCCGGAGCGGTTCGAGCTCGGCCCGCATGGCCTGTTCGATCCGGTTGCGGGTGGTCTCGTGCTCCACTGCCGGGAGTCGCTGCGGCAGGTCACTAGCCTCGAACGCCATCCGGGCGGCCATGGGCCACTTCTCGGCGGCATTGACCCCGTTGAGCCGCCGAAGCACCTCATCCTGGCCGAGGCCCGTGTCGGCGCCAAGCCCGGTCGCGAACGCCTGAGCCGCCGGGGTGTACTGCGGATAAGCGTTGCCGATCGAGACTTCTTTGATGCCTGGGGCGATCTTGTCCACGCCCAAGCGCTCGATGTACTCGTTCAGGTGGGCCTTGGTCCAGGCCTCGGTGACGCCTTCTTCGAGCGCGGTGCCCGAGCCGGTCTGGTAGGCCTGCGCGCCCGCGACGTGCTCCGTGCCCGGGCCACTCAGCATGTGCGAGTTCTCGTGCAGCAGCGTGTCGATAGTGTCCTTGTAGAACCAGAGCGTTCTCTCGTCGTGCTGCTGGCCGGCCGTGGCGTACATCTGGTTGAGCTGATCGATGACCCGAGGCACGTTCAGCTCCATGTCGCCGTTCCAGTGCGCGGCACCGAGTGGGCCGTTCACACTCTCCAGCACCTTGCCGCTGAACGACGAGTGGTCCGCGCCGCTCAAAGCGACCGCGACCTCCGCCTGTCGCCGCAGGATCTCCTCGACCTCCGGGCGCTTCGGCGTCGGGTCGACGAACTGCTTCTCCTTCTTCTCGCTCACTGCTCGCCATCCAGCGCGAGAGACCCCGCGAGCAGTACGAGCGGCTCAGCCAGTCGCAACACCGCCCGGGCGTCGCGCTCATCGGCTTGCACCTCGGCCAGCTCATTGAGCTCGGCAACGGCTTGCTCGGCTGCGGCGATCCGGTCGGCGGGTGAGCCTTGTACGGCCTGGGCCCGCGTCACGATCGCAAGGGCCTCCTCGGTTGCCGGAGGCATCGGCCCGGTGTCCTGCCGGTCCACGATGGCGCGAAGTTCGTCCAGCTCTGCCACGGCCCGATCGCGATCGGCCGGTTCGAGCTGGCCGGAGAACGCCGTCAGCCTGGCGAGCTCGTCCCGCAGATCCAGCCCGTCGAGCCCACCGCTCATTCCCGCGCGCAGCACTGCGTCGTACTCGCGGCGGAAGTCGTCGTACGTCATAGCGCCAGTCTGCAACCCAGAAGGGCCAGCCCGTCCGTCTTGTTCGACCACTCGCGGAAGGACAAGACAGCGAAGAAGGGGTGTCTCCGGTTGGAGACACCCCTTCTCGAGGGAGCTGGATCAGCGCTCGATCTCGCCCTTGATGAACTTCTCCACCAGGTCGCGGCAGACGTCATCGGCGTACTGCTCGGGCGGGGACTTCATGAAGTACGACGACGCGGACAGGATCGGGCCGCCGATGCCACGGTCCTTGGCGATCTTGGCGGCGCGGATCGCGTCGATGATGATGCCGGCCGAGTTGGGGGAGTCCCAAACCTCGAGCTTGTACTCCAGCGACAGCGGCACGTCGCCGAAGTTGCGGCCCTCGAGCCGGATGAAGGCCCACTTGCGGTCGTCCAGCCAGGCCACGTAGTCCGACGGGCCGATGTGCACGTTGCGCGGGTCGATCTCGTCGGTCAGCTGCGAGGTGACGGACTGGGTCTTGCTGATCTTCTTGGACTCGAGCCGGTCGCGCTCCAGCATGTTCTTGAAGTCCATGTTGCCGCCGACGTTCAGCTGGTAGGTCCGGTCGACGGTGACGCCGCGGTCCTCGAACAGCTTGGCCAGCACCCGGTGGGTGATGGTGGCGCCGATCTGCGACTTGATGTCGTCGCCGATGATCGGCACACCGGCCGCGGTGAACTTGTCGGCCCACTCCTTGGTGCCGGCGATGAAGACCGGCAGCGCGTTGACGAAGGCGACGCCCGCGTCGATCGCGCACTGCGCGTAGAACTTCGCCGCCTGCTCCGAACCAACCGGCAGGTAGCAGACCAGCACGTCGACCTGAGCGTCCTTCAGCGCGGCGACGATGTCGACCGGCTCGGCGTCGGACTCGGTGATGGTCTCGCGGTAGTACTTGCCCAGACCGTCGAGGGTGTGACCGCGCTGGACCGAGACACCGGTCGGCGGCACGTCGCAGATCTTGATCGTGTTGTTCTCGCTGGCGCCGATGGCGTCCGCGAGGTCCAGGCCGACCTTCTTGCCGTCGACGTCGAACGCCGCCACGAACTCCACGTCGCGCACGTGGTAGTCGCCGAACTGCACGTGCATCAGGCCGGGCACTCGCTCGTCGGCCTTCGCGTCACGGTAGTAGTGCACGCCCTGAACGAGCGAGCTGGCGCAGTTGCCGACACCGACGATCGCTACACGGATCGAGGTCATCTGGGAACTCCTTCGGTTGGAATGTAGAGCGGGGCGGTAGTGCTGTGTCACACAGACCCCGGGGTACGTCGCTGGCCCGGGTCTTGCTCGCCGGTCGCCTCAGGTGCGGCGCCGGTTGTCCCCCCGGGTGGTGCGAGCTGGCGGCGTTCACCGTCGATCAGCTCGTTCAGCCAGCGAACCTCGCGCTCGGCCGACTCCAGGCCGTGCCGTTGCAGCTCGAGGGTGTAGGCGTCGACCCGTTCGGCCGTTCGGCTCATCGCCGCCCGGACCCCGGCCAGCCGCTCTTCCATCCGGGCCCGGCGGCCCTCCAGAATGCGCAGCCTGGTGGCGGGATCGGTCCGGCCGAAAAACGAGAACCGGACTCCGAACGTTTCGTCGTCCCACGCGGACGGACCGGCCTCATGCATCGCCTCGGCGAAGTGGTCCTTGCCCTCGGCAGTGATCGTGTACACGATGCGCTGCCGACGGGACGCGTCCGTGGTACTGGCCTCGGCGTCGATCAGGCCTTTGCGCAGCATTGCCTTCAGGCAGGGGTACAACGACCCGAAGGACAGCACGCGACCCCAGCCGAACTGGGCGTTCACGCGCTTGCGGAGCTCATAGCCGTGCATCGGCGCCTCGTGCAGCAGACCGAGTACGGCGAGCTCCAAGACGGCGTTTCGCGATCCCATCAGCGCACCTCCTCTGGAACTTCCCGCTGCACAGTTTGTCATGACCTGATGTATCGAGTCGATACATCAAGTCGCACTGTACGCACGGCTTTCAGTCGCACTCAACTCCTGACATGACAGCTAGAGCTGTTACGTCAGCGTCTTTCGGCCGTTAGATGTCTGAACCGAGTGGCCAGTGACGAACCGGGAGCGCAGAGTGGCGGACCACGGCAAGCACGCGAAGCACGACGAACTGGAGGCGGAAGGGCCGTTGGCCCGGGTGGCGCTGCGCTTCACGGCGTTCACCGAGAAGTGGTTGCCGGATGCCTTCGGCTTCGTCCTGGTGGGCACCTTCGTGGTGCTGGTGTTCGGCCTGTTCACGGGTGAACCACTGCTGAAGCGGCCGGACGATCCCGCGGTGAGCAAGGGCATGGGCCTGATCGACGCCTGGGGCCAGGGCTTCTGGAGCCTGATCACCTTCACCCTGCAGATGGCCATGATCATCATCGGTGGCTACGCCGTCGCCACCTCCGGACCGGTGGCCCGGCTGATCGCCCGGCTGGCCCGCATTCCGAAGACCCCGCGCGCGGCCGTCGCCTTCGTGGCGGCGATCGCCATGGTCGCGTCGTACCTGAACTGGGCCTTCAGTCTGATCTTCGCCGCCATCCTGGCCCGCGAGGTGGCCCGCAACGTGCCGAAGGCGGACTACCGGGCGCTCGGTGCGATGGCCTTTCTCGGTCTCGGTACGGTCTGGGCGCAGGGCTTGTCCGGCTCGGCCGCGCTGCAGGTGGCGAGCGCGAGCAGCAGCCCGGAGCCGGTCCAGGAGGTCATCCGCGAGGGCGGCCGGGCCAGCGGGCTGATCCCGTTGAGCGACACGATCTTCACCTGGCAGGCGCTGCTCGCGACGTTCTGCGTTTTTGTGGTCGGCGTGGGGATGGCCTGGCTGATGGCGCCGGGCGAGACGAACTCGCGCACCGCGACGGACCTCGGTATCGAACTGCGCCCGCTGTTCGGTCGTGGTTCCGCCTACAACGGCTCGAACAAGGAAGGTCCGCGGCGGCCGGGTGACTGGCTGGAGCACTCGCCGGTGTTCAGCGTGCTGATCGTGCTACTGGGCGTGACGTACCTCGTGCGGTACTTCGCCGGCAAGAACTTCTTCAACGCGCTCGACCTCAACACGGTGAATCTGATCCTGTTCCTGCTCGCCATGCTGCTGCACTGGCGCCCGTGGCGGATGGCCCGGGCGGTTCGCGACGGCGCGCCCGCGGTGTCCGGCGTGCTGCTCCAGTTCCCGCTGTACGGCGGCATCTTCGGCATGATCGCGTACACCGGTATCTCCGCCCGGCTGGCCGGCTGGCTCGTACAAGCGTCCAACCAGTTCTTCTTCCCGCCACTGGTCGCGCTGTACTCCTGCATCCTCGGCGTGTTCGTGCCGAGTGGCGGCAGCAAATGGGTGATCGAGGCGCCGTACGTGCTGGACGCGGCCAACCAGCTCAAGGTCGACGCCGGCTGGATGGTTGTCGTGTACGACCTCGGCGAGGCCAGCGCGAACCTGCTGCAGCCGTTCTGGATGCTGCCGACACTGGCGGTTCTGGGGCTCAAGGCCCGCGACATCATGGGTTACACCTTCACCATGTTCCTGGCCTGCTTCCCGGCGGCACTGATCGTTGTGACGCTCCTCGCACCGCATGTGACCGGGTAGCCCGATGACCGCCGGACGGGTTTTCCGGGGCGCCAGGGCTGGGCGGTACCATCCCCGGTTAGTGATCAGTCCAGGACTGGGCATTACCACAGTCCCCGTACTCTGGGTCGCAATGACTTCAGCGAGATCGTCGAGGATTGCACCGTGAGTGAAGGTCGTAGGAAAGCGAAACCCGTCAAGTCGCGCGCCAAGAAACACTGGGCGGTGCGGGTTGCGGGCTGGCTGACCGCGTTGTTCCTGCTCGGCATAATCGGTGCCGCCGCCCTGTTCTTCATCGGCTACGCCACCACTCCGATCCCGGACCCGAACAAGCAGTTCAAGACGAACACCTCGACGGTCACCTATGTCGGCGGCCAGCAGATGGGCTCGTTCTTCGGCGAACAGAACCGGGAGTCGCTCCCGCTCAACGCGATTCCAGCGCACGTACAAGAGGCCGTGATCGCGGCCGAGGACCGGACCTTCTGGACCAATCCGGGTGTCTCACCGTCGGCGATGGCGCGGGCGGCGATCAACATTGCCCGTGGCAAGCAGCTGCAGGGTGGTTCGACGATCACCCAGCAGTACGTGAAGATCATGTACCTGACCCAGGAGCGGACTCTCTCCCGGAAGTACAAAGAACTCTTCATTGCCACCAAGCTGAGCCGTCAGCACGACAAGAAGGAAATTCTTGAGGGCTACCTGAACACCATCTATTTCGGTGACGGTGCCTACGGCATTCAGGCGGCTTCGCAGACGTACTTCAGCAAGGATGTCCATAAGCTCTACCCGAACGAGGCGGCCTTCCTGGCCACCATTCTCAACAACCCGAGTCGCTTCGACCCGTCGGACGGCGAGCCTTCGAAGACGCGGGCGCTGGGTCGCTATCGCTACGTGCTCGACGGCATGCTGCAGGCGGGCGTGATCAAGCAGGAGCACTACAACTATTGGGTCAAGCAGTTGCCGACCCTGCACAAGCCGCCGAAGAACAGCCGCTACAAGGGCACCCAGGGCTTCCTGCTGCATATGGCCAAGCAGGAGCTCGAGGACCGTGGATTCGATCCGGAGCAGATCAGTGGCGGTGGCCTCCGGGTGCAGACCACCATCGATCTCGGCCTGCAACAGGCGGCGGTGAAAGCAGCGCTGACGGAGCATCCGAAGAAGACGGACAACCTCTACATCGGTCTCGCCTCGGTACGACCTGGTACCGGCGAACTGGTGGCCATGTACGGCGGAGCGGACTATCTGCAGAGCGCGCTGAACTGGGCCCGGCTCCGCGCTCGGCCGGGTTCGGCCTTCAAGCCGTTCGCGGTCGCCGCAGCGCTCCAGGACGGCAAGAACTTCGAGGAGAGGTTCCAGGGCGACAGCCCGATCGAGGTCCAGGGCGCGGAGTACGGCAACGAGTTCGGCCATGACTTCGGCCCGGTCAACCTGCTGCAGGCCACGAAGAAGTCGGTCAACACCGCCTTCTACGACCTGATCGACAACAAGATGGAGGACGGTCCGGAGAAGCTGGTCAACGCGGCCGAGGCGGCCGGCATCCCGAAGACCGATGTGCTGGAGGTGGCCAGGAAGAACCCGGCGACCGTGCTCGGGCCCGACCCGTATGCCTCTCCGGTGGAGATGGCCAACGCCTACGCGACCTATGCCGCTGACGGCATGTACGCGCCGGTGCACATCATCAAGCAGGTGAAGGATGCCAACGGCAAGGTGCTGTTCAGCGCCGACAAGGAGTACGCCCCGAAGGAGGCCGTGCCCAGGGAGATTGCGGTGGGCACCAGCTACGCCATGCAGCAGGTGGTGAAGAAGGGCGGCACCGGTACGGAGGCGCGCAAGCTCGAGCGGCCGGTCGCGGGGAAAACCGGCACCGCGGGCGGCGTCGCATTGGAACACCGTGCGGAGAACGAAAGGTGTGGCGGTTGTAAGGACAACTCGGACACGCTGACCTCGTGGTGGGTGGGCTACACGAAGCAGTTGTCGACCGCGGTCGTCTACCGGGCCGGTAAGACGAAGCTGCCCAACGGCAACGTCGTCATGGGCGAGGGCGACCTCGACCCGTACGACAAGACCACCGAAGCCTTCTTCGGTGGCAA
The DNA here is from genome assembly GCF_042434725.1 of Kribbella deserti. Lineage (NCBI taxonomy): Bacteria > Bacillati > Actinomycetota > Actinomycetes > Propionibacteriales > Kribbellaceae > Kribbella > Kribbella deserti. Next base: position 266,398 of record NZ_JBHLTC010000014.1, on the reverse strand, counting down.
GTGGCCGCTGCGTACCTGGCTGGCCTTCATGGAGCCGGCCCACGCCGACCAGCCCAAGCTCGAGTTCACCGAGCCGTCCGACGAGATGCCGGAGGCCGACCCGACGCCGACCCGCACTCCGTCGAGAACGCCTACGAGCACTCCCACCAACTCGACGACCCCCACGCCGACGCCGACTCCCACGCCGACGCCGACCCCCACGCCGACGCCGACGCCTACGGATGAGACTGAGCCGCCGACGATTCCGCCGACGACGAAGACACCTAAGCCGACGAAGTCGCCACGGCCTACGATCACGATCCCCACGGGTCCGCCGACGAGTGAGGAACCGACCGAACCGGCTGATCCGCCCGAGTAGCACCGGCCGGTTCGACGGGCGGGGCGGCATGTTGCCCCGATATGCGGCACGATGGGTGCCGTGCCACCACTGACCACGCCTGACAAGCCGGTGCTCTCGACCGTTCACGAGCGCGATGCCGAACAAGAGGCCCCGACCCAGGCAGACCGGTCGGTGGCCGGTCTGAGCGTGGGACTGGGTGGTCCGGCCGGGCGGTTCGGCCGCTTCGGGCGGTCCTGGTGGACGCCGTTGCGGATCGCGCTCGCCGTCTGCACGATCACCTTCGGTCTCGGCGTACTGCAGAAGGCGCCCTGTATGGACGCGGGCTGGGACCGGCAGAACTGGCGCCCGTTCAAGGCGATGTGTTACTCCGACATCGGCTACCTGTACCAGGAGCGCGGGTTCGCCGTCGGCAACAAGCCCTTCCTCGACACCGGACCGTACCCGGTGCTGGAGTACCCGGTACTCACCGGTGTCTTCATGCAGGCGGCCGCCGAGCTCACCTGGCTGGTCACCGGCGATCCCAAGCAGGACCTGACCGACAAGCAGAAGCGTGATACCGCGGGCGTCTTCTTCGTGGTGAACATCGCGCTGCTGTTCGCGTGCGCGCTGATCCTGGTCTGGCTCACACTGGCGACCGCGCGCGGCGTGGCCAAACGCCGTGGCGCGCCGCGGGGGCAGCCACTCGACGCTTTGTACGTCGCGGCCGCTCCAGCGCTGGCGGTGACCTCGACGATCAACTGGGACCTGTTCGCGGTGGCGCTGACCGCCGGGGCGATGTGGGCCTGGGCGAAGGGCAAGCCGGTCTGGTTCGGCATCCTGCTCGGCCTCGGTACGGCGGCGAAGTTCTACCCGTTCCTGCTGCTCGGGCCGCTGCTCATCCTGTGTCTGCGCAGTCGCCGGATGGACGCGTGGTTCCAGGCGACGCTGGCCGGGGTGATCTCCTGGGCGGTGGTCAACGCGCCGATCTATCTGCTGGCCAAGGACGAGTGGATGTCCTTCTGGACGTTCAACGACGAGCGCAAGAGCGACTACGGCTCGATCTGGTACGTGCTGAAGCTGGCCGAGCGTGAGGTCGCGGACGTCAACACCCTCAGCATGGTGATCTTCGCCGGGCTGTGTGTCTCGATCTGCATTCTGGGTCTGATGGCGCCGCAGCGGCCGCGGTTCGCCCAATTGGCCTTCCTGACGATCGCGGCGTTCATGCTCGTCAACAAGGTCTACTCGCCGCAGTACGTGCTGTGGCTGCTGCCGTTCGTCGCACTGGCCCGGCCGCGTTTGCGCGACTGGTTGATCTGGCAGGCCTGCGAGGTCTTCTACTGGGCCATGGTTTGGCTACACCTTGCCGGGTTCCTAGCGCCGGGGCAGAGCGAGAACCCGGACAAGATCTACTGGTTCTCCGTAGTTGTCCGGCTGGCCGGCACGATGTGGCTGATGATGGTAGTGACGCGGGACATCCTGCAGCCGGAGAAGGACCCGGTACGGCGCGGAGGCCTAGTCGACGATCCAGGCGGCGGTGTACTCGTCCGTGCATGACGAGCGGGCCGAACCACGGGGGGACACGGGGAGCGGCAGACCACGGGGGACACGGGTCGCTGCCCGCAGAGCGGCGAAGCGTTCGCGTAGAGGCCTAGCGTCGTGGTGGGCGGATATCCGGCCCGAACTGGTTGTACGGGAAACACTCGCCTGGTGGATCATCACCCGCCTCGGCGTCTTCCTGATCTCAGTCTCGGCTCCACTGCTCTACAACCGTGACGAGAACTACCCGAACGTCTGGCGCGCCTGGCTCCAGTGGGACGTCTGGCACTTCAAGGCGATCGCCGAGTACGGCTACGCCAACGGTGAACCCAGCGGTGCGCCGCTGGCCGCGTTCTTCCCGGGCCTACCGGTCCTGATGCGCGCCGTCGGCTGGACCGGTATCGGCCCGGTCGCGGGCGGCATGGTGGTCTCCCTGGTCGCCAGCGCCGTCGCAGGTATCGCGATCGCCCGGCTGGCCCAGCACGAGTTCGGTCGGTACGGCGAAAGCGTCGGGCCTACCGCCGCCTTGATGTGGTTCACCGCGCCGGTGGCCGTATTCCTGGCCGCGCCGTACACGGAGGCCCTCTTCTGCGCCCTGGCCTTTCCCGGCTGGCTGGCTGCCCGGCAGGGGCGGTGGGCCCGGGCAGCGGTTCTAGTCGCTCTGGCCTGCACTGTGCGGGTCTCCGGCGTCTTCCTCGCTGCCGCGCTTGTAGCCGAGTTCCTCACCTCGCGGAAGCGGGAGTGGCGGTCGCTCCCGTGGCTGCTGCTGCCCGCTGTGCCGGTGGTGGCGTTCATGGCGTATCTCCGCGGCATCCATGGCACGTGGTTCGCGTGGCAGGACGCACAGGAGAAGGGCTGGGCCCGCGAGTTCACCCCGCCCTGGACCGCGCTCGTGCATACGGTCGAAGCGGCGACCAAGGGCCACTTCCCGGGCGCCCGGACCGACTGGACCTGGATGTTCCGGGCTGAGCTGGTCACGCTGCTGGTCGGTCTAGCGCTGCTCGCGTGGTTGTTCTGGCGCCGGTCCTGGGGAGAGGCCGTGTGGATCGCGGCGACCCTGGGCGCGTTCGCCACCTCGTACTGGTTCTACTCGCTGACCCGGGCCACGCTGCTGTGGTGGCCACTGTGGATCGCCCTCGCGGTCGTGATCCAGCGACGACCCTGGCTGGGCCGCTTCTACCTCGGCCTGGCCATACCGCTCGCCGTACTCTGGGCGGCCGCCTTCTTCACCGGCCGCTGGGCCGGCTGAATCCCGGTCTGCGGACCGGAAAAAAGAAAGTTGGGAACCAGAGGCAACCCGGCCGAGGGGAGCCACGTCTGTCTGAGTGGATGGGGTGGCGGTCGGGCGGGACCGGCCACCCCTTCCTCACTTCCGGGCGTCCGGGAGAACCGCTCTGGGGCCGGCTCTCCTGGACGCCCGACCCATGTCAGGGCCCGGCTGGTCTCCCAGCCGGGCCCTGCGTCGTACTGCGACCGGTCAGCCGTAGTTGCGGTCGATCGACTGCGAGGGCGTCGGCGTCGGCCGGGCCTTCAGAACCCGCTCGGACGGGTGCTTCCCGATCTCGACGCCCTTGAGCGTTCCGAGCAGTTCGACCTCGGCGAGCGTCACACCGGTCTCACCCGCTGCCGGCGTCAGCACCAGCCGGTACTGCGTGAACGGCTTCGGCGCGGCCACTGTGAACGAGCGGGTGTAGTTGGCGAAGGCCCACTTCTCACCCGAGCGCTTGTCCAGGTCGGTCCAGGTCGTGCCGTCGTTCGAGCCCTGCAGGGTCCAGCCAGCCGGCGGCGCACCGGTCGAACCGTTGGTCAGGGTGTACATGCCGACCGGACGGCCCTGTGCCAGCTTGACCTCGATCGTGGGCTTCGCCCCGGTCAGCGTCACCTCGGTCTTCGAGTCGTTGTCGACCAGCTTCGCGGCGTCCCCGGAACTACTGGTGACGGTGGCGCCGGTGTCGGTGGTGGAGTCGTGCCAGGTCATCGGGTCCTCGCCCGGCTTGGTGATCGACGGCGGCGCGTCCTTGCGGCCCGAACCCCACGAGCTGGGCGTCGCGGACATGTCGAAGTCGATCCGGCCGCCTTTGGCGAGCAGGTCGTGCGGCAGCGCGGTGGAGGTCCACTTCTTGCCGTTGACCTGGACACCCTTGACGTACAGGTTGGCCTTGCTGTTCTTCGGCGCGTTGATGACGAGCTTCTTGCCGTTGCCGAGCTTCAGCGTCGCCTTGGTGAACAGCGGCGCCCCGATCGCGTACGTCGGGCTGCCGACCTGCAGCGGGTAGAACCCGAGCATGCTGAACAGGTACCACGCGGACATCTCGCCGTTGTCCTCGTCGCCCGGGTAGCCCTGGCCGATCTCGGAACCCAGGTAGAGCCGGTCCAGCACCTCGCGGACCTTCTCCTGGGTCTTCCACGGCTGGCCCGCGAAGTTGTACATGTACGCGATGTGGTGCGACGGCTGGTTGCTGTGGCCGTACTGGCCCATCCGGACGTCACGCGCCTCGAGCATCTCGTGGATCGTGCCGCCGTAGTGGCCGGGGAATGTCGCCGTCTCCGGGGTGGTGAAGAACTCGTCCAGCTTCTTCGCCAGACCCTCGCGACCGCCGTACACCGCGGCCAGGCCGGCGCCGTCCTGCGGAGCGGAGAAGGCCATGTTCCAGGCGTTGGTCTCGGTGAAGTCGCCACCCCAGTCCCGCGGGTCGAAGGTGCTCGGCGACTCGCGCCAGACTCCGGTCGCGTCCTTGCCCTGGAAGAAGTTCACCGTCGGGTCGAACAGTGCGACGTAGTTCCGGGCCCGGTTCAGGTAGTACTTGTAGTTGTCGAGGTACTCCTGCTTGCGCGGGTCGTTCTTCTTCGCCTTGTCGTACAGCGCCTTCGACATGTTGGCGATACCGAAGTCGTTGACGTAACCGTCCATCGACCAGCTGAAGCCCTCCGAGGTGGAGGTGGCGGTGTAACCGAGGAACGGCGACAGGTTCAGGCCCTTGCGCCCGACGTTGTCCGACGGGGGACGGGCCGCCGCGTTCTTCAGCGACGCGTCGTACGCCGCCTGGACGTCCAAGCCGGGAACACCCTTCAGGTACGCGTCGGCGAACGCCACGTCCGAGCTGGTGCCCACCATGAGGTTGGCGTAGCCCGGCGACGACCAGCGCGAGATCCAGCCGCCGTCCTTGTACTGCTGGACGAATCCGTTCACGAGCTCGGTAGCCGTCTCAGGCGAGAACAGCGAGTACGCCGGCCAGACCGTCCGGTACGTGTCCCAGAATCCGTTGTTGACGTACATCTTGCCGGGCACGATCTTCGACCCGGTCTCGGTCGGGGTGTCCGCACCGACCTTGGGTGACACCGGCGAAGCGTACGTATAAACGGGCTTCTTGACCGTGCCGGTGTTCTCGAAACCGCTGTTGGGGTAGAGGAACAGCCGGTAGAGGTTCGAGTAGATCGTGGTCAGCTGATCCGCGCTGGCGCCCTCGACCTCGATGATGCCGAGCTTGGCGTCCCAGGCCTTTTGTGCCGCGGACTTGACCTTGTCGAACGTGGCGCCGGCAACCTCCTGCTCCAGGTTCTTCTTCGCCTGGGCGGTACCGATCAGCGAGGTGGCCATACGCAGGTGGACCTGCTTGACCGACGGGTCGAACTTGAAGAAGCCGCCAACGTTCGCGCCGCCGCCGTTCGTGAGCTTGCCGCTGGACGCGACGGGCTGATCGACCACGCCGTACACGAACAACCGGCCGGCTCCGGTGGACAGGCCGCTCTTCACGTCGCTGTATCCGGTGACAACGCCGGTGGCCGGGTCCAGGGTCAGACCGCCGTCGTTGCTGACGTTGTCGAACACCAGCGATCCGTTGCCCTGGGCAAACGAAAACCGCAGGATGGCCGCGTGATCGGTCGGTGCCAGCTCGACGGAGTTGCCGTTGTCGAAGTCGACACCGTAGTAGTGCGGCAGCGCCGTCTCGTTCTCGTGGCTGAACGACCAGGCCCGGGCCTTCCGATTGGCGGTCGGGGTATCGGCGATCGACGGCATCACCTGGAAGGTCTGGCGGTCACCCATCCACGGACTCGGCTCGTGGCTGATCGAGAAGGCCTGGATCTCCGGGCGGTTCTGCTCGTTGTTGGCCTTCGCGTACTCGTACAGCCAGGAACGGGATCCGGCGTTCGTGACCGGCGTCCAGAAGTTGAAGCCGTGCGGCACGGCGGTGGCCGGGAAGTTGTTGCCCCGGGAGAAACCGCCGGTGGAGTTCGTACCGCGGGTGGTGATGGCCAGGTTCGACGGGTGCTTGCCGGCGGCCTTCGCGGCGGTCGCCGTGTCGCTGGCGAGGTTCGCGACCGAGCTGATCGCGATGTCGTCGATCCAGCCGCGGAAGTCGGCCGGCCCGGTCGGCTTGTCGTAGCCGACAAGCAGGCTCTCGATCGTCTTGCCCGCGGCGACCTTGCCGATCGCGGCCTCGATGTTGTTCCACTGGTTGGTGGACAGGCCCTTCGCCTCACCCTGACCGCGCGGGCTGAGCCCGAAGCCGTGGTGGTCGACAGCCTTCAGATCACTCAGGTAGGTGCCGTCGGTGAACTTGAGGTCCACTGCCGCGTAGGTGCTCGGGTAGGTCAGATCACCCTCGACATGTTCGGGGAAGATCTTGTACGTCAGATTGGTCGTCTTACCGACCTTGAGGTTGACGTCGAGGATCTTGTTCCAGGAGTAGCCCCGGCCCTCTGTGGTCTGGTGACCCGCGTACCGGAACGAGTGCACGCCGGTGAAGCCCGTACGGGCGCGGGCGTTGTAGGCGCTCGTCGGACCGGAATCCAGCCGGGACTCGACGGTCTCACCCGGAGGCGGCAGCGCAGCGCCGTTCGACAAGATGACGTCGGCGAGCTGCACGATGTTCTCGCCGTGGTTCTTGGTGATGTTCAGCCGGAAGAACTTGTAGGCCGTCTCGTTGCTGAACTCGTAGACCTTGGTCTGGAAGCGCTGCGGGAAGTCCTCGCCGGTACGGCTGTCCAGCGTGGTCCACGTCGTACCGTCGGCCGAACCCTGCAACGTCCAGTCCTGCGGGTCCCGGCCGTCAGCGTCATTCGCCGAGGTCAGTGCGTACTTGCGGATCGTGACGGCCTCGGACAGGTCGAACTTCAGCCAGCCGGTCGGTTCGAACACGAGCCACTTGGTGAACTTGTCGCCGTCCGCGACGTTTGAGGCGATCTCACCGGCCCCGGCGTTCTCGCCGTTCGCGGTGACCGCGGTGACCTTGTCCATCTCGCTGCCGCCAATACCGGTCGGCGTCGGGCCTTCCACACCGCCGGCACCCTTGCCGGTGTCAACGGTGTCAGCCGGTCCGGGTTGTGGATCCCCGGGCTCGAACGAGGTGAAGAAGCTCGCCCGCGCGGCCGCGGCCGACTGCGGGGCGGTAGGAGTCTGCGCGGCGGTCTGGGCAGCGGTGTCGGCCGCCGCTTTGGCGGCAGCCGGACGGGCGGCACTTGCTGAGGTCATAGGAGACATTGTCACAACAAGCCCGACGGAAGTGAGGAGGACCAGCGGACGGCGGAAGAACATCGACCAACTCCTTGTCCAGATTTACGGCCAAGTACGCGGCCCCGATGACAAGGTTGTCAGCACGCGTGCGGCTGATCCTGCCCATCACTCTCACGCTTGGTCAAGACCTCGTCGCGCAGTGTCCCAGTGGTGTCATCAGCCCCACCATCCCCCAATCCCAACCTGACCACCCCCGACACGCCGACCCACCCCCACACCCGGCCCGGCCGGACACACATCTCGGGCTCGCCCGCCCCGGCCTGCCGCGTCGAGTTCTCCCCGATCCGGCCTGCCGCCCCCGATCCGGCCTGCCGCCCCCCGATCCGGCCTGCCGCGCCCGATCCGACCGCCGCGCCCGATCCGAGCTCCGCTCCCGATTTGGCACGTCGACCTTCAAATTCGGGGGTCGACCCAGGCAGATCTGGCGAGCCCACCCCCGATTCCGACCGTCGACGGTCGGAATCAGGCCCGCCCGCGGCGGGGCAGGTGAAGCGGCGGGTCAGGACTGCCCGTGGCGGGTCAGGTGAAGAGGCAGAAGATGTGGCCGTCGGGATCGGCCAGGACGCGGACGTCGTCTTGAGGCTGCCAGGGCATCACCTTGGCGCCGAGTTCGGTGGCCCGGGCTTCGGCCTTGGCGAGGTCGTCGGTGTGGAGGTCGAGGTGGGTCATCATCTGCTGGCGATCGGACTCACTCGGCCAGGCCGGCGGCTGGTACTTCGGCTCCCGCTGGAACGACAGGTGTGACCCGCCGTTCGGTGGATGCAGCGTCACCCAGGTATCGCCGTCGTCCCGGATCTCCCACCCGAGCAGTTGCCGGTAGAAGTCGGCCAGCCGCCGGGGATCCGGCGAGTCCAGCACAACCGCCCGGAAGCTGATCCCTGCCTCGCTCATCCGCCACCTCCACGAATCGGGTCAATGCGTCCACCGGGCGAGGTACCCGCGAGCTCCAGGTTCAGCGCGTGCCGGCCGCCAAAAAGGTGGGACAGGCCGCGAGAAAGTGGCCCGAGCGGCCTCGTTCGGCCTGATCCGCGAGCCAGGCGCCGGCGTCCTCCGTCGTGATGAGGCAGGCCTTGACCGCCGCTTCCGCCGCCGCCGCGAGCCGGTCCGCCAGTACGTCGAAGTCGGTCACCACCTCGGTGTGTACGACGGTCTCGACATCGCGGAATCCGTGGTCGATCAGCAGATTGCGCAGGCTCCGGCCGGACCGGGGTGAGACCCACGCCGATTCCAGCCCGAGCAGTACGACGTCCGTGAGGTCCTGATCCGCGGCGTCCAGCGCGAGGAAACCGTAGTCGTGGCCCACCAGCACGATCCGCCCGCCGGGGCGCAATACGCGGCGCGCCTCGGCGAGCGTCGGGCCCGGATCGGCCAGCAGGTGGAACAACCGGGCCGCCCGATAGCCGTCGATCGAGGCGTCCGCCAGCGGCAGCGCGTCCGACGTACCGACGGAGAAGGTCACCTCCGGCGCTCGCTCGCGGGCAAGCTCCAGCGCCAGTGCGTCCGGGTCGACGCCGGTGACCTGGAACCCGAGCGCGTTCAGCTCGGCGGCGGCCAGACCCGGGCCGGAGCCGACGTCAACCACCGTCGCCCCGGCCCGAAGGTCCAGCAGCCGATACGACTCGGCCCGCAGTTCCGCGGCACCGGCCGTCGACTCGATCCGATCCAGCACAGCTCTGTCAGCCATGCCATCACCGTGCAACTTCATGTCCACATGAAGTCAACCCGGGAAAGCTCTGCCGGCGTGGATCAGCCGGCGTAACCGACGCTGTAGAACGCGTTGATCGGCTGCGAGCCGCCGGACGGTACGTCGACGATCCGGCCGGTGCAGTTCGTTCCGGACCAGGCGCGCTGTGCGACGACCGAGCGGTTCCACATGTGGTCGTAGTACGGGTTCACGCCGCGGCACTGGCCGCCGGCGGTCGCGGGCAGGTCCACGAGCAGGCTGCCGCCGCGGTAGAGACAGACGTCGCTGGGCTCGCAGATGCCGTTGTAGTGCGCCGCCGTGGCTTTCGCGACCGCGGGCTGAGTGGTGACCGCGCTGTTGCCGATGATGCCGGCGAACAGTGCGGCGCTGCCGGCCAGAGTGGCGGCGAACTTCCGGGTGATCGTCATGGCTTCTCCCTCGAGCGACGCCCGGTGGTTCCGGGCTCGGGAGAACCGAAACTAAGCAAGCGGCAAGCGGTTCCCGAAACAGTTCGATGAGCTTGGAAAGGCAGTGTCGGTACCGCGGCGCGCCGGGTCCGGTCTTCGACGAGGATCGAAGGCCGGACCCGGGCAGTCCATCCGACAAACGAAGTGCGGGATCAGCCCGCGTAGCCGAGGCTCCAGAAGAGGTTGACCGGGCCTTCGGTGCCGGACGGGAAGTCGTTGGCCCGGCCCGTGCAGTTGGTGCCGGACCACGCGCGCTGCGGCCAAGCCGACCGGTTCCGCAAGTAGTCGTAGGCCGTCCGGGTCTGGCCGCTGCACCCGCCCGGCGAGGACGGCCAGAGGTCGCCGACCAGCGAGCCGTTCCGGTAGAGGCACACCTCGCCGTTCTCGCAGTTTCCGTCGCCGGGCCACGCGTTGGCGGGCAGCGTGCTGACACTGGCACCGGCGACCAGGGCCGCGGTACCGACCAGGGTGGCTGCGAGCTTCCGTCGGAAGGTCACTTGGGCTCTCCGTTCGTTCGGCCCGGTCGTTCCGGGCTGGCAGAACAGAAGCTAGACAGCGGAAAGCGCCTGCCAAACCGCTTCGGCCAGGGCTGAAACGTTCGCTTGACTAGGCGGGTTTCCGGCCTCGGCCTTCGACGAGGATCGAAGGCCGAGGCGGTCAGTCCAGCACGATCTGGTCGAACAAGGTGGTGGTGAAGCGCACGTCGACGCCGACCTCGTCGCCGATGTGCGGCGGGGTGACCGACGACGGCAGGTAGAGCATGCTCGCCTGCATGTGCGGCGGCTCGGCGAACCAGCGCTGCTTGCCGTCTATCGTGAACGGCGACAACGCCATGCCGGCCGCGTCCAAACCGCCCTTGGCGAGCGCGATCGTGCGCTGCCGGACGGTCGCCGCCGCGGTCGGGGCCTCCATGCCGACGCCGTGCGCGGTACCACCCGAGACGACCAGGATGTGGCCGTCACCGGCGACGCGCCGCTGCCGGTAACCGACGCGCTCGCCCCGGCGTACCGAGTGCACGTCGAGCACGGTGGCCCGCACGGTCAGCGCGCCGCGGTCGCCGAGCCACAGGCCCGTGCCCATCCGCAGCCGCACGTTTTCGCCGATGTCGCCGAGCTTTGTCGCCGGCACGTGCGAGACCCAGAGCGGCCCCTTGCGTACGGCGTTCGCCTGGCGGCCGAGTTCGGCGGCCTCGCGGATGTTCGCCGCGTAGCCACCGGCGCCCATCGGGAAGTGCAGGGACCAGCCTTCGAAGCGGACCCGGTCCAGTGAGCTCATCAGCATCGAGTGGCGCAGTTCGCGCGCGCCGATGCCGTGGCGGCGCATCGAGGTCTGCACCTCGACCACCACCCGGCTGCGGGCCGGGATCGAGACCAGGTCGGCCAGCCGGCTGACGGTGTGGATCACGTTCGGACCGACCTGGTTGCGCACGAACGGGCGCCACGGGGTCAGGACCACGACCTCGGTCTGCGGGTCGCTGGGAACTTCCTCGTAGGTACCCACGGCCACCGTACGGGCGCCGAGGGCGGCTGATTCGGCCAGCAGCCGGGCATTGCCGACGCCGTAACCGTTTCCTTTGGCGACCGGCACGATGGACTCGTTCCACGTGGAACGTAAGTGCTCGCGCCACCGAGCCTGGTCGATGTGCAGAGTCAGGGGCATGTCAGGTCATCGCCGTCTCATGTAGAGGTCGAATGCGGTGTAGAGCGGCTTGTTCAACGGCAGATCCCACTCACCGACGTACTCGACGGCTTCTCCGCCGGTGCCGACCTTGAACTGGATCAGGCCCACGTGCGGGTCGTCCGGGTCCAAGGTGTCGGTGATGCCCCGTAGGTCGTACACGGTCGCGCCCGACTCGAGCGCGTCCGACATCATCCGCCACTGGATGGCGTTGGATCCACGCACATCCCGTTTGGCGGTCGAGCTGGCTCCATAGGAGTACCACGAGTGCTGGCCGACCCGGATCCAGATGGTGCTGGCAACCAGATCGCCTTCGTGGTGAGCGTTGTAGAGCCGGAAATCGCAGCAGCCGTGCGGCTGGGTGGTGAGTGCCTCGTACATCTTCACGAAGTACGGCAACGGCCGCGGGGTGAAGTGGTCCCGCTCGGCCGTTTCGACGTACAGCGCGTGGAAGCCCTTCAGGTCCTCGATGTTGCCGAGGCTGACCTCGACGCCCATCTTGTCGGCCTTCTTGATGTTGCGTCGCCAGAGCTGGTTCATGCCCTTGAGTACGTCGTCGGAGGTCTTGCCGCCCAGCGGTACCTGGAAGACGAACTGCGGCTGCCCGGCGGCGAAGCCCTCACCGACGCGAGGGGCCTTCCAGCCGAGGGCGTGCAACTGCGCGATGACGGTGGCGCCCGACGGCTCGATCACGTCGGGCCGTACGTCGCCGAGGCGCGGCTGCTGACCACCGGCGATGGCGTCCTTGATCGTCTTCGCGGACCAGCGGCGGGTCGGTACCGGCGGGCCCATTCGCAGGCCGAAGGCGCCTTGCTCGCGGGCATGCTCCGCCAGCGGCCGCAGGTACCGGCCGAGGTCGATCGCGTCCCAGTCGATCACCGGGCCCTCGGGCAGATAGGCGAGGTAACGCTTCACCTTCGGCATCTGCCGGTACAGCACCAGCGCGGCACCGAGCAGCTCACCCGGTGCGGCCGGATCGAACCAGCCGAGTGACTCCGCTTTCCACTCACCCTTCACCGCCGCCCAGCCAGGCGTCTGCAGGAAGCTCGCCGACGGGCGCGACGCGATGAACGCCGCGTGGTCGTCGGTGGAGATGGGCCGGATCAACAAGTCACTCACGGTGCGCCAGGTTACCGGCCCAGGTGGGCCTGGCCGAACCGGCCGTGCGCCTACGCTTGGCCCGATGAGCTTCGTCGCGCTTGTCACCGGGTCAACGTCGGGTATCGGGGCCGCTACAGCCCGTCGTCTGGCGGCCGATGGTCTGACCGTGATCGTGCACTCCCGTACCTCGGCCGACGAGGGTGAAGCCTTGGCCGATGAGCTCGGCGGCACCTACCTACAGGCGGATCTCGGCCGGGACGAAGAGGCCACCGGCCTGGTCGAGCAGGCCATCGCCCGGCACGGCCGTCTCGACGTACTGGTGAACAACGCGGGTATCAGCTGGCCCGTGCCGCATGCGGACCTGGACGCGTTGACCGCGGCCGACTGGCGCCGTCTGCTCGACGTGAACCTCATCGCCCCCTGGCTTCTGTGTACGGCGGCACTACCGGCGCTACAGGCCTCCGACCGCCCTGGCGGTGGCTCGATCGTCAACGTCACCAGCCATGCCGGCGTACGACCGAAGGGCAGTTCGATCGCGTACGCCGCCAGTAAGGCTGCGCTCAACCACACGACGAAGTTGCTCGCGGCCGCGCTAGGACCGTCAGTCCGGGTTAACGCGGTCGCGCCGGGTCTAGTGGACACGCCGCTCACGAAGGACTGGACCGAGGCCCACGAGCTCTGGAACTCCAAAAGCCCTATGCGCCGTCCAGCCCAGCCGGAAGACGTCGCGGACCTAATAGCCGCCGTACTGGCCAACACCTATCTGACCGGCGAGGTGATCCTGCTGGACGGCGGATTGAACCTCCGCTGAGTACGGCTTGAGGTTCTACTGGGACGTTGTCCTGGTTTGCTCGGCTTATGCGTCCACTAGTGCGTACCGCCGTGGCTGCGATCTCCTTCAGCCTTATCGGCCTCTTGCCCGCAATACCCGCGCCGGCCGCGTCAGCGCCTGCCTCGGCTCGGTACGACGTACAGGCGGGGAATCCGTTGTTGCCGTTCGCGCGGGCTGCCGGGGAGCGGGTGGTGCTGGCGGACAAGGTGGCGGCGGCCAAGTACGGAACGCCTGCGCCGATCGACGACCCGGTGCGAGAGAAGGCGGTTCTCGACCGAGTGGCCGGGATTTCCCTGGAATGGGGGATCGACCCGGAGGCCTCGGTACGGATCTTCCGCGACCAGATCGAGGCGAACAAACTGGTTCAGCGTGAGTGGTACCGCCGGTGGGACGTCGGACAGGTTCGCCCGCCGGAGGAACGCCCGGACCTGGCGGAGCTCCGCACCTTGATCGACCAGTTGAACGCCGTACTGCTCGCGGAGATCCGGCGTACGGTCGACGACCGGTCACGGCCGTCCTGCGTCACCAAGCAGACGAGGGCCTACGCCACGGTTGTAGGGGAACAGCGGCTCGACGGGTTGCACTCGATGGCGTTGGCCCGGGCGCTGCCGTCGTTGTGCGCGATGCTGCGATAACGTCCGGGACATGGCCGCCGCGGATCAGTCCTCCCAGCCCGCTCAACGCTCGACCGCGCTCGTCTACTGGATCTGCGTGGTTCTGACGCTGCTGGTGGGCGTCTTCCTGGCGGCCGACGCGAGCGCGGGCGGCTACGGCCCGGTGGCCTGGGTCGGCACCAGCATCGCCGCTGTTGGCCTACTCGCCTTGGCCGGTCTGTACGTCGCTTGCGCGCTCGGGCGGATCCGGCTGGACACGACCATCCTGGCCGGGCGGTTCAGCGGCAAGGCGTCGTACTTGCATGTGGCGATCGTCTGCCTGGTGCTGGTGATCGGCGCCGACATCCTGATTCCGAACCGCGAAGCGGGCAGCCTGGCCGTGCTGTTGCCGTTCGGTATCGCCTACTGGCTCAGCCACGTGACCGCCGAGGCCAACCAAGCCAAGGACTAACCGGGCCGGGGATCAACCGGCCCAAGGACTAATCCGGCCCAAGGACTAACCGGCCCAAGAGCTAGCCGAGCTGGGCGCGGAGGAAGTCGATATCGGCCTTCTGCCCGTGCTCGCTGTTCGGCGTCTCCACCACCACCGGTGCACCGGCGTCGCGGACCACGGCGACGATGTCGGCCGGATCGATCTCACCGTCGTCGAAGTTGCTGTGCCGGTCCGCGCCGGAGCCGAAGGCGTCCCGGGAGCCGTTGGCATGCACGAGATCGATCCGCCCGGTGATGGCCTTGACCTTCTCCACCACGCTCGCGAGTTCTTCGCCGCCCGCGTGGAAGTGGCAGGTGTCCAGGCAGAAGCCGACGCGGTCGACATGCTCGTTGCCCGATGCCTGGACCGCTTCCCACAGGCGCGCGATCCGGTCGAGCTGGCGGGCCATGGCGTTCTCCCCGCCGGCCGTGTTCTCGATCAGCAGTGGCACGGCCAGCTCGGCCCGCTCGATGCACTTGCGCCAGTTGTCGAACCCGGCCTCGGGATCGTCACCCTTGCCGACGTGGCCACCGTGCACGATCAGGCCCTTGGCGCCGATCTCCGCGGCCGCGTTGAGCTGCTGCTGCAGGATCTTGCGGCTGGGGATGCGAATGCGATTGTTCAGCGTGGCAACGTTCAGCACGTAGGGGGCGTGCACGAACAAGTCGATACCGGCCTGCTCTGCGGCGGCCTTCAGCTCGGCGGCGCCACCGGGATAGGCGACCACCGGGGCCTTCCAGCCCTGCGGGTCGCCGAGGAAGAACTGCACCACGTCGGCGCCCCGGTCGGCGGCCTCCGCCAGCGGGTTCTCCTGATCGACGTGCGCACCCAGTTTCAAGCTCATTGCTTCACCCTATTAGCCCGCGCCGACAGTTTTTCGCGGCCACTCGCGGACTACGCCTGCGGCTCGCTGGAAGACGCGGCGCCGGCCTCGGTGGAAGACGCGGCGCCGGCCGCGGTGGAAGGCGCTGGGCTGATGAAGACCACCAGTCGCGGATTCGGGACCTGCGCCGGCAGCTCCTGCCACCCGATCCGGCGGTAGAACCCGACCGTGTCGAGGGCGCGGCGCGCGGTCAGCAGCCAGGACGGCTCACCGGCACACAGAGTGCTCAGTACGGCGCGCCCGAGGCCGAGACCCTGGCTCGCGGGATGAACCGCCAGCTCGTCGACCTCGAAGGCACCGAGCAGATGGCGCTCGACCTGGTCCGCGCCGAGTTCGTCGTACACCGTGCCGTAGGCGCGATCACGGCGGAACGGTGGCTCGGTGGCCCAGCCCGCGCCGAAGCCGCGCAGTTCGCCGTCCACCACCCCGGTGACGAGGCGGAAGCCCGGGCGGGCGAGGTTCTCCTCGAGCCGGCCGCGGAAGGTGTCCAGCTCGGCCGGTTCCTCGTTCCAGGGCGGGGCGCTGAAGACGGCGCGGTAGAGCTGGTCGAGGTCGTCGATGATCGGTGCGGTCTCGCTGCCGGTGAGTGTGGTGAGCTTCATGACGCGACGATAATCTGCGACTGGGTCGCATTTGTGACCTGATCGAGGGTCCGCGGGCGGGAAATGGCCTGTGGATGAATGGTCAAGGCGGTGTCCGTACGCTGGTATTCTTTCCGTGGGCCCGGTCCATCGACCGGGTTCGTTTCTGACCGCCGGCGACGGATGCCGGTGGGAGGACCGCATCGCCCTCCTGCCACGGAGAGACCGTGGCCGCCAAGTCCGAAGGAGGTGGAGTTCGCGCATGCGTCGTTATGAAGTCATGGTGATCCTCGACCCTGAGCTCGAAGAGCGCACCGTTGAGCCGTCCCTCGACACGTACCTGAACATCGTCCGCAAGGAAGGTGGAACGGTCGAGAAGGTCGACATCTGGGGCCGCCGCAAGCTGGCCTATGACGTCAAGAAGAAGGCCGAAGGCATCTACGCCATCATCGACCTGACCGCCGAGCCGGCCGTGGTGAAGGAACTCGATCGTCAGCTCACGCTGAACGAGTCGATCCTGCGCACCAAGGTCATCCGCCCGGACCAGCACTGATCCACGGGGTCGTCAGCACCATCGGTACTGTCGGCGCCAGCCGCTACTGATAGTCGCAGACCAAGTCACACCCGATAGCAGGAGGAACGCCCATGGCAGGCGAAACCACCATCACTCTGGTCGGCAACCTTGTCGACGACCCCGAGCTCCGGTTCACGCCCTCTGGCGCGGCCGTCGCGAACTTCCGTATCGCGTCGACGCCCAGAACGTACGACCGGCAGACCGGTGAGTGGAAGGACGGCGATTCGCTGTTCCTCAGCTGCTCGGTGTGGCGGCAGGCCGCGGAGAACGTGGCCGAGTCGCTGCAGCGCGGCATGCGGGTCATCGTGCAGGGACGCCTCAAGTCCCGGACGTACGAGACCCGTGAGGGTGAGAAGCGCACCGTCTTCGAGATCGACGTCGACGAGGTCGGTCCGAGCCTGCGCAGCGCCACCGCCAAGGTGACCAAGGCCATGCGGTCCGGTCCCGGCGGCGAGGGTGGCGGCGGTGGCTTCGGCGGCGGTGGCGGCGGGGGCAACTTCGGTGGCCCCGGTGGTGCGCCCGGTGGCGCCCCGCAGAACGACCCGTGGGCCTCGCCCGCGGGCGGCGGCGGTGGCCAGTCGGCACCCCAGAACGACCCTTGGGCCAGCCAGGGCGGCGGCGGGATGGAAGAACCGCCGTTCTGATCAGCACAGCACCAAACCGGTAATAGTGACCATTCCGGCCGGCGTTCACGCGTAAGGCCGGGCTCTAGTAGGAAGAGAGCACCACAATGGCCAAGATCATTCGGAAGCCGAAGAAGAAGGTCTGCGGCTTCTGCAAGGACAAGGCAACGTACGTCGATTACAAGGACACCGCGCTGCTGCGCAAGTTCATCTCCGACCGTGGCAAGATCCGCGCGCGCCGGGTGACGGGCAACTGCGTCCAGCACCAGCGCGACGTCGCCATCGCCATCAAGAACGCTCGCGAGGTGGCTCTGCTGCCTTACACGAGCACCGCTCGCTGAGGGAGGTCCCACCTATGAAGCTCATTCTGGCGCAGGAGGTCGAGGGCCTCGGAGCCCCCGGCGACATCGTTGAGGTCAAGGACGGTTACGGCCGTAACTACCTCGTTCCGCGTGGGTTCGCCATTGGCTGGACCCGTGGCGCGGAGAAGCAGATCGAAACGATCAAGCGGGCGCGTGACGCCCGGGCGATCCAGGGCAAGGAGCACGCGAGCGAGGTCAAGAACCAGCTCGAGCAGCTCGGCGTCAAGCTCGCGGTGAAGGCCGGCGAGACCGGTCGCCTGTTCGGTTCGGTCACCCCGGCGGATGTCGCCGGCGCGATCAAGTCGTCCGGTGGCCCGCTGGTCGAGAAGCGCGCGATCACCATCGCGTCGCCGATCAAGACCACCGGTCGTCACCAGGTCTCGGTGCAGCTGCACCCGGACGTGGCCGCCACCGTGCGCCTCGAGGTCGTCGCGGTCTGATCGACCGGCCCGATAGCACTCGCAGTAACGAAAGGCCCGCCGCCCCGAAAGGGGCAGCGGGCCTTTCGCCTCGTCTACCCAGAACCAACCGCGAACCCAGGCGCACTGGCAAGCCACGCCCGGCGGCGTCCAGCGGCGTCCAGCCACACCCGGCACCCGGCGGCAACCGGGCGACAGGTGGACGGCGTACGGCGGGGGTCAGGGTTGTTCGGGCACGGGCCAGGCGGGTGGCTGTGGATCGCTGGCGTTGGAGCTGGCGGGTGGTTCGACCGAGGGCCAGGCCTGCGCGGGCGGGTCACTGCTGGTGGAACTGCTGTTGGGCGGCTGCACGGACGGCCACTGCGGTACCGGCGGGTCATCGGCGGCCCAGGCCGAGCCAGGCAGCAGCACCAGCCCAAGAGACGCCACCAGCGCGGTCAGCCAGTGACGTGCGGTCTGTGAGCGGCGCATCTGTCAGGCCGGGGTCAGGGCGTAGATGACGTTCTCGTGCAGCACGATCGCCTTGTTGCCCGCGATACCCCACGGACGGGCCATGTTCAGCTCCGTCGGCTTGGGGTTCTGGCCCGGCGTGACGATGGTGCCGTTCGTGTTCAGCCGGCCGTAGATCTTGCCGCCGGCCGCGCTCAGCGGCTCCAGCCCCGCGACGGTGTAGATCTTGTTGGTGGTCACGCTGATCACGCAGGTTCCCCACCCGGCCACCTTGCCCTCGGGGTCCGGGATCCACTTGGCGCTGGCCGCGTTCGAGGCCGTGGTCGGCTGGCAGATCGCCGCCGGCGCGCCCGTTTTGGTGTTGTGCACAACCGGTACGACGTTCTCGCCCTTGGTCTTCCAAAGCACCAGGACGCGACCCGCGCTGGCCAGCACCACCCGCTCGACCTGGCCGTTCGAGCCGGGCGGGGCCTTCGGCTTCACCTCGACCGGCGGCTTGTCCGGCTCGAGTAACCACCACGGGCCGTAGTAGCGGGAGACGAGCACCTGCTGGCCCTCGGCGAGCAGCACGCTGGCCTCGCGGGGGATCTGCGCCGCGTCGATCGGGCGCAGCGACTCACCGGAGACGACGAAGGTGCCCTGCTTGTTCACGACCAACGGTGACGAGCCGTAGAACTGCACCTGCGTAGTGGAAGGCAACTTGATGAACGTGCCGGTGGCTCCCTCACGCGGCCAGTAGGAGAAGTAGTCGTCGGAAACGACCGCCACCACCGGATTGCCGTCGATCGTGGTGAACACCGGGCTCTTCGAGCTCTTGTTCACCTTGTCCTGCCAGAGCACCTTGCCGTTCGCGTCGAGTACCGCGACCTTGGCGTCGTTGGTGATGAGGGCGACCTGCTTGCCGTCGGGTGAGACCGCCGGGGTGGTGTTCGGCATCAGGTCAACGGTCCAGGCGGCCGAACTGGTCCAGCCGGTCGGTACCGGCCGGGCCTGGAAAATATCGGGCTTGATCGAGGGTTCCGGCAACGGCGGCAGGGTCGTCGATACCGCCTGAGGCTCCTTCGGGCCCCGGTCGCGGATGACGAGCAGATAGGTCAGCGTGCCGGCCAGCAGGACGAGCGCGACGCCGATGGCCAGGTAGACCGGCCACACCGCCTTGCCGCCGCGGCCGCGGCCACGGCCGACCTCGGGCGCGATCGAGTCCACCGAGCCGTCGGGGTGGATCACCAGCGGCCACGACGTACCGTCGGGCTCGACGGCGGTCGCCTTGACCGGGCGGCCCAGCTGCGCGGCCCGATCGGCCACCAGCGCCAGCGCCGCCTGGCGGGGATCCTGATCGACCACCGGGTGACTACGGCCGGCGATCTTCACCTCGCCGTTATGGGCGTCGTACAACCGGATCGTGACCTTCGGCCACGACGGGATGCCCTTGTCCGCCACCTTGCTCCCTCGTCGGCTGACTCCGTCTCGGTGATCGGAGCCTCCGCTCGTTTCTAGCATGCCGCCGGGCCTATCGGTGAGCCACTTCCACCGCTTCGGACACAGGTTGTGGACAATCAACCGATCAGGGTTGTCGTGACCCCGAGACGAGGTACAAAATCCCTGTCCTGTGGACCAGTCGTCACACGGTGTTCCGAGAGGCGGGAGAATGTCTTGGGCCGCGACGCCCTGACCCCCTTGAGAGGAGGCGACTGTGACTCAGCCGCACAATCCGTGGACCCGCCAGACGCAGGGCCCCGGGGTGCCGGCTCCAGGGCCGGTGCCACCACCGGTCCAGCCCCAGCCTGTACCGCACCAGCAACTGGGTGCGCAGGCCCCCCAGTACGGCGTACCGGCGCCCGCTCCCGAGGAGCGGTTGCCGAAGTTCGCGATTCCCGCCGCCGACACGCTGTGGTGGCTGGGAGTACATGGCGGGTCGGGGGAGACCACGATGTCCCGGTTGCTGCCGGGGACGCACGCGGCGGGCCATCGCTGGCCGATCCCGCCACCCCCGGTACCGACCCCCATCGTGCTGGTGGCCCGCACGCACGCCTATGGTCTACGGGCCGCACAGCGGGCGGCGACCGAGTGGGCCTCCGGAGTGGTGAGCGGGGTCAGCGTGCTGGGACTCGTCCTGATCGCCGACGCGCCGGGCAGACTGCCGCGCGTGCTCGACGACTTCGCCGACATCGTCGGAGGCGGTGTGCCACGGGTGTGGGATATCCCGTGGATCGAGGAGTGGCGCCGGGGAGAGGATCCGACGCCCGACAACACGCCCGACGAGGTTTTCGAAGTTCTTGAATCCATTTACGCGCTCCGTGCGTCGAACCAAGCGGTCTACCCCGCTTCGTACTGAAAGGTCATCTGATGTCTCTGCTCGAACTGGTTCCGCCGAAGGTCCTGACGTTTATTCCCGTCGGCGTGCCGGACCCGGGTGCCGGCACCGCCCCCGGCGACACCGAGGGCAAGATCACCACGGTGATCGGCTGGGTCACCTGGCTCGCCTTCGCGGTCTGTGCGCTGGGCGTCATCATCGCCGGCGGCATGATGGCCCTCGGCCAGCGTCGTGGTGAGGGTGGCGAGCACGCTGCCCGGCTCGGTTGGGTGCTCGCGGGCTGCATCGTGGTCGGCTCTGCCGCCGGCCTCGTCAACGCCCTGATCTGACGCGACCAACGAACGGGTGCCCGTGGCGATCTTCAGCAAGTCCGATGACGGCGACGACCTGACCGACGGTGAGAGCCCCTGGAGCTCCAGGGGCTTCATCGCGTCGATCATCGTCGTCGCCGCCATCGCGATCTGCGCGCTGGCATGGATCGTGCTGGGCGGCCCCGACGACAACACCACGGGTCCGAAGACCGGCGTACCGTCCGAGACGGTCGCGCCGACCACCGACCCGACCGGCCCACCGGCGACCGCGGACCCGACGCCGACCGATCCGACGCCGACCGACCCGGTGCCCACGGCAACCACTTCGCCGCGGCCGGGCGCGTGCGGGATCAAGCCGGGTGATCAGCGGATCACCTCGGTGGCCCCGATCGGCGTCGCCTGGACCTTCGAGGGCGGCATCCTGGTGCCGTTCAAGTCCACCATCGGCCCGCAGGTGCGGGACGGGTCCGGTATCCGCAGTTGCTACGCGCACTCCCCGATCGGTGCGGTCTTCGCGGCGATGAACACGCTGGCGCAGGTCCAGGACGGGCAGAACGCCGAGCGGGTGATCCGGCAGCGGGTGGTGCCCGGAGCAGGGCGCGACCGGGCGCTGGCCGATGCCAAGGCGGCCCGGCTGAGCCCGACGCCGATCGTCGGTGGCGCCGCGCAGGTGCAGTTCGTCGGTTTCAAGATTCTCGACTACGCCCCGGACCGGGCGCTGGTGTCCGTGGCCGTGCAGTCCGGCGGCGAGGTGGACAAGGTGGCCGGGCTGGTCGTGTCGATGCGCTGGTCCGGTGGCGACTGGAAGCTGGCGTTGCGTTCCGACGGCAGTATCAGCGGTGATCCCGACGTGCTCGGTTCTCTCGACGGGTACGTATCGTTCCGAGGCGCCTGATGATCGTCCTCGGTTGTTCGCTCACCAACTGGGGTGACTGCCTCGAAGAGTTCCTCAGCTTCGCGGTGAGCAAGGTGCTCGGTGGCCTGCTCGACATCATTCTGAAGGCCATCAAGTGGGTCGTGGCCGAGGCGGTCAAGCTGGTGCTGGAGACGATCGGCACCTTCTGGATCCGGCTGCCCACGATCTCGCTGACCAACGACGGTCAGGCGTCCTCCACGATCACCTTCGTCGAGCAGCAGACGGTCTGGCTGGTGGCCGCGATCGGCGTCGTCTCGGTCATTCTCGCCGGCGCCCGGATGGCCTGGCACGGCCGCGGCGAACCGCTGCGTGAGCTGGGCAAGAGCCTCGGCACCCTGCTGGTCGTGTCGTCGGCCGGTATCACCATGGTCACTCTGCTGACGCAGCTGGCCGACTCGATCGCCCGGGACGTGATCAACGCGTCGCTCGGCGCCAGCGGTCAGACCTTCGCCGAGCGAATGGCCGATCTGGTCGTGAACCCCATGGTCCATCCCAGTACGGGACTGGCGATCGTGCTGATGTTCGGCCTGATCGCGATCATCAGCAGCTTCATCCAGGTCATCTTCATGCTGGTGCGCAGCGGCATGCTGATCCTGCTGGCCGGGGTGCTGCCGCTGGCCGCCGCGGCCACCAACACCGAGATGGGCAAGGCCTGGTTCAAGCGGGTCGTCGGCTGGCTGGTCGCGTTCATCGTCTACAAACCGGTCGTCGCGCTGATCTACGCGACCGCGCTGAACCTCGCCGGGAACCCCGAGGGCGACATGATGAAGATCATCACGGGCGTGACGATGATGCTGCTCGCGGTCATCGCCCTGCCCGCCCTGCTTCGCTTCGTCGCTCCGAAGGGGGCCTGATGGTCGCCTCGATGATCGTGCTGTGCAGTAAGTACAACCCGCTCAGCTGGCCCGGCTGCGTGACCAGGAAACTCGGCGAAGCCGTCGACGCGGTCTTCGCCGGCTTCTGGAACCTGATCTACAAGATGTTCGCCGGTGTCATCGCCGACGCGGTCGGTGGCGTGATCAAGGCGGTCGGCTCGCTGTGGATCTACGTGCCGACCCTGCACGCCAGCGAAGGCGGCAACTACAGCCCGGTCGCGACGGTTTCGTTCATGCGCGGCCAGACCCTGTTCCTGACCGCCGCCGTGGCGGTCGTCGCGATGATCATCGGCGGCGCCCGGATGGCCTATCAGCACCACGGCGAATCGGCCCGGGAGCTGCTGCGCAGCATGCTCACCCTGGTCATCGTCACCCTCGGTGGCGTGGCGATGGTCACGGTGCTGACCGAGGCCGGCGACCTGCTGGCCAAGGAGTTCATCGACCGCGCGGTGCAGGAGTCCGGTATGGGCTTCGCCGAGAACCTGGTCAAGATGATCGCGGGCCCGATGGCCACGCAGCCGATGTTCACCTTGCCGCTGATCATCGTGCTGGGCTTCGCCGCGGTGCTGATGTCGTTCCTGCAGATCATCATGATGCTGGTGCGCAACGGCATGTTGATCCTTCTGGTCGGCATACTGCCGTTGGCCGCGGCGGCGACGAACACGGAGATGGGCAAGGCCTGGTTCAAGCGCTGCTGTGGCTGGCTGATCGCGTTCATCGCCTACAAGCCGTTCGCCGCCCTGATCTACGCCACCGCGATCATGCTGGCCGGAAACCAGGACAGCCTGGTGAACGTACTCACCGGCTTGATGATGATGGCGCTGTCGATCATCGCCCTGCCCGCCCTGCTCAGACTGGTTTCACCGCCCGGAGGGAGCTGAAATGGTCGCGAACCTGATCGCCCTCGCGGAATGCAGCTGGCGTCCTTGGACCTGGGGCCAATGCCTCATCGACATGGTCTCAGCGGTACTGGACCTCGCCATCAAGGGACTGATCCACTTGATCTTCGATCCGATCGTCGAGCTGATCTCCAAGGCCGTGAACTCGATCATGGTCACCCTTGGCACCTTCTGGATGGACCCGGACATCATCCGCACGGCGGTGACGACAAATCCCGACTGCACCGGTGGCGCCAGCAATCCCTGTGGTCAGGCCAGCGCGGAGATCGCCTTCATCAACGCGCAGTTGATGCCGGTGGTGGCCGGTGTCGCGGTCATTTCGGTGATCATCGCCGGTGCGCGGATGGCGTTCACCCATCGCGGCGAACCGGTTCGCGAGCTGCTGCAGAGCCTGCTCACGCTGACCATCGTCAGCACCGCGGGTATCGCGTTCGTCTCGCTGCTGATCTCGGCCGGCGACTCGTTCTCGACCGAGGTGATGGAGGCCGCCCTCGACGGCGGCGGATTCGGTGACGCGATCGCCGCGATGATCGTGTCCGGGCTCGTGGTCGGCAGCCCGGCCGGTATCGCGCTGGCGATCATTCTCGGCATCCTGGCGATCATCGGATCGCTGATCCAGATCGTGCTGCTGATCGTGCGCAACGGCATGCTGGTACTGCTGATGGGCATCTTCCCGCTGGCTGCCGCATTCACGAACACCGAGATGGGCAAGGCCTGGTTCAAACGGGTCATCACCTGGCTGACCGCGTTCCTGCTCTACAAACCGGTCGCCGCCCTGATCTACGCGACCTGCATCAAGATGGTCAGCTCCGCGGGCGTCAAGAAGCCCTGGGAGTACGAGAGCCTGGACGAGCTCGGCAAGGCCCTCGTGCACAGCGTGACGGGTCTGATGATGATGTTCCTGGCCCTGTTCGCCCTGCCCGCGCTGATGCGCTTCCTCACCCCGCTGGTGGCGGCGACGGCGGGCGGCCCGGGTCTCGGCGCCATGATGGGCGGCCTGGCCGGCAAGATGGCCGACCAGATGGCCAAGGGTGCGGACGGTGGCGGCGGTGGTGGGCCCACCGGCTCGGTCAACACCGGCCAGTCCCGGCGCGCGCCTTCGCAGAACCAGCCCAGCGGGCAGTCCGGCGGTCCGTCCGGTGGCCGGTCCGGCGGCGGCGGGAATCCGTCCGGTAGTGCGCAGGCGCCCTCCGGCGGTTCCTCGGGTAGTGCCGGTGCCACCGCGACCGGTGGCGGCGCCTCGGTGGCCACCACCGGCGGCTCGAGCGGCGCGACGGCCGGTGCCAGTGCGTCTGGTGGCAGTGCCGCCGCTGGTGGTGCGACCGCCGGTGGTACCGCGGCGGGTGGCGGTGCGGCCGGTGGTGCCGCTGGTGGCGCGGCCGC
This sequence comes from Kribbella deserti, assembly GCF_042434725.1. Lineage (NCBI taxonomy): Bacteria > Bacillati > Actinomycetota > Actinomycetes > Propionibacteriales > Kribbellaceae > Kribbella > Kribbella deserti. The sequence continues at coordinate 241,591 of NZ_JBHLTC010000014.1, read as the reverse complement.
TGGTGGCGCCGCGGCGGCCGCGGGTCCGGCCGCGATCGCGGTAGTTGCGATCATGGCTGCCAAGAAGGTGGCGGACACCACCAAGCAGATGGCCGACGGGGCAGTGGCCTCCGGCGCCGATGACCGAGCGATGGACGAGGGACCAAGTGGCAACGGCTGATACCGCGCCCCGGGCGCGTACCTACGGCAACTGGCGTCGCCCCGCGTCGGCGGGTATCGCCGGCATGGGCATGCTGGGCACCGGCCTGATGATGGGCGGCCTGGTGATGATGATCATCGCGATGATGGTCGGTGGCATGAAGGCCGCCATCGTCGTCGCGGTGATCGTCGGCGTCGCGTTGCTGATGTTGATGACGAAGGACAAGCACGGAAAGTCCGCGTTGCAGCGGATGTCGACCCGTATTGGATGGCAGCGAGCAGTCATGACGAAGCAGAACATCTACCGTTCCGGGCCGCTCGGCCGTACCGCGTGGGGCAAGTTCCAGCTGCCCGGTCTCGCGGCGGCCTCGCAGCTCAGCGAGTACCAGGACTCCTACGGCCGTCCGTTCGCGCTGCTCTACTACCCCAGCACGCGGCACTTCACCATCGTGATCAACGCCGAGCCGGACGGCGCGTCGCTGGTCGACGAGGACCAGGTCGACGTCTGGGTCGCGCACTGGGGCCAGTGGCTCGCCTCGCTCGGCCACGAGCCCGGCATCATCGCCGCCTCGGTCACGGTTGAGAGCGCGCCCGACACCGGTACGCGGCTGCGCCGTGAGGTCAGCCACAACATGCAGGACGGCACCCCGGCGATCGCCCGGGCGATGCTGACCGAGGTCGTGCAGACCTACCCGGAGGGCTCGGCGCTGGTCTCGGCCCGGGTCGCCCTCACCTTCAAGGGTGTCGACCGCAACGGCAAGAAGCGCAAGGACGACGACGTCGGCCGCGAACTGGCCTCCCGGCTGCCCGCGCTGACCCAGAGCCTGAACTCCACCGGTGCCGGCGCCGCCCGCCCGGTCACCGCGCAGGAGCTGTGCGAGACCGTGCGAATCGCATACGACCCGGCCTCGGCCGTGCTGATCGACGAGGCCCGCAGCCAGGGCATGTCGCCGGAGCTGTCCTGGACCGACGTCGGCCCGGCCGGCGCGCAGGCCTTCTGGGACAAGTACCGCCACGACACCGCCTGGTCGGTGACCTGGATGATGACCCAGGCGCCACGCGGCGAGGTCTTCTCCTCGGTGCTGTCGCAGCTGGTCGGCCCGCACCCGGACATCGACCGCAAGCGCGTCACCCTGCTCTACCGCCCGCTGGACGCGGCCACCGCGGCCCGGATGGTGGAGGCCGACAAGCGCAACGCCTCGTTCCGGGCCACCTCGTCCTCGCGGCCGTCGGCCCGCGCGATGGCCGAGGCCCGCGCCGCCGACCGTACGGCGCAGGAGGAGGCTCGCGGCGCGGGTCTGGTCAACTTCGGCATGGTGGTGACCGGCACCGTGATGTCCGCGGAGCAGATCCCGGACATGGTCGCCGCCATCGACAACCTGGGCGCGACCGCCCGGATCCTGCTCCGGCCGGCCTACGGCTCGCAGGACTCCGCGTTCGCCGCCGCCCTTCCGCTCGGCTTGGTACTGCCGAGCCACCTCTCCGTACCCGCCGGCCTGCGGGAGTCCCTGTGACAAAGCGGGAGTCGCTGTGAGCAAGAAGAAGGACAAGACGCCCGTCGACCCGAACCGGGGCGGCAAACGACCCGGCCCGCGCGGCTGGCCGAATCCCGGCGGCGGCTACTCGACGTACGTGCAGGCGGCCGACGAGTGGCGCGGTACGACGGTGCAGGTCTGCGGAATGTGGCCGTTCGCGGCCGGCACCGGCAGCCCGATGGTCGGCGTACCGATCGGGCGGAACATCATCTCCGGCGCGACCATGTGCTGCGATCCGATCAGCTGGTTCATGCGGGCCAAGCTGATCTCGAACCCGTCCATGTTCGTACTGGGCAAGCCCGGGCTTGGCAAATCAACTATCACCCGGCGGATGGCGCTCGGCCTCGCGGGCTATGGCGTGATGCCGCTGGTGCTGGGTGACCTCAAGCCCGACTACAAGGACCTCGTCACGGCCCTGGGTGGCCAGGTCATCGAGCTCGGTCGTGGCCGTGGCCACCTGAACGTGCTCGACCCGGGCGAATCCCGGTCGGCGGCGTTGCGGCTCACCGGTTCGGCCCGGCAGGCCATTCAGGCCGACGCGCACGGCCGTCGCCAGACGATGGTGTCCGCGCTGATCTCGATCATGCGATCCGCGCCGCCGAGCGACCGCGAGGAGACGATCCTCGACGAGGCGCTCAAGGTGCTCGACGAGCGCCACGAGGGAACGCCGGTACTGCGCGACCTGCTGCAGGTCGTTCAGGAAGCGCCGGACCGGGTTCGCGACGTGGCCCTGGACCGCGGCAGCCTCGACCGGTACCGCCAGATCACCGAAGGCCTCGAGGCCTCGCTGATCGGTCTGGTCGGTGGTGGCCGGCTCGGCGAGATCTTCTCCGAGCAGACCGACAACCCGATGAAGATGGACCGCCCGGTCGTCTTCGACGTGTCGAACATCGACGACTCCGAGACCAACCTGCAGGCCGCCGTACTGCTCGCCTGCTGGTCGTACGGCTTCGGCGCCGTCGCGGTCGCGCAGGCCCTGGCCGACGCCGGGCTGGAACCGCGCCGGCACTACTTCGTCATTCTCGACGAGCTGTGGCGGGTACTGCGGGCCGGTCGTGGTCTGGTCGACCGCGTCGACGCGCTGACCCGGCTGAACCGTCAGCGCGGTGTCGGCATGGCGATGATCTCGCACACGATGTCCGACCTGCTGGCGCTCGAGCACAGCGAGGACCGGATGAAGGCGAAGGGCTTCGTCGAGCGGTCCGGCATGGTCATCTGCGGCGGTCTGCCGCGGGCCGAGATGGAGAACCTGACCGCGGTGGTACCGCTGTCCGACGAGGAGCAGAACATGCTCATCGGCTGGCAGGACCCGCCCGCTTGGGACCCCGCGACCGGTGAGGAGGCCGCGCCCCCTGGGCGGGGTAACTTCCTGATCAAGGTCGGTGGGCGGCCGGGCATTCCGGTGCACGTCGGCCTGACCTCGGTCGAGCGTGAGATCAACGACACGAACAAGCTGTGGAAGACCGGCGACGACGGCCGGCCGCTGAAGGTCGAGCTGAAGGAAGACGGTACCGAAGAGGTCATCGAGGAGTACACCTTCGACGATCCGACCATGCTGCCTCCCCCCGACCCGAGCACCCGGGTCGCCGCCAAAATCGGAGTTGATGAGTAGTGGCACAGGGCAAGCGGAGCACCGGGCCGGGCGGACTCGGGCCGGAGACACTGGCGCTGTTCACGGCGATCGGCCTGTTCGTGCTGGTCGTCGGTGGTCTGTGGTCGTCGCTGTCGATCGCGGCGAAGCTCGACGGCCGGCCTGGTCCCGGCAGTAACCCGATCAGCGTCGTCTCGGACCTCATTCAGGGCAACCTCGAGTGGTCCGGCGCGGCCACGGCCATCCTGGTGATCGAGGTGGTGCTGCTGCTGGCCATCATCTTCGGTGCCGTGCTCGCGCTCCGCCGGGTCCGTACGCCGAAGTCCCGGGTGGACCGCTCTGCCTCGCTCATGGGCAAGCGCAACGACCTGCACAAGATCACCCGCCAAGGCGCCCAGGAGATCGCGAACCGGCTCGGCACCGGTCACTCCGGCCCGGGTGTGTTCATCGGCCGCACGGTCTTCGGGGACCTCGAGATCTTCGGGTCCTGGGAAGACATGCACGTCGACATCTGGGGTCCCCGTACCGGTAAGACCACCTCCCGCGCCGTACCGGCCATCCTCGACGCACCCGGCGCGGTGATCGCCACCTCGAACAAGCGCGACATCGTCGACGCCACCCGCGATCCCCGTTCGGCCAAGGGCCCGGTCTGGGTGTTCGACCCGCAGGAGGTCTGCGGCGAGGAACCGACCTGGTGGTGGAACCCGCTCAGCTATGTCAAGGACGAGGTCACCGCGCGCCAGCTGGCCGACCACATCGTCGCCAGCCAGCGGGTCGAAGGCGCCCGCACCGACGCGTACTTCGACACGATGGCGACCGACCTGCTGGCCGGCATGCTGCTGGCCGCGGCCCTCGGCAACAAGCCGATCACCCAGGTCTACCTGTGGCTGGCCGACCAGCTGAACGACGAGCCGGCCCGCATCCTGTCGTCCATCCCGGGCTACGAGCTGCCCGCGCAGCAGATGCAGAGCACGCTCAGCCTGCCGGACAAGCAGCGCGCCGGTGTTTTCGGTACGGCGATGCCCAAGGTCCAGTTCATGCTGAACCGCAAGGTCACCCGCTGGGTCACCCCGCAGGGGCACAACGACCACCGGCCGCAGTTCGACCCGCACCGCTTCGTGCGTGAAGGCGGCACGCTGTACAGCCTGTCCAAGGAAGGCATCGGTACGGCGGGCCCGCTGGTCGCCGCGTTGACCGTGGCCATCGTCGAGGCCGCCGAGGAGTACGCGAAGCAGTGCCCGGGCGGCCGGATGCCGAGCCCGCTGGTCGGCGTCCTGGACGAGGCGGCGAACGTCTGCCGCTGGAAGAACCTGCCCGACCTGTACAGCCACTTCGGTTCCCGCGGCATCATCTTGATGACCATCCTGCAGTCGTGGGCCCAGGGCATCGAATGCTGGGGCGAGCAGGGCATGGAGAAGCTCTGGTCCTCGGCCAACATCCGGGTGTACGGCGGTGGTGTGTCCGACGCGGCGTTCCTCGAACGGCTCAGCAAGCTCATCGGCGACTACGACATCAACTCGAACTCGGTGTCGTACAGCAAGGGCGAGCGCTCGCACAGCCGTCAGGTCGAGCGGCACAACATCATGGAGGTCTCCGACCTCGCCTCGATGCCGCCCGGCCGGGCCGTCGTCTTCCCCTCGGGTATTCCGGCCACCATGGTCCGGACCGTGCCGTGGATGGCGCGTCCCGACGCGGCGGCGGTCAAGGCCTCGTTCGCGCGGCACGACCCGGGCGCATCACGGCAGGGCCAGCTCACCGGCGCGGAGAACCCGTGGATCAACGCGGGCCAGCGCACCCAGATGAATCCAGGCCAGCGCTACCCGGCGCCGGGCCAGCCGGTTCACCCGGGTCAGCCCGGCCAGCCCGGTCATCCCGGGATGGGTCAGCCGGGGCAGCCTGGGATGCCGCCGCCGTACCAGGGTGGTCCGCAGCAGCCGCCGCAGGGCCAGCCCTGGGGCCGATAGGTCGGTAGGGCCCGGTAGGTCGGTAGGGCCGGTGGTCACACTCGTGCAGCTTGGAAAGGGATAGCGCAGTGGAAGGCGAGCAGGAGCTCTACTACCCGCATGTCGCGTCGTTCGTGTCGGACCGGCTGGTCCACCTCTACACGCGCCGGCTCGGGCAGAACGCGATCTGGTGCCCCGAGTGGTTCCGGCACGCGGAGGCGCTGAGCCGGCTCGACGCCATCTGGCGGGCCTGGGAGCACCTGCGCCTCGATCCGGCGACGGGGATGTCGGTCTGGTGGCGGGACCACGCGGACCCGCACATGATGATGCTGCTCAGTCCGGACGGCCCGTTCGCGGGCTGCCGGGGCAAGCACACCGACTACCCGATCCCGCCCCTGCCGGTGGAGGAGCCGCCCGCCGGCTTGTTCTTCGATCAGCGCAAGCCACACCTGCGCGGCGTCTGACCGGATCGCGGCGCTCAAGGGCCAGCCCGTGTCCAGGGCTCGCGGTCTGGCAGACTTCCCCGCGGATCCCTCGTACCTGCGAAAGGCCTTTGATGACCGACCAGCGCATGCTCACCGGCGACCGCCCGACCGGAAAGCTCCACCTCGGTCACTTCGTCGGCAGCCTGGAGAACCGGGTCCGGTTGCAGCATCAGTACGAGACGTACCTGATCATCGCCGACCTGCACATGCTCACCACCAAGAACACCCGCGAGGACATCGCCCAGGTCTCGGAGAACGCGCGGCACCTGGTGATCGACTCGCTCGCGGCCGGGATCGAGCCGGACCGGGCGACGTTCTACCTGCAGTCGGCGATTCCCGAGGTGATGGAGCTCAACACGCTCTTCCAGAACCTCGTCTCCGTACCGCGCCTCGAGCGCACGCCGAGCCTGAAGGACATGGCCCGCGACGCCAAGAAGGACGAGATGCCGTACGGCCTGCTGGGTTATCCCGTGCTGCAGGCGGCGGACATTCTCTGCGTCAAGGCGCACGTCGTACCGGTCGGCAAGGACAACCACGCGCACGTCGAGATCACCCGCGAGATCGCCCGCCGCTTCAACCACCTGTACGGCGAGGTGTTCCCGGTGCCGGAGCTGGTCACCAGCGACGTACCCACGCTGATCGGTACCGACGGCCAGGGCAAGATGAGCAAGTCGATCGGCAACGTGATCTACCTGTCGGACACCGAGGCCGAGGTCCGCAAAAAGGTCACCGGCATGTACACCGATCCCAACCGGATCCGGGCCGATATCCCCGGCAAGGTCGAGGGCAACCCGGTCTTCATCTACCACGACGTCTTCAACAAGAACCTGGCCGAGGTGGCCGACCTCAAGGAGCGCTACCAGGCCGGCAAGGTCGGGGACGTCGAGGTCAAGGAAAAGCTGGCCATCGCGATCAACCTGTTCCTGGATCCGATGCGCGAGCGCCGGGCCAAGTTCGAGTCGCAGACCGGCCTGATCGACCAGATCATCGTCGAGGGCACGGAGAAGACCCGCAAGGAGGTCCAGCAGGTCGTCTTCGAGGTCCGCAAGGCGATGGGCCTCACCGGCGCCTTCAACTCGATCCGCCGCAAGGCCGAGAAATACCGCAAGGCCAATCCGGCCGCATATCCCGTCGAGGGCTGAGGGTCGTACGTTCCTTGGCGCGTCTCCCTTTCGCGACGAGTGGACGCGTTTTGCCGCTCGTCCGCTGCCTGTCAGGTGCAGGCGGCCTTGCAGCGGCAAAACGCGTCCACTCGTCGCGAAGCGGGGCGGTGGCTAATGCGGTGGGTCGGGTGCGGGGGCCTTGCTACTGTCTGTCGTCTAGAGGCACCACCTACAAGCGATAAGGCTGCTGACCGATGCATGACACCCGTACGCTCCTCGAACTGGGCGATGAAGCCGTCCGCCGCTTCGCGCGGCGCGGTTACACGCTGGACCTCGGCACGATCGAGGCCCTGTTCTCGCGGCGCAACACCGCGATCGGCACGGCGGAGGAACTGCGGTCGGAGTCGAAGAAGGTCGCGGCCGACGTCGGCAAGCGCGCCAAGGCCGGTGAGGACGTCACCGAGCTGAAGGAGCACGCCCGCGAGCTGAAGGACCGGATCCGCGCCGCCGAGGCGGAGCAGGAGAAGGTCGAGGCCGAGCTCAACGCGATCGCGATGACGATCCCGAACATGCCGGCCGACGACGCTCCCGAGGGCCTCAGCGAGGACGACTCCGTCGAGGTCCGCAAGTGGGGTACGCCGGCCGAGTTCGGGTTCAAGCCGAAGGACCACGTGGATCTGGGCGAGGCGCTCGGCATCTTCGATTTCGGCCGGGCGGCCAAGCTGTCCGGATCCCGGTTCAGCGTGTCCCGTGGACCGGGCGCGGTGCTGGAGCGTGCCCTCAGCAACTTGTTCCTCAACCTGCACACCACCCGGCACGGCTACACCGAGTTCGCCGTGCCGTACCTGGTCAGCCGCAAGACGATGACCGGCACGGGCCAGCTGCCGAAGTTCGAGGAGGACCTGTTCAAGACGGGCGTCGAGGACCGTGAGCTGTTCCTGATTCCGACGGCCGAGGTCCCGCTGACGAACCTGCACGCCGACGAGATCCTCCCGGCGGAGGAACTGCCGTACGCGTACACCGCCTGGACGCCGTGCTTCCGTTCCGAGGCCGGCTCCTACGGCCGGGACACCCGCGGCATTCTGCGGTTGCACCAGTTCAGCAAGGTCGAGATGGTCCGGGTCTGCCGGGCCGAGGAATCCCGCGCCGAGCTGGAGCTGATGGTGTCGCACGCGGAGGCCTGCCTGCAGGAGCTCGGCCTCGCGTACCGGGTGATCGCGCTGGCGGCGGGAGACCTCGGCTTCGGGTCGACGTACACCTATGACATCGAGGTGTGGCTGCCGAGCCAGGAGACCTATCGCGAGATCTCTTCCTGCTCCGACTGCGGCACGTTCCAGGCTCGCCGGGCCGCGATCCGTACGAAGACCAAGGACGGCCAGCGCGGTTTCGCCGCCACGCTGAACGGTTCCGGCCTGCCGATCGGACGGACCCTCGCGGCGTTGATCGAACAGCACCAGCAGGAGGACGGCTCGATCGTCATTCCGCCGGCGCTCGCGGTCTACACCGGGTTCAGCCGGATCAACGCGGACGGCACCACGTCGGCCTGACCCGGTCCCGCTGACCGGCTAGCGGCTCCGGCCGAATCCGCGCGAGCGGCCTTTCCCCCGGACCACGGACTTGCGTGCCTTGGGGGACTTGCCCGGCGGTGTCTGTACGGCGCCACCCGGCGGCGGCTGCGAGCCGTCCGCCGGGTGCGGGTAAACCGCCTCGGCGTCGTCGGCCGCCGCCATCCGGTCGTAGTGGTCCGCACTGCCCTGAAGTTGCTCGGCCCGGTCCAAGTCGGCCGGGGTCTCCGCACCGGCTCGTAGCTCGTGCGCGAGGCCCCGGTCGGCGTACGCGATATTGCGCGCCGCAGCCGCCTCCTGGCGCAGATCCTGCCGCCGCGGCTTCTCCGGCGCTTGCGGGCGGTCAGACGCTTGCAGCGGTACGGCGAGCTGAGGCGGTGTCGGCTCCAGCGCCACTTCCCGCTGTACGTCGAGCCTCGGCGCGCGTGGTTGCTTCACCTTCGCGGCAGTCTTGTCCGGCGACTCGTCGGCCGTGGTCGGGCCGCGAAGGGCCTCCGGCTCGGGTCCCTCCAGCTCGGCGTTCAGCTCGTCGTCATCGAAGTCCGGCATGTTCCCACCATGCCCGATGGCTGGTTCACCGACTCAACGGGTCACCGGGGCGCAGGCTCAGCGGGTCGCGCCGGTGACCATCCAGGCCGTACCGCGTTCGCGCAGGATCAGCGTGACGAACCGCATCAGCATGAACCCGCCGAAGGCCCACCACAACGCCACCACCCCGCCGTCGAACCAGCGCACCGAGAAGGCCATCGGCAGGAACGCGACCAGCGCGATCACGCCCGCGGCTGCGAGGTACTTCCCGTCGCCCGCGCCGATCAGTACGCCGTCGAGCACGAAGACGATGCCGTTCAGCGGTTGCGAGATGGCCGCCACCAGCAGAACGGCCGCGAGCGTGTGCCGTACGTCCGGGTCGTTCGTGAACCACGGCACGTACACGTCCCGCAGGCCCCACAGAGCCAGTCCGCCGATGATGCCCGAGCCGAAGCCCCACCACATCATTCGTCGGGTGGTCGCCTTGGTGCCCTCGACATCCGCCGCGCCGAGGTAACGCCCGGTGAGCGCCTGCCCCGCGATCGCGATGGCGTCCAGCGCGAGCGCGAGGAACGTCCACAGCGTGAACGCGACCTGATGCGCCGCGAGCGACGTCGTACCGAGGGAGGTGGCGACAAACGTGACCACGATGATCGCCACCCGCAGCGTTACCGTGCGAACCACCAGCGGTACGCCGGCCTGGGCCGACGCGATGATGCCGGGCCGGTCCGGCCGCAGCGAGGCCCCGTCGCGCCGGGCGCCACGGACCACCACGACAACGAGCGCGATTCCGGCACCGGTCTGGGCCAGGACGGTGCCGAGCGCCGAACCGGCGATACCGAGGCCCAGGCCGTAGACGAGCACCACGTTGAAGACGATGTTCGCGAGGTTCGCGCTGATCGCGACCACCATCGGGGTCTTCGTGTCCTGCATGCCACGCAGCACACCCGTTGCCGCTAGCAACAACAGCATCGACGGAACGCCGAGGCAGGAGATGCGCAGATACGTGATGGCGTGGCCCGCGACCTCGGCCGACGGGTGGAACGCGCCGATCGCCTGCGGCGCGAAGATCAGCCCGGCGATCGCGAGAGCGATACCGAGCAGCAGCGCGAGCCAGAGGCCGTCGATACCCTGGGTGAGCGCGCCACGGTGATCACCCGCGCCGATCCGCCGGGCGACCGCCGAAGTGGTTCCGTACGCCAGGAACACGCAGATCCCGACCAGCGTCTGCAAGATCGCGCCAGCGACCCCGAGCGCGGCGAGCTGCGGCGTACCGAGATGGCCGATGATCGCGGAGTCGGCCAGAAGCATCAAGGGCTCGGATACCAGCGCGAAGAACGCGGGCACCGCGAGGCGGAGAATGTCCCGGTCCTGACTGGTCCACAGAGACCTGCGAGTGACCGGCATGCTGCTCATTGTGCCTTGCCGCCAGGCGGCGCCGACGGTCGGCCCAGAGGTTGTGGATCTTTTTTCCCTCCACACCTGTGAACGGGCAAAACCGCAGGTCAGAGCCAAGTTGCCGAGAGTTATCCCCAGATATCCACAGGGATGTCCCCAGCCTGTGCACAGCCTGGAGTCGGGTTATCAGCAGGTTGTCCACAGGGGCTGTGGATGACCGGCTACCAGGGTGGCGCGGAACCGGCGTACCGTCGCGGGACTGACACACCTTCCGCCCGCGGTCTCGGGGTGATTTCGCCCGCGGAGGCGCTGCCAGCGAAATGTCGGTGCGGCCCCTTACGGTCGTGCTCAGACGGTGCGGTTGTGTCGGTGGATGTTGGCGAGGGAGGGCGGCTGTTGTGAGCGTTGCGGAGTTCCGCGGATCACCAGGCGGCGAAGAGCGGCGCCCGGAGATGGGCTTCGACCGCACCCCGCCGCAGGACATCGCCGCGGAGCAGTGCGTGCTCGGCGCGATGCTGCTCAGCAAGGACGCGATCGCCGACGTCAGCGAGACGATCCGCGACGTCGACTTCTACCGCCCGGCGCACGAGACCATCTTCGACGTCATCACCGACCTCTACGCCCGCGGTGAGCCCGCCGACGCGATCACCGTCTCGGCCGAGCTGACCAAGCGTGGCGAGATGGCCCGCATCGGCGGCGCGCCGTACCTGCACACCCTGATCGCCTCGGTGCCGCTGGCCGCCAACGCGGGTTACTACGCGCACATCGTCCGCGAGAAGGCGATCCTGCGCCGCCTGGTCGAGGCCGGCACCAAGATCGTGCAGATCGGCTACGCCGGCGAAGGCCAGGTCGACGAGGTGGTGGACCAGGCCCAGGCCGAGATCTACCAGGTCACCGAGCGCCGTACGGCGGAGGACTACGCGCCGCTGCGCGACATCATGGAAGGCGCCCTCGACGAGATCGAGGCCATCAGCGCCCGCGACGGCTCCATGCACGGCGTGCCCACCGGCTTCACCGATCTCGACGAACTGACCAACGGCCTCCAACCCGGCCAGATGATCATCGTCGCCGCCCGGCCTGCAATGGGAAAAAGCACCCTGGGTTTGGACCTCGCGCGGTCGTGTTCGATCAAGAACGGGTTGACCTCGTGCATCTTCTCGCTCGAAATGAGCCGGAACGAGATCACCATGCGGTTGCTCTCGGCCGAGGCGAAGGTGCCGCTGCACCACATGCGTAACGGCAAGATGACCGACGAGGACTGGGCCAAGCTGGCCCGCAAGATGGGCGAGGTGTCCGAGGCGCCGCTGTTCATCGACGACTCGCCGAACCTCACCATGATGGAGATCCGCGCCAAGGCCCGGCGGCTCAAGCAGCGCCACGACCTGCGCATGATCATCATCGACTACCTGCAGCTGATGACGTCGGGCAAGAAGGTCGAATCCCGCCAGCTCGAGGTCTCCGAGTTCTCCCGGTCGATCAAGCTGCTCGCCAAAGAGCTCGAAGTCCCCGTCATCGCGATCTCCCAGCTGAACCGTGGCGCCGAGCAACGCAGCGACAAACGCCCCATGCTCTCCGACCTCCGCGAATCCGGTTGCCTGACCGCGGACACCAGGCTGATGCGTGCCGACACCGGCGCGGAGATCTCGCTCGGTGAGCTCCTCGCCGCGGACGCCCGGGACATCCCGGTCTGGTCGCTGGACGATCGCCTCAAGCTCGTCCCGCGCACGATGACCCACGTCTTCCCGAGCGGCACCAAGCAGGTCTTCCGCCTCAAGCTCGCCTCCGGCCGCGAGATCAAGGCGACGGCCAACCACCCCTTCCTCACGTACGACGGCTGGAAGCCCCTCGGCGACCTGACCCCCGGCACCCGCCTAGGCTCCCTCCGCCACGTCCCCCCACCCCTCAACGTCACCCCCTGGGACGACGACGAGGTCACACTGCTCGCGCACCTGCTAGGGGACGGTTCCTTCGTCGAGCGCCAGCCGATTCGCTATGCCAGCATCGACGAGGCCAACCTGACCGCGGTCGCGGAGGCGGCACATCGCCGGTTTGGCGTCACCGGTGTCCGCGATGAGTCCGAAGCCGCGCGCGTGACCACGCTCCGCCTGCCCGCGCCGTACCGCCGCACCCATGGCAAGCGGAACCCGATCGCCGCCTGGCTGGACGGCCTTGGCTTGTTCGGTCTGCGCGGCCACGAGAAGTTCATTCCGGCAGGGGTTTTCGGTCTGCCGAAGGCTCAGGTTGCCACGTTCATTCGCCACCTGTGGGCGACTGACGGATCCGTCCGCTGGGACGACAAGGCCCGGACCGGCCGGATCCGCTACGCGTCCACGAGTCGCCGGCTGGTCGACGACCTGGCCCGGTTACTGCTTCGCCACAACATCTTCAGTCGGATCAAGACGGCGAAGAAGCCGGGCTACCGCGACTCGTACCACCTGTACATCTACGGCGTCGACAACCAGCTCCGCTTCTGCGACGAGATCGGCGTGCACGGTCTCCGTGGCGCAAAGGCAGCCGAGGTCGCGGCCAACCTGCGGGGCGTGCGAGCGACTACCAACCTGGACACCGTTCCGAAGGAGATCTGGTCTCAGGTTCGCGGCGTGCTGGCCGAGCAGCAGATGACCCACCGCGAGTTCGCCACGGCGATGGGAACCCAGTTCCCGGGTTCGGCGATGTGGAAGCAGGCGCCCAGCCGACAGCGCCTCGCGAAGGTCGCCGACGTGCTGGACAACGCGGATCTCGAGGTGATGGCGACCAACGACATCTGCTGGGATGCCGTGGTGGGGATCGAGAGCCTCGGCGAGCAGGAGGTGTACGACGCCACCGTGATGGGCACGCACAACTTCGTTGCCGAGGGCATCGCGACGCACAACTCACTGGAGCAGGACGCCGATATGGTGATTCTGCTGCATCGCGAGGACGCGTATGAGCGCGAGTCGACCCGGCCGGGTGAAGCGGACTTCCTCGTCGTCAAGCACCGTAACGGCCCGACCGCCGACGTGGTCGTCGCCTTCCAGGGCCATTACTCCCGCTTCGTCGACATGGCCCAAAACGGCTGATCCGTTGCGGTTCCGGCGTACGGACCTGACGACGTTCGGCGACGGCTGCTTCCGGCGTGACCACCGGTCCCGCCGCTCGACTGCCGGGTTCTTGTGGGACTACCTGGCTGCAACCGGGTAGTCGCGCACAAACCCGGCAGCGGGCACACCAAACCCCGTCAGCCGCGCTGCAACCCGGTAGTCGCGCCACGATCCGGTGCCTTGGAAGTGCTTGGTGAGTCCACTGGACGTTTTTCGGCCGTAGGAATGTCGAGTGGACTCACCAAGACGGGCCGGCCAACGGCGCTCCGCGGCGGGGTCCGTGGAGCGCGGCCGGGGCTACGTCTGGGAGCGGCGGTAGTGGCCGGGGGGTTGTGCGTATTCGCGTTTGAAGGCTTTGGTCAGGGCGAATTCGGTGGTGTAGCCGGTGCGGGTGGCGACCGTGCGCAGGGGGAGGTCGGATTCGCGGAGTAGGCGGGCGGCCAGGGTCATGCGCCACCAGGTGAGGTACGCCAGCGGTGTGCGTCCGATCGAGGTGGCGAAGCGCTTGGCGAAGGCGGCGCGGGACAGACCGGCCACGGTCGCGAGGTCGGCGACCGTCCATTGGCGTTCGGGTTCGCGGTGCATGGCTTGCAAAGCGCGCATCAGGCCCGGATCGGCGAGCGCCGTCGCCCAGCCGTCCGTCCGGCCGTTCGAAGTGTTCTTGGCCGTCGCGGTCGAGGAGTCGAAGTGGGTGCGGAGGGTGAAGAGCAGGAGCATGTCGACGAGGGACGTGAGGATGGCGCTGGTGCCGGCGCGGGGTTCGGCCAGTTCGGCGCCGAGGATCTCGACGGCGCCACCTAGCGACGTACGACGGCCGACGCGGGCGGGGATGTGGATGACCTCGGGCAGATCGTCGAGCAGGGGATGGCCGCGGCTGCGATCGAAGTAGTACGCGGCGCACAACATCGTGGTGGTCGCGCCCGGGCCCTCGATCCGTACCTGTTCCAGCTCGGGCCCTTCCGGTTCGCCGTCCGGCACTGGTTCGAAGTCGACCAGCGGGCTGTCCGGGTGGTCGGCCAGGGCGTAACCGTTTGCCCGCGGCACGAGCACCACGTCACCGACGTTCAGCGCCTGCGGCGGGCCGTGCGCCGGGATCAACCAGGCCGATCCCTGCAGCACGACGTGGCACCCCGCCGCCGAACTCGCCGGGAAGCGAACGCCCCACGGCGCCTCGGTCAACGTGCGCGCCGCATGCGGACGGCCGGTCCGCAAGGCGGCGAGTACGTCGCTCAGCACATCCACGACCTAACCCTAGCCAACGCCAACAAGAAGACGCGTGGACATAAATCAGCGACGTGCGGCCATGGGGAGTCTCCGAACTCGCTCCTACCGTCGACTCCAGGAGTCAACGGAACAATCTGGAGGAGAAGGAAGATGTCGTACCTCGTAGTGGGCGCGGGTCCGATCGGTAGCGCCGTGGCGGAACAACTCGCCGAGCAAGGCGAACGCGTCCGGGTGGTCTCGCGACGGGGGATCGGCCCGGACCACGCGCTGATCGAGCGAGTCGCGGCCGACGCCACCGACGCCGAGCGGGTGGCCGCAGTGGCCGAAGGCGCGTCCACGTTGATCAACTGCGCGATGCCGTCGTACGACCGCTGGCCAACCGATTGGCCACCGTTGGCCGCGGGCATGCTCGCGGCGGCGGAACGCTCGGGCGCGGATTACGTGATGCTCGGCAACACCTACGGCTATGGGCCGGTCGAGGGGCCGATAGCCGAGGATCTGCCGATGGCGCCGACAACCGTCAAGGGCCGGGTCCGCGCGCAGATGTGGAACGACGCTCTCGAGGCGCATCAGGCGGGCCGGGTTCGGGTGGCCGAGGTGCGAGCGGTCGAGTTCCTGGGGACGGGCGTGATTTCGCCGTTCATGTTGATGGCCTTGCCGCAGGTGCTGGCGGGCCAGCCGATCTCGTACCCGGCGGATCTCGACGCGGCCCGGAGCTGGAACTACGCCGGCGATGTCGCACGGACCTTGGTCGCGGCCAGCCGGTACGACGGCGAGTGGGGCCGCGCCTGGCACGTGCCGTCGACCTCCACCGAGTCCACCCGGCAGTTGACGGCACGAGCGGCCGCGGCGGCAGGAGTGCCGATGCCGGAGCTGACCGAGATGCCGATCGAGGAGCTGGTCCGGCTGGGGGAGACCGACTCGATCGTGGCGGAGTTTCCCGAGATGCAGTACATGACGCGACGGCCGCACGTACTCGACTCCCGGCGCACCGAGGAAGCGCTCGACCTCAAACCCACCGACCTCGCCAAAGTCCTGACCGAGATCACCACCCACCAAACCCCATGACAGTGATGAGCTGAGGTCAGCCGGGGATATCCCCCGTGCCGGATCCCTTGCTGCCCGTCTATCGCCCCGTTTTGCTCCGGCCTGTTGCCGTAGGTCGCTGGTTCGGCCCGGTTCGCGTCTTCGCGCTAGCTGGAGTCGTCGAACAGGCCCTGGTACGGCGCGTGCCCGGGCCGGCTACCGGGTTGTGGGCCGACTACCGGCTTTTGGTAGGCCCGCTACCGACTTTTTGCGCGACTACCCGGTTCCAACCAGGTAGTCACGCAAATACTCGGTAGCCGACCTCGGGGCCACCACGTCCACCTTGACCCACCGTCAACCCCGACCCGCGAAGGCCCCGCCACGGACCCGCTACGGGCCCTTCGCGGAGCGTGCGGAACCACCCGAGCCGACCGGCCATACCCCACCCGTCCCCCTGATAGCCCGCTGTCCTTGGGTCGGGTCGGCCCGGGTCAAGGGCGCGCACGCGTCGCCGCAGGCGATTTCCAACCCTTGACGCGGGCCGACCCGGCCCGACAATCCGCGACTCCTCAGGGGGACGGGTGACCACCAACCACCCTCACTCCACAACCGAACGCGCACTCGCGACCACTCGCGACCACTCGCGACGACTCACGCGCACTCGCGACGACTCACGCGCACTCGCGACGACTCACGCGCACTCGCGACGACTCACGCGCACTCGCGACGACTCACGCGCACTCGCGACGACTCACGCGCACTCGCGACCACTCGCGACCACTCGCGACCACTCGCGACGACTCGGGGGTGAAGACGCATGCCCCGTCGCACCGGCTCTGCCGATCGTGCCCGACCACAATCCCGGTCGGCCTCCATAGGAGCATCCGCGCTCAAGCCCGTCGAGCCGACCCATGCACCGCTGAGCCGACCTGCGCCGGCTAGGAGCGTTGGGCGGAGGTGGACTCCTGGGCCAGGAGACGGAGGGAGGAGATCAGCGTTTCGCCGAGAATGGTGCCGATCACGACGCTTTCCGCGATCTGGTCGGCGCCTTCGCGGGACTGGACCGCCTCGATCTCCAGTTCGGTGAAGCGCTCGACCGCCTCGGCATACGAGTCGAGGAACGCGACCAGGTGGTCCTGCCCGAGCGAGTGGAACGCCGCCACCGTGTCCACCAGTGTCGCCAGCGCGGGCGCGCCGGCGTGCACGGTCCACCCGCGCCGGGCCAGCAAGTCGTTGACCTCGGCAACGGCCCGCTCGCGCGAGTCGCCGGCGGTGGCCCCGGTGGCGGTGAGTTCCCGGCGTGGCGTAACCGCGCGATGGGCCACGCCGATCTGGTCGTGCAGCGGCATCGTGGGCGAATCGATTGCCTCGAGCACCTTCCGTACTTCCGCCACAGGCACCTTCGCCAGTTCCACCAGCGCGCGAATCAGCCGAAGCCGGCGGAGGTGGCGTTCGCCGTACGACGCCTGGTTCGGGGCGGACAACTCGCCGGGCGGCAGCAGGCCCTCGCGTAGGTAGTACTTGATGGTCGGGACCGCCACTCCGGACTGCCGGCTCAACTCCGCGATACGCACCTTGATTTCCTCTCGGTCGTAATGGATAGTATCAGTATCCATTAACGGATACCTGCGCTATCCATAAGGAGAAGACATGACCGTGCCGGTTCTTGCCCTGGCCACCCTGGTGTTCCGGGTGCTGGGCCTGCTGGGCGTACGGCGCTTTGCCACCTGGCGGGTCAGCGCTGCCCATGGCCTGGCCGTGATGCTGGTGATGACCGCGAGCGCGCACTTCGTGCCAGCGAGCGTGACGGTGATGCCGACGCACGAGGACCTCGTGGCGATCGTGCCGCCGTTCGTGCCGTTCGCGGCGGCGATGGTGTACCTGACCGGCGTGCTCGAACTGGCCGGCGCGGTCGGTCTCGTGCTCGGCAGGACCCGTCGGCCGGCGGCGTACTGCCTGATCGCGTTGTTCGTTTTGTTGCTCCCGGCAAACATCTACGCGGCCGTGGCCGATGTTCCGTTCAACGGCGAGGCCGCGACGCCGTTGTGGCAGCGCATTCCCGAGCAGCTCCTCTTCATCGCCGTCGCGTGCTGGGCCGCCTCCAGCCGTCCAGCGAAGTCGGCCGAAGCCGCCTCGTGCCAGCACACTCTCGTGAAGGTTTGAGCAACTGATGGAACTGACCGAAGCCTCCCGGATGATCGCCGGGGCCATTCTGATCACCGTCGTGACGATCGAGTTCGGCGGCTGGTTTCTGACCAAGATCGCCAGCGGTGACGTGCCGATGACCGACTTCCAGAAGTCGTTCGCGCGGGCCGGGCACGGTCATGCCGGCGTGCTGGTGATCCTCTCGCTGGTCGGTCTGCTGTACGTCGACCAGACGAGCCTGACCGGACCGCTGTTGTGGCTCGGCCGGCTCGGTATCCCCGTGGCCGCCGTACTGATGTCGGGCGGGTTCTTCGCCGCCTCGGCCGGGCGGAACCGCACCAAGCCGAACAAGTTCATCGCGATGCTCTTCGCCGGCGCAGCCAGTCTCGCCGCGGGAGTGCTCACGCTGGGGATCGGCCTGCTGACGACCTGACTTTTCTTTGCGACGAGTGGACGCGTTTTGCCGCTGCGAGGCCGCCTGCATCTGACAGGCAGCGGACGAGCGGCAAAACGCGTCCACCCGTCGCAAAGAAAAGGTGCGGCGCAAAAAGAAAAAGCGGCGGGCCCACCGGAGCGCCTGTTCCGGTGGGCCCGCCTATCGGGGGGAATGCGGCTAATGGATCACCAGGATCGAACGACCCAGGCGAACGTGGTGCTGCCCGTGGCGCCGGCGGAGTCCTTCGCCGTCACGGTCACCTGGTAGGTGCCGATCCGGGTCGGGGTGCCGCTGATGACGCCCGAGCTGCTGATCGTCAGACCGGTCGGCAGGCCGGTCGCGGTGAAGGTGAGCGGTAGGCCCGCGCTCGACGAGGCCCGGATCTGCAGTGGGAAGGCCTGCCAGTTGACGAAGCCCCATTGGTTGCCGGGGTTGGTCACCGTCACGGTGCCGGTGGGCGGCGCGCCGTTGACCTTGAGGCTGTACGTCGTGGTGTGGCTGGTGGTTCCCGTGCCCTTGATGGTGAGGGTGTAGTCGCCCGCGACGGCGCTGGTACCAACCGCCACGGTCATCGTCGAACTGCCGCCCGAGGTCACCGACGTCGGACTGAACGACACGGTCACGCCGCTCGGTGCGCCGGTGGCGCTGAGCGAGACCGACTGGGCCTCGCCGGAGGTGGTCGCGGTCTTCACCGTGGCGGTGACCGACGAGCCCTTGTCCGCGCTGCCCGAGGCCGGGTCGACCGCGACCGAGAAGTCGTTGGTCGGGTTCGGGTTGCTGCCGACCGCGGTCTTCCACAACGTGTAGGCGATACCGTCCGCGCTGCGGTTGAGGTGCGTTGCGCTGATGTTGGAGGTGGTGTCACAGGACTGGTGGTAGCAGGGGTCGTACGCCGATCCGGCCGTACCGCCCCACTTGGTCGCCTGCGCGGAGGTCTTCCGCGCGCTGGCGCCGGCCGCGTAACCACTCGTCGGGATACCGACGTTCTTGAACGAGGCGTCGTCGGAACGGCCCGCGCCTTCGGTGTTCTCCTCCGGCGAGAGGTTCAGGGTGTCCCAGTAGGCCTTGAGCGGCGCGGCGGTGGTGGAGGTGATGTTGTTGATGAAGTAGCCACCGTTGGTCGAGCCGACCATGTCGAAGTTGTAGTAGCCCTTGATCGCCGAACGTTGCGCCGAGCTCAGCTGGTTGACGTAGAACTCAGAACCGTTCAGGCCCTGCTCTTCGTCGGTCCACCAGCCGAAGCGCACGTGCTTGGTCAGGGTCGGGTTCGCCGCCGCCAGGGCGAGGGCGTTCTCCAGCAGTGCGGCGGAGCCCGACGCGTTGTCGTTGATACCCGGACCGGCGCTGACGCTGTCCAGGTGGGCGCCGAACATGACCACCTGGTCGGCCGGGCCGCCCGGCCAGTCGGCGATCAGGTTGTCCGACGCGTAGGTGCAGCCGGTGGTGCAGCGCTGCAGTGTGACGGTGAAGCCGGCGGCCTCGAGCTTCTGCTTGAGGTACGAGACCGACGCGGTGTACCCGGCCGAGCCGGCCCGGCGGTGACCACCGTTGTTCGCGGCGATGGTGCTGAACTGGCTCAGGTGGGCCCGCACCTTCTCCACGTCGATGTCCGGGGCGTCCGTCGGCGGCGTGGTGGTGTCGCCGATGGTGAGGTTGTAGCTGACCTCGTGGGTCTTGCTGCCGGTGCCGGTCACCTTGATGGCGTACGGACCACCGGCCGCCGTACCGGCCGCGACCGAGACGGTCATCGTCGACGAGTTGCCTGAGGTGACGGTGGCCGGGTCGAAGGTGACGGTCACGCCGGCCGGTGCGCCGGAGGCGGTCAGCTGCACGCTCTGCGCGGTGCCCACGGTGGTGGTGCTGACCTGGGCGGTACCGGAGGCGCCCGCCTTGATCGTGCCGGACGTCGGCGACAGCGACATCGAGAAGTCGTTGTCCCCGGACGGGGTGCAGGTGGTCTCACCGGGCTGGGCGCCGAGGTTGACGGCGTTCCAGGCGGCCTTGACCTTGTTGTACTGCGCGCAGGTGGCGTCCAGGTTCTTCGCCGCGCTCAGGGTGGCGATTCGCCACTTCGGGTAGCTCATGCCGGAGGTCTTGAGCAGCATCGCGTTGTAGAAGATGCGGCCGGCCTCCTTGATGCCGATACCGGTCAACGTGCCGCCGTTGTTGCAGGTGGTACTGGTCGGCTGGCCGTTGGTCGGGTTGGTGCCTTCGGCAAGCAGGTAGAACCAGTGGTTCATCGGACCGGCGGCCGCGTGTACCGACGAGGGCAGGCTGGTCGAGTAGCAGTTCGGGTGGCCCGAAACCTTCGACGGGTTGTACATGTACCGGATCGGCCCGTTGCCCTGGAGATTGACCTCCTCGCCGATCTCGTAGTCCGGGGCGTCGTTCGGGTTGTTCAGGTAGTGCTCGGTGAGGGCACCCCAGATGTCCGCGACGGACTCCTGCGACGGGTGTCCGGAGATGCCGCCCGGGGTCTTGGCGTCGAGACCGTGGCCGTACTCGTGCGCGACCACGTCCGTGCCGGTGATCCACTGGTTGTTGTTGTTGTAACCGAAGACCACGCCGTCGGAGTTGCTGGAGTGACCCCAGTAGGCGTTGACGTCGTTCAGCCCGACCTCGGCGTCGGCCCAGTTGCCGTTGCCGTCGAGGCCGTTGCGGCCGTACCAGTTCTTGAGCAGATCCCACTCGCCGGCGGCGACGTACATGACGTCGACGCAGCCGGCCACCTTGTCGGTCTTGCTGGTGCTGCCCCAGACGTCGTCGGAGTCGGTGAAGGTGGTGTTGGTGCTGTAGTCCTGGCAGCGCAAGGCCGGCCGGTTCGGGTCGGACATCAAGTAGCTGCTGCCCGACTGGGTCGTGCCGAAGCTCAGGTTGCCGCCGTTCCAGACGCCGGTGCCCGTACCGGAGGCCGTCAGCTCGGCCGAGTGCACGACCTTGCCGGTGATCCCGTCGACGTACACGAGTTCGCGCGCGAGGCCGTCGCCGTGGTCGTGGTTGCTGTGCTTGGCCTTACCGGTGACGGGCACCTCCCACGCCAGTACCGGTCGCGGCTGCCCCGTGGCCAGTACGACGAGCTTGGGCGTGGCGGTACCGGCAACGGTGGTGAAGGCCTTCTTCGCCGCGGTGGTCGCCTGGGTCGCGTTGAGCCGCGGGGACGTGCCGACCGTGATCGCGGCCTTCGAGGCGGACACCGTGGTGAGGACGTTGCCGTTGGCATCGGTCGCGACGACGGCGTCACCGCCCACCACCTGCAGGCCCCGGTACGTCTTGTGGTACGAGACGTAGAACAAGTCCTTCTCACCCGCTTTACCGCCCTCGAAAACGCCGCGGCGGTCGAACTGCTCGTGCGGGCCCTTGCGCAGGGCGTCGAGCCCGCTGGCGGCGGCCCGGTCGGCCGCGGCGAGCGCTCGGCTGGTCGGGTCCGGCGGCGCGGCCGGGGCGGCGGTCGATCCGGTCGCGAACGTACCGCTCACCACGCTGCCGGCGACCAGGGCGGCGGCGAGACCGGTGGCGGCCGTCAGGCGAACGGCCCGGCGTTTGCGATGACCACTCTTCCGCTGTGCTGCTCTCAGAACTCTCACAATGCTGCTCCTCATTGGGGCGGGAGACCGGGGCGTTTGGACGGCGGCCTCGGCCCGGCCGGCCTTTTGGGCGGAACTGCGGTGATTCAGATCACCTCCGGCGCGGGGTGACGGAAATGTAGGCCCGCCGGTGCCGATCTGACTCCGCCGTAATGCGCCAATGTCGTGAAGTGGACGCAGCACAAGGGATTACCGCCGCGTCCGCGCGGGGGCGCAACTTTCCGGCGATTCGGCGCATCGTGAGCAGTGATGTCCCACCACGCCAAGGAGCGACCCGTCATGTCATGGCGAATCAGCGCGGCCAGTCTCGCCGCGTTCTCCCTGTTGTCATTCGGCGCCGCCGCGCCGGGCGCCCAAGCCGTCACGCAAGCCGGCACCCCGACCGCCCAGGACCTCGCGCCGGCCGCTGATCCGGCCGGCACCGTGCCGCTGGGCACCACGACCGTGCCGAGCCGGCTGAAGGTGATCGCCGGTACCGACGCAGGCATTCTCTACTCCACCGATTCGGCGATCGGCGGTGACGCGAAGTACTGGCTGAAGGCGACCGACGGCGTGCCGGTGCCATTGGCGTTCACCGAGCTGTCCGAGTACGCCAAGATGGCGGGCCGGACGGTCTTCGTGGATAACGTCTTGACGGCAGCCACCATCAGCTACGCCAATTGGAACGGGCCCAAGCGGACCTGCCCTTACCCGGCGAACCGGTACGACTTGCGCTACGTGCCCGGCGGTGTGCTGTTCATCGCAAACAACACCGTGAAAAAGCTCGTGATGGCTGATACCGGCTGCACCACCGTGAGCGTGTTCACCCCGGCCGCCGGGACTACTGCGCACCAGATCGCCGGCGGCGACGAGCAGGGCTTCGTGCTGGACACGCTCACCGCGGGCAAGTACACGCTCTCGTACTACCGGTACGACGACCTGGCCCATCCGGTCACCTTGCGCCGTCCGGCCGGCTTCATCCCTCGGTATACCCAGGGCTCGACGCCGAACGTCCAGGCTGGTGCTCTGCTGGCCTCGAACGGCCTTGACGAGGTGCGGATCCCCCTGGACGGTGGCCCCGTCACCACGCTTCCCGACGGTCAATGGTCCGCAATGACCAAAACCGTGGTCGCCAGCACCTACCCCGGGCTGGGCCTGCGTACTGTGCCGGTCGCCGGTGGTGCGGTGCAGACCAAGGCCGGTGTCGCCGACGGCGTAGCGTCCGACGGAACCTACATCTACAGCCTGAACGGACCTGGTGAGGCTCCAGGCATCTACCGCCGGACCAGCGCGACCAGCGCGGCCACCCTCGTCGTACCGCTGCCGACCCAGAAGTACCCGACGGCCCAGTGGGGGATCGACGTTCAGGCCGGGCGGATCTCCTACACCAACGGACGGCGTACGCCGGAAGCCTCGTACGACCCGTGGGACGTGAAGACGCGGACCACGTCGATTGCCGGTGGCAAGCTGGCCGTAGGCGCCGAACAGAACGTGCAGACCGGCGTTGGCTTCGCGGCGCTGTCGGGTTCGGCGGGCTGGTTGGCGTTCGGCGGCAACCGCGTACGCGATCACGCGGGCAAGGTCGGCCAGCTCGGCATCGGCAGTCCCGAGTACGGCGAGCTGGAACCGCCGTACCTCTTCTCCGGGAACAGGTCCTTGATCAGCGACCGGATCTACCTCTCGCCGTCATCGTCGGCCGCGCGGCGCATCGTCGACCTGCGGACGCGCAAGGACATAGCCGCTCCCAGCGGTGGACCGACCGACCTGTTCGGCAACTACGTGGCCTACAGCAAGGCGGACGGCACTGTCCGGGTCAGGGATCTGGTCCGCAATGTCGAGGGTCTGCACCGGCCGGCCGGATCGATGATCGGCGCGGTCGCCTTGCACGGCAAGTGGATCGCGTGGGTGACGAGATGCCCGAGCGAGACGCCTTGCGCGCAGACCCTGACGATTCGCGACACCGCGGCGAAGACCCAGCTGAACTACGCCACCCGCGGCACCAAGATGCTCAAGCTGTCCGGCGGGTACCTCGCCTTCGACGCGGTGCCGGCCTCGGCCCGCGAACTGCGGACCATCAAGCTCGGCACCACCGCCCAGACCGTGATCGGCAGCCTGCCCGCCGATCCCACCGAGGGCTACTCGTGGATGGTCGACGGTGAGCTGGCGAACCACTTCGACCTGGACGACGAGACGCTCGCGTGGACCGACAAGGACCACCTCGGCAAGGCCGTGCAGCTTGGCGCCTTCATCGACGCGCCGGTTTATCTCGGCAATGTGATCGCGCCGGCGTCGATGAGCACGAGTTGGCCGATGAAGTTGCCGGTGTCGAAGGCGTTGCCGACGTGCCAGGTGACGATCTACTACGGGTCCACAAAGGTCCGGATTCTCAACTGTGCCAACACCGACGGTATGGCGAAGGTGACCTGGGACGGTAAGTCCGGCTCGGGCGGGAAGCTTGTCAAGGGCAAGTACACCTATCGCGTGACGGGCCAGGACGCCGACAAGTACAACCTGCGCAACTACAACGGAACCCTCACGGTCGTTGGTGGTTCCATCACCAAGACCGCCTGACCACTAGGCAGAGCTGGCGAGCGCCTCGCCCTTGCGATGTGCCGACGGGCTGATCCCACGGATCCGCTTGAAGGCCACGCTGAGGGCGAAGGCGTTCGCATAACCGACCTTGCGCGCGATGGATTCCACCGTGTCATCGGTATCGCGCAACAGGTCGGCCGCCAAGGTGATGCGCCAACCGGTGAGATAGGCCATCGGCGCCGCACCGACCAGCGCGCTGAACCGGCGGGCCAGGTTCGCCCGGGAGGCGCCGCAACGATCGGCCAGTTCCGCGACGGTCCAGCCGCGGGCCGGGTCCTCGTGAATCAGGCGCAAGGCCTGCCCGACCACGGGATCACCCTGCGCCTGGTACCAGCCCGGGGCCTTCGACTCCGGCCGGGCGAACCACGCGCGCAGGGTGATGATCAAGGCCAGGTCCAGCCAGCGATCGAGCACCACCTGCTGGCCCGGATCGTCCCGGCTGATCTCGGCCGTGAGCAGATCCATCACCGGCCCGGCGACCTGATCGGCCGGTACCACCAGCACCGGAGGCAGCGCCGCCAGCAGGCGACGGCTGACGTCGCTCTTCATCTGGTAGACGCCGCTGACCAGTAGATCCTGCCCATCCGGCCGACGCCCGTGCGTTCGCGGGCCAAGGCTCGGGCCATCGTGTTCGGTTGCCCCAGGCAACGGTTCGCAGACGCCGTTCGGCTTGATCAGCAGCCGCGGCGCCGTACCGGGATCGTCGGCCACCACGTACCGAACGGGGCCGCGGATCACCGCGATATCGCGCTCGCGCAGCCGGATCGGCTCGGCGCCCTCGAACAGCAGCCAGGCGTCACCGCGGATCATCGTCGCGAGCGCCAGCGTGGCCTCGTCCGCGATCAGCAGCGACCAGGGCGGATCGAGCACCGTCTGGTTGAAGACCCCACCCCGCGCCCGAGTCCCGGCCAGCAGATCATCGAGAACGTCCATGGCCCAACAGTAGACGCTCAGACATGGGTGTGCGCCGTACAACCATGGATGGACGCGCGGAATGACGGTGGAATTGAGCCATGACAAACACAACGGTGGTTCTTGGTGGTACTGGTAAGACCGGTCGTCGCGTCGCTCGTCTGCTCGCTGAGCGGGACCTGCCGGTGCGGGTGGCCTCGCGGTCGAGTGAGCATCGCTTCGACTGGTATGACGAATCGACCTGGGCGCCCGTGCTCGAAGGCGCCGACCGGATGTACGTCGCGCCGCCGATGGACCCGGACGGGGCCGCCCGGGCTGAGCTGGCGGTGAAGGCCGCGGCGGCGAGCGGCGTACGGCACGCGGTGTTGCTGTCCGGCCGCGGTACCGGCAGCCCGGGTCGCGAGTTCGACGTCTACCAGGCGGGTGCCTCGCTGGAGGCGGTACTGCGGGACAGCGGAATGTCCTGGTCGATCGTCCGGCCCGCGTGGTTCATGCAGAACTTCAGCGAGGACTTCCTGCTTGACGGGGTACTCGCAGGCGAACTGCGCGCCCCGGTCGGTGACGGCGCCGAGGCGTTCATCGACGCGGACGACATCGCCGAGGTGGTGGTTGAGACGCTCGTCCAGACCGACAAGCACGCGGGTCAGGCGTATGCGCTGTCCGGCCCGCGCACGCTGACCCTGGCGCAGGCGGCCGCCGAGATCTCCGCCGCGAGTGGACGGCCGGTGCGGTTCGAACACGTCGAGTCCGAGCAGTACCAGGCCGAGCTCGTGCAGTACGGGCTACCCGCCGAGGCGGCCAAGGGCCTCGCGGACCTATTTACAGTGGTGCGTCGCGGCCTGTCCGACTATGTTTCCGACGGCGTGCAGCAGGTGCTCGGCCGGGCGCCGCGCGATTTCAGCGACTACGTCCGCGCGACCGCGGCGACAGGAGTGTGGACTTCATGATCGGCAAGATCTCCCAGCTGGCCACGATCATCTCGATCGCCGGCGTGGCCCTGAACGCGGGCCTGTTCTTCGCCTTCGACACCGCGGTGATGAAGGCGCTACGGGAGCAGCCCGCACCGCAGGGCATCACCACGATGAACTCGATCAACGTGCAGATCCTGAACCCGGTTTTCCTGCTGGTCTTCACCGGCTCGGCGCTGACCTGCGTGGCCGTGCTGGTGACCGCGCCCTTCGACGACCTGGGCGGTACGGCGTTGCGAGTGGCGGGCGCGGTCGTGTTCCTGGCCGGCACGATTCTGGTGACGGCGGCGGTGAACGTGCCGATGAACAACGCGCTGGCCGCGGTCGACGCCGCCAGCGCCGAAGGTGCGGCGTACTGGCAGACCTATCTGAGCCGGTGGGTCGGCTGGAACCACGTCCGCACGGTCAGCTCCCTGGCCGGAGTCGTCCTGCTGGCCCTGGGACTCCGCCGCTAGTCCTAGCCCTTTCAACCTCAACACCGCCGCTAGCCAGTTCGCCCAGCAGCGCCGCTCGTCCTTCGTCTCAGCGCCGAGCAAGCACCTCCAAGTGCCGTCGCAGCCCAACCGGGCCGCGACGGCACTGGTCTGTCAGACCTCAGCGCAGATCAGACTTCAGAGCCGGTCCGACTTCAGAAGGCGCTGCGATCGTTGCTGCGGGCATCGTGATCGACCGGTACTCGTTCGGGGAACTCGGCGCTGGCCCGGCGGCGCCACTCGCGCGCGAGCTGGCTGATCTTGCCCCGGTCGAGTTCGGTGACGGCGATGGCCGGCTCGACCGCGTCCGGGCAGCGCGCGACCCAGTCACCTTGCGGCGAGATGACGCCGGATGGTGTGGTTTTGCCGTGCTGGGCCGGAACGGCGTAGCTGACCCAGTAGCTGTTGGTGGCGGCGTGGCCCTGCGCCTCCGCGCCGCTGACCTTGTCGTAGGGATTGCCGCCCGCGAACGAAACGAGCACGCAGTCGACGCCGAGCCGTTCGTACTCGCGGAAGAGTTCCGGGAAGTGCACGTCCATGCCAAGCGCGCACCCGAACCGCAGGCCGTCCACCTCGAAGGTGACCGGCTCCGAGCCCGGCGTGTACATCCACGTCACCTTGGTATGCGACAAGGTCCGCTCGTCGTACCGCGTGTGCACCCGGCCCTGATCCGAGATCACGTACAGGCTGTTGTGCGGCCGGCGCGGCGCGGTGAGCTGGTGCACCGAGCCGAGCACCGTCCAGAGCCGAAGTTGCTTCGCGAGCGCCGCGATCGCGTTCAGTTCCGCCTCGACCACGTCCCACTCGAAGCGGCTCCAGTCCGCGGGCCCGACCTCATCCGGGCCGTTGACCGACATCACGAACTTGCTGGGGAAACACGTCGCGCCTTCGGGGAAATGCACCAACCGGGCGCCGGCCACGGCGGCCTCGCGCATCAGCCGGCGGATCTCGTCGCCGCGCTCGCGTAGATCGCTACGGTCACGCGGGTCTTCGTGCACAGTGCTCTGGGCCACGGCGAACCGCAGTCGCTGGAATTCCGGCATCTCGTCTCCTGGAAATTTCGGACGGAAGTGCCGGAGGGCAGTCGTGTAGGACTCACCGGTTTTGGCAGCGCGCGCACGGACCCGGCGCTTGAGATTCCTGTGGGCTGTCATCTGGCCTTCCACGCCACGGACGGCAGTTCCCCGGCAACCACGTCCGAGACGATCGGACCACGGACAGCGACCTGAGAACGGAATTCCCTTTGCCTCTCGAGAGATCGCGCCGGGGGCGATCAGCAGAGGTGATGCGTAGGTCTCGCGGCGCCAATCCTGCCGCCGTTCTCACCTCGCCGTCAACCGCCGCGTGCCTCGCCGTGAACCGTCACGTGCCTCGCCGTGAATCGCCGCGTGCCTCGCCGTGAATCGCCGCGTGCCTCGCCGTGAACCGTCGCGTGGCGGACGTCGAGGTTCGCCGGCCGGTTCCGATGTAGGAAGGTCGGAGCGTTCCGGAGTGCGAGGGAGTACGTCGTGAAGAAGCTGGTCAAGGTCGGTTCGGTCGAGCTGTGTGTCGAGACGTTCGGTGCCGCTGCGGCGCCGCCGGTATTACTGATCCACGGTGCCGCGGCGTCGATGGACTTCTGGGAGGACGCGTTCTGCGAACGCCTCGCGGCGGGCCCGCGGTTCGTGATCCGGTACGACCATCGCGATACCGGTCAATCCACCCAATACCCGGCCGGCGAGCCGTCGTACACGGGCACGGATCTGTCCGAAGACGCCCTCGGCATTTTGGACGCTCTCGGCATCGCGAAGGCCCATATCGTGGGGGTCTCGATGGGAGGCGGTTTCGCCCAGCGCCTGGTTGTCGAACACCCTGAGCGGGTAGCCTCGGTCACCTTCATCTCCACCAGCCCGGGCGATCCCGAACTGCCGCCGATGTCCGACAAGCTTCAAGCGGCCTTCTCGGCTGAGGCCGAGCCCACCGACTGGTCGAACTCCGAGACCGCGCTGGACTCACTGATCGAGCTCGACCGCCTCTTCGCCGGCACTTACCCGTACGACGAACCGGGCCGGCGGGCGATCTACGCGCAGATGATGGCCCGTACGCCGGATATGGCCGCGGCGATGACGAACCACTGGATGATCGACGGTGGCGAGTCGATCCGGCACCGCCTCGCCGAGATCGCGGTACCGGCCCTGGTCCTGCACGGCACGGACGACCCGCTGCTCCCGCTCGGCCACGGCGAAGCCCTGGCCCAGGCGATCCCCACCGCCCGCCTGGTCCCGCTGCCCGGCGCGGGCCACGATCTCCCCGAGCAAGTCTGGGACCTAGCGATCACCGAAATCCTCCAGCTCACCACCGCCTCATAACCACGGCGAACCGAAAGCCGGGTGTCCACCTTGAAGGTGGCCCTTGGCCTGCCGCCTGTGTGTGCAGGTCCGTTGTGCCGGGAGAGCGGACTCCGACGGATGAATACCTGGAGAAGGGTGGGGCGGCGGGATTTTGTTGGCGAAGGGCGTTTCTGCCACTAGGCGTGGGGGATGCCAGTTGGCAGGGTTGGGGCGTTCGCTTCAGGTCGAGGTACACGATCCGCCGAGGGAGTCGCCAGGTGTCGCAGGTTACGCAGGTCTCGCAGGTACTGAAGGTTCGGCCCGCTCCGCGCGACGAGGCGATCGCGCACTTCGCGGGCAAGCTGGCGTTCGAGACCGATCCGTCCGACGTGGCGGCCGACATCGGCGCCGAGGTCTCCGGCTGGGTGCTGGTGGACAGCCGCAGCCAGGAGAGCTGGGACCGCGGCCACGTGCCCGGCGCGATCCACCTGCCGACCGCCGAGATCGAGACCCGGGCCGCGTCCGTCGTACCGGCCGGCTCCAGCGTGGTGACGTACTGCTGGGGTCCCGCCTGCAACGGTGGTACCAAGGCCGCGCTGGCCTTCGCGAAGCTCGGGTATCCGGTCAAGGAGATGATCGGCGGCTTCGAGTACTGGGCGCGTGAAGGCCTGCCGATCGAGACCGCCGAGGGAGTACGGCGGCTGCCCGTGGACGAACTGGTCGCACCGAAGGGCATCGCCTGCGCCTGCTGACCCCGGAGTTCGAGTGCAAGGGTGTCGCCCGGCTCGCGGAACCGCTGTTCCGCAAGCCGGGCGACGAGGCTTTCAGTCGCTCGAGCGGACCATCGTGCGGATGCCGACGGCCAGACCCGCGGCGGCGGTGACGATCGCGGCGATCGCGCCGTACAGCACCGTGCTGGAGGTGAGGTCGCCGGCGAACAGCACGCGCTCGGCGTCGACCAGGTAGGCCAGCGGGTTCAGCTTCGAGGCGAACTGCATCCAGCCGGGACCGGACTCGAGCGGCAGCAGCATGCCCGACAGGATCATCAGCGGGAACAAGAAGGTCTGCTGCACCACCCAGAACATCCAGTCCTGCTTGCGTACGGCGATCGCCAGCGCGTAGCTGAACGAGCCGAGCCCGACGCCGAACACCGCCAGCAGGGCGATTCCGATCAGCGCCCCGGTGAGATGCAGCTCGAACCCGAACGGCATCATCACCGCGATCACCACAACGGTCTGCGCCGCCAGCGGCACCATCTCCTTCAGCGCCCGCCCGATCAGCAACGACGACCTGGTCAGCGGCGTGACCAGCATCCGCTCGTGCGCGCCGGTCTGGAACTCGAACAACAGGTTCGCCCCAGTGGTCGACGTACCGAACAGCGTGGTCATCACCAGCAGACCCGGTACGAACCACTGCCAGATCGAGCCCTCGGCCGGTGCGTTCATGCCGAGTGATCCGGCCAGCAGCGGCCCGAA
Source organism: Kribbella deserti (assembly GCF_042434725.1). Lineage (NCBI taxonomy): Bacteria > Bacillati > Actinomycetota > Actinomycetes > Propionibacteriales > Kribbellaceae > Kribbella > Kribbella deserti. The sequence goes on along the minus strand of NZ_JBHLTC010000014.1, from coordinate 211,102 downwards.
CAGCGCCAGGAAGAACAGCGGCTGGATCAGCCCGAACAACACCGAGAACGGGTCGTGCAGTACCGGCTGCAACTCCCGCCGCATCACGATGCCGATATCGCGGATCGGATTGCGCCGGGCCTCGCCGGTGCGCAGCGGTACGTCGGTACCGGTCGAGCTGGTCGGAGCGGAGGTGTCGATCAGGGTGCTCATGCGGCGGCCTTTCCGGTGGTGCCGGTCTCGCGCAGGCTGCGACCGGTGAGGTTGAGGAACACGTCATCGAGGGTGGGGCGGTGGACCTGCGCGGTCGCGACGGCGATACCGGCGTCCTTGGCGGTGCCGAGCAGGACCGGCAGCGTCGCCGGGCCATCGGTCACCCGCAGCGTCAACTGGTTGCCATCGGCTACAACCTCGCGGGCCCCGGGCAAGGACTCCGCGAACCGCCGCAGCTGCGCGAGGTCGCCGGGAGCAACCGTCAGGGCGAGTTGATCCCCGGCCAGGTTCGTCTTCAGGTTCTCGGCAGTGTCGTCGGCGATCACCTCGCCGTGATCCACCACGACCACCCGCTCGGCCATCGAGTCGGCCTCGTCCAGGTAGTGCGTGGTCAGCATGATGGTCATGCCGTACTGCTCGCGCATCCGCAGGATGTGGTCCCACAGGTTCGCCCGGTTCTGCGGGTCGAGCCCGGTGGACGGCTCGTCGAGGAACAGCAGCCGCGGTCCGTGCACGAGACCCATCGCCACGTCGAGGCGGCGGCGCTGACCACCGGAGAGGTCTGACACCTTGCGCTTGGTCAGCTCGGACAGGTCCAGGGCCTCGACCAGTTCGGCGGCCCGGGCCTTCGCGGCACGGCGGTCCAGCCCGTAGATGACGCCCTGCCCGGTCAGTTCGTCGAGCACTCGCTGGGAATGGCCCGCGCCGTTGCCCTGGCCGACGTACCCGATCCGGCGGCGGACCTGCGCGGAGTCCGACGCCACGTCGTATCCGGCGACGGTCGCGCTGCCCGAGGTCGGCGCGATCAAGGTGGTGAGCATCCGCATCGTGGTGGTCTTGCCGGCGCCGTTCGGGCCGAGCACGGCGACAAGTTCGCCGGGCTCGACCTGCAGGCTGATACCGCGGACGGCATGCACGGTCTGGGTGCGGCTCACCACAAAATCCTTGGTGAGCGATCGGGTGCTGATCACGGGTTTCTCCTTGCTCGGGGGTGACAGCAGCTACATTTCCAGCAGAAGCGGACAGGTTCTGGCCGCTACCTCTGGCAATCTGAAGTCATGTCCGAAACCTCGGCACGACTGCTTTCGCTGCTGTCCCTCCTGCAGGCCAGGCGGGACTGGCCGGGCGCGCTGCTGGCCGAACGGCTCGAGTGCAGCCCGCGAACGGTTCGTCGCGACGTCGATCGCCTGCGTGATCTGGGCTATCCCGTCCGCGCGACCAAAGGCCCTGACGGCGGCTACCGCCTCGACGCGGGGTCCGAACTACCGCCGCTGCTGTTCGACGACGATCAGGCCATCGCAGTGGCCGTCGCCCTGCAGACCGCGACCACGACCGTGACCGGGATCGAGGAGGGCGCGCTGCGGGCCTTGGCCACGGTTCGCCAGGTGATGCCCGCGCGACTGCGCCAGCGGGTTGACGCGTTGCAGGTCACCACGGTCGACAAGTACGCCGAGAGCCGGTCGAAGGTGGACAGCGAATCCCTGATCGCGGTTGGTACGGCGGTTCGCGCCCGGGAGGTGCTGCGCTTCGACTACGTGACGCGTGATCAGGACGACCCCGGCGAGTGGAAGCCGCCGCGCAAGGTCGAGCCGCATCACGTGGTGACCTGGGGCGGCCGGTGGTACCTGGTCGCGTTCGACCTGGACCGGAACGACTGGCGAACGTTCCGGGTGGACCGGATGACACCGAAAACGCCGACCGGACCGCGGTTCACCCCACGCGAACTGCCCGCGCCGGACGTCGCGACGTACATCGCCGAGCGGTTCCAGCGGTCTGTGTGGCCGTGCCGGGGCGAGGTGATCCTGACGGCGAAGGCAGCCGATATCGCGCGCTGGGCCGGCCGGGACGCGCTGGTCGAGGAACTCGGGCCGGACCGGTGCCGGCTGATCCTCGGCGGCTGGTCGTGGACCGGCCTGGCGGCGATGTTCGGCATGTTCGAGGCGGACATGGACATCGTCGGGCCGCCCGAGCTGAAGGCGGCCGCCAGCCAACTCGCCGGCCGCTATCAAGCCGCGACCGGCGAGTGACTCACCCAAATCAGCCCCAGCAGCTTCAGGGTCGTGACCGGCGAGTGCGGCTCAGCTGCGGGGCGTTGTGTACGACACGATCGCCGGGGCGGTCCAGTCGCTCGACGCGATGGTGGCTCCGCGCCCGGCGAGCAGGTTGACCCGGTCCTTGGCCTGCTGCTCGGTCGGGTTGCGCCCGTCGATCGCGGGGGAGACGGAGTGCGCGTCGACCATCACCAGCAGGTAGTTGTTGCTGGTGTAGAAGCTGGTATCGCCGCCGAGCCACGAACCGGCGTTGCCGTCGAACGTGACGTACCACTGCGCTCGCGAGCCACCTCGATCGCCTTTACGTGGATCCGTGGCCGAAGCCCCATTGATGGTGGTGAACATCGTCGCCGAGCCAAGCCGGCCCGCGCTGTTCAACGACGTCAGGTGGTCGGCGTACTCGAGGTCGGTGTCGTAGCTGTCGAACGGGTTCTGCGCTTCGAACGCGCCCGTTTCGAGCAGGAACAGGAACTTCCCGTTCAGGCTGGAACGGGCCGGCCAGCCGCCGGCGCGAACCGCTGCGTCAAGGGTGGCCGCGGATCCCTTCACGTCGGCGGGTTTGAGGATGTTGCCGGCGCCGAGGACCGAGCTGACCAGCGCATCCAGCTGCGCGGGCCCGTAACCGGCGCGGCCGTCGAAACCGTTCTTGGCCTCCAGCTTGATGATCAGCGGACGGTGATCCGGATTCTGATCGTGCCAAAGCCTGAGATTGCGCAAGCAGGCCTGGAGGTTCTGGTTCCGCGATCCGCTGCGCAGGGCGGCGAACGCGGTCGCGGACGAGCAGTTGTTGCGATTCCCCGGATCGTGGCTGACCTGGTAGGCCCGGGAGCCGAGGAAGTTCTGCCAGACGTCGATCTCCAGCATCGATGCCCCCGACTCGAGGGCGTCGATCAGCCAGGGAAACGTGCCTTGTTCATAGGCGTTGTGCACCCCGACACCGGTGATACCGGCAATCGAGCCGTCCACCGCCTGGGCGGGGGTGGCGGGGAGAACGGTCGCGGCCAACAGCAGGCTCGCGAAACCAACGGTCCATCGCTTCACAGCGACTCCTCACGGTCGGGCGGGATCGCGGACAGGAGAGCTGGACCGGGCCGGCGCGCACCCGGTCTGGATCACATCGTGAACTAACCCGTGCGCGCATGACCGCGACCTGGCGTGTCTCGCGACCGCCCGGCGAACAAGAGGTGAACCGTCAGCCGACGCGGGCGAGAACTCCAGTTTCGAGGGCCACCCAGAGTGAGGACCCGGCCAACGTGAGCCCGTGCGGTTCGGTGCCCGGGCCGAACACGGCCTCGTCCACCACCACACCGTTGGTGTCCAGCCGTACGGCGGTACCGCTGGCCCACAACGTCGCCCAGCACCCACCACCCGGTACGGCGACCACCGCGTGCGGGCGGCAGGCCGGATCCGGCAGGGCGTACTCCTCTATCGATCCGTCCGGGTGGACCCGCCCGATCCGCCCCGCGCCGATCTCGGCGAACCACACGCCGTCGGCCCCGACCGCGATTCCGACCGGCGCCGCGCCTTCCGTCGGCAGCGGTAGTACCTCGATCGCGCCGTCCGGCGTGGTCCGGCCGATCGCGTTGCCCTGGTTCAGCGTGAACCACAGGTGCTCCGGGCCGGCCGCGATCATCGAGACGAAACCACCCGGCACCGGTACGTCGTACTCCGTCACCTTGCCGTCGGCCGCGATCCGCCCGATCCGGTCCGCCATCAGCAAGGTGAACCAGATCGCGCCGTCCGGACCGGCGCACAACCCGTAGGCCGCGGAACTCACCTCGAACGAGGTCACCTCGCCCTCGGGCCCGATCCGCCCGATCTGGTTGTCGGACCGGCTGAACCAGATCCCGCCCTCCGGGCCTGGTGCGATCACCATCGGCCGGCTCTCCGGCGCCTTCAGGTCGAACCGGGTGACCTCACCCGACGCAGGGTCCAGCCGCGCGACCTGACCCGCGTGCACCAGCGTCGTCCACACGGCGCCGCCGTCATCAACCGCCACTCCGTACGGCCCGTCGCCCGGACCAGCCACGACGTACTCGTTAACCCGCAACGTTCCTCCACTTCTCGGCTTTCGGCCAAGAAGTACCTCATCAAGCGGTCACTGGCTGACGCTCCTGCGGGTCGAGAGGATTGCCGCGCCGCTCAGCGCGACCATCAGGCCGACCACGCCGATGGCGAATCCCGCCCACGCGGGCACGGTGGTCCAGCGTTCGGCCACGGCCAGCAAGCCCCAGTTCCGTTGCCAGCCGGCCTCGGCGATGCCTGATCCGAATCCCTGCACGGCCAGCACCAGGCCGAGCACGCCGAGCTCACTACCGGTTGTCTTCGCGTTCATGTGCGCTCCTTCGCTACGAGTAAATCAATGCAAGCGTATTGGAATACTTCGCAGCAAAGCAATACACTGACACCGGAAAAGAGGTGGTGCATGCCGAAGGGCCGGGGCGTCGGGGCAAAACACGACGAACGACGCGTGCAGATCGCGGACGCCCTGTTGCGGATCGCGGCCCAGCGCGGCCTGGCGGGGGTCAACCTGCGCGACGTCGCCCAGGAGGCCGGGGTCTCGGTCGGGCGGGTCCAGCACTACTTCGGCAACAAGGACGAGCTGTTGCACGCCGCCTTCGAAGAGGTTCAGGGCCGGGGCAGCGCGCGGATCCAGCGACTGCTCGGACCGGATCCGGCGCCGCGCGAGGTCTTGCGTGCGATCGCTGTCGACCTGATTCCCGCGGACGAGCAGGCGCGGGACCACCTGCGGGTGGCGTTGGCCTTCACCGCGCAGGCCGCCGTACAGCCCGAGTACGCCGAGCGACTGCGCGACGGTTATCGCGAACTGCACGAGCTGCTCGCGTTGTTGCTGCGGAACCTCGGCCGGCCTGAGCACGCGGCCGGCCCGGAGGCGGTGGCCTTCCTGGCGCTGGCGGAAGGGCTCGGACTGTATGTCCTGCTTGACCGCCAGACCGCCGAGGAGGCCGTCGCCATCATCGACGCCGAGCTGGATCGCCTGCTCGGCTGAGCTTTCGGCTGGGAGCATCCCCTGTTTGCGCCCAGCCACCGATTGAGACGCACCCCCGGCCGGGAAAGTTGGCCCGAGCTTTCCCGGCCGGCCCGGGGCTTCGCCTAGCGGGCTGCGGTCCACCAGCGGTTCGTACTGCGGGTGTCGCGCCAGGCGTTGGTCGCGCAGTGCACCTCCCCGCCACCGAGATGGGCCCAGAAGAAGGCTTCGACCCAGTGCACGCGAATGCCCTGGCGGCCGAGGGCCTTCTCCGTGGCACGCCGGAAGATGTCGATCCCCTTCACCTTCGGCCCATGCGGTACGGGCGCCGCGAACTCGCGCGCGGAGATCGACAGGCCGTTCACCAGTCCGGGAGTGTAGGCCCGCAGCAGGCCGGTGTCCTGATGCCGTTCGAACAGCACGGGCAACGGGACCAGCTCGTCCCGGCGCAGCCCCGTGGCGGCCAGCAAGATGGCCAGTTGCTCGTCGATCCGGGCGGCGGCTTCCTCGTTCACGGCTCGGTCCCGCGCCAGGACTTCGTTGATGGCCGGCTTGTCCTTCACCCGGGTCTCGGTGAAGAGGCGCTGACCGCCCGCGCCTTCGCGCTGGGCCTTGGTCAGCATTCGCACGGCGAGACGCGGATCGGCCACGGCGAGGGTCCAGCCGCGCGCGTTGTTCGCCCGGACCACGTGGGTCGTTTCGTCCGCGTGGCCGACCACCAGCCAGGAGGTATCGATCACCACGGGCGGCTGCAGCCCTTGGCCAGTGAGCATCCGGACGAACCTCGCGTCGGGTTTACGCGCGCCCGCGCCGTAGACGAGCCGGCCGTGCGGATAGCCGTCGTACGGCGGTAGCGACTCGATGTTGCCGCCCATGTTCAGCAGATCGTCCATACCGGGCCGGCTCTGCGGGGTGTACTCCTGCACCACGCCGACATCCGGTCCACGGAGGTCCCGGAACAATAGGCGTCCGAGTGGTCGCAGCGTGGGCACTAGCTGGCCGTTGACCGGGAAGTCCCACAGGTTTGCCGACCGGATCATGATCCGCATGGTCTGGATGCCACCTGGCGCCGGCATGCTCGCGGTGGCCGGCTCGAACGAGTCCTGCCACCACATGTCCTTCCACCACATCGGGTGCCCCGGGACGAAGGTGGTCGGCACCGCCCGGTTCAGGCTCTTCGCGAACGGCTCCCATTCACCCGGCACGTCCTCGCCGTACGGCGGTGTGCCGGGCCATCCCGGACCGTCGGAAGGTTTGCCCGCGAAGACCTTTGTCGCATCCTGCAGGTCGTTCTGCAGCATGAGCGGTGCAACCTTGAGCACGACCTCGTCCACGCTGCTCCCGCCGGGCAGAGCCGGGTCGGTCACGGTCAGGCGGACCGTGATCCGGCCGTCCCACTTGGCCGGGTCACGAATGATGTCGCGCCCTTCCAGGCCGAGCCGTAGGCCGCCGCGCAACTGGCCGGCAGTGAGCTCGCCGCCCGGGTGGACCCGGGCCTTGTCCGCCGGAGTGATCGTCAGCCGTCCGGTGGCGGCTGGGCCGATCCCGCGCAGCGGCCGGATTTCGACCGGCGCCAGATCCGCCACATCGCGCGGACCGTTGACTCGTTCGTCGGCCGCGTCATGGCAGGCCACCAGCCGCTCATCGACGGCGGTTCCCGGCGCGGTCAGATCGCCCGGCTGGAGCTTGCAGCGCCGCTCGTCGTCGTCGAGATTGGGCAGGAAGATCGCGCCCCGGCCTTGGCTCCAGCCGTTCTCACCGGGTTCATCCCGCGCGGTGAGCCGGCCGTCCCGATCCACATCGACCCGTAGATCGGCGCTCGTGGTGCTGTCCTGCCCACCCGGTGCGATCACCCCGGCTTGGGCCGGTACTGCCAGCGTCAGGCTCAAGCCCAACGCGATCGGTGCTGTCCAGCGTCTCATCGCGACCCCTTTTTAGTACGACTGTATTGCCTCCATTCACCGATGTTGCTCGCGGCGCCGCCAGGTGGAGATCGAAGATCAGCCCGGAGGTGGACCGGCTCCACCTGAAGCCGGCCGAACTACGCTGCGAGGGGTGACTGGTGATGTGATCGCGCTCGAGTCCGTGTACGCCGCCGCCGAACGAGTCGCGGGCCGGCTGCACCGGACGCCCATGGTCGAAGCGGAGACGCTGAACGAGCGGTTCGGCGGGCGGTTCACGCTGAAGGCCGAGCTGTTCCAGAAGACCGGCAGTTACAAGGTCCGGGGCATCCTCAACAAGGTCCTCACCCTCACCGCGGACGAGCGCGCCCGCGGCGTGATCACCCTCTCGGCGGGTAACGCCGCCGGCTCGCTGGCCTGGGCCGCCCGTGCCGCCGGGATTCCCGCGACGGTGGTGATGCCCGCGGGTGCGGTACCGGCGAAGGTTGAGGCCGCCCGGGCGTACGGCGCGGAGGTGGTGCTGGCCGAAGGTGATCTGCTCGCGGCCTACGAAGGCCTTCGCGACGAGCGCGACCTCACCGCCGTACACCCGTTCGACGATCCGGAGGTGATCGCCGGCGCGGGCACGGTCGGGCTCGAACTGGTCGCCGACCGGCCAGACCTCGACACGGTGCTGGTCCCGATAGGTGGCGGTGGCCTGATCTCGGGCGTATCCCTGGTGATCAAGAGGTTGTTGCCGTCGGCAAGGGTTATCGGGATCGAGCCCATTGGTGCCGACGTCGTTTCGCGCAGCCTGGCCAGCGGAATCCCGGAGAAGTTGCCGACGGCCCGTAGCGTCGCGGACGGACTGGCCGCGCCGATGTGCGGGGTGCACACACTCGCGCACATTCAGCAGTACGTCGACGAGGTGGTCCGGGTCAGCGAGGAAAGCCTGGTCGAGGCCACCCGGCTGGTGATGTCGCGAACCAAGCTCGCCCTCGAACCAGCCGCGGCCGCACCGTTCGCCGCGCTGCTGGAGGGTGCGATCACCCTGCGCCCGGGGGCCCTCACCGCCTGCGTCATCAGCGGCGGCAACCTCGACGTCACCACCGTGCTCACTTCCTGACCGCGAGTGCTCGCGTGCAGACGCGACCACAGGCGGGAGCCGGCGCTCAGGATCCGACGCCCGAGAAGGGTTTCGGGGTGATCAGGCAAGAAGGAGGTGTGAGGGCGCGGCGGCCGGCAGGGCCTGCTGCCAGTGAGGAGCGGGCATGCGTAAGGCGAGGATCATCGGTCTCGGGGTTGCCGCGGCGGTTGTTGCCGCGGCCGTGTACCAACTACCAGGCGCGCTGTCCCAGCGAGACGATTCCCGGATAGCTATCGCCTCCGCCCCCTCAACACCACCGGGCGTCGAGGCGGGAACACCGAAGCCCGCCGAGACCCGGTCGAAAAGCGGCTCTACCGTTCGACGGCCGGCCCAGCCGCGCATCACCTATCCCGACCGCGGCAGCGCCTCGTACGACGTACTGCCGGGAGATTCGAGAACGATCGGCACCGACGGGCCGTTGCTTCGGTACCGCGTGGTGGTCGAACGTGGCATCCAGGGTGTCGACCGGGCCGCGCTGGCCCGCTTCATCCGTGCCACGTACGCCGATCCGCGCGGCTGGACCGGCGGAGGCAAGCGCCGCCTACGCCAGGTCGGCCCGAACGAGTCCTTCGACTACGTCCTGATGCTGGTCACCCCGGCGACCCGGGACAACATCTGCGGCGGAGGATACGACCGGTACACGAGCTGCCGGATCAAGGACCGCGTCGTGCTCAACGTGGCCCGCTGGGTGCACGGCGTACCGAACTACGGCGCCTCGCTGGAGACCTACCGGCAGTACATGATCAACCACGAGTCCGGGCATCGCTTCGGCAACGGACATGAGCTGTGCCCCGCGGCCGGTGCGCCCGCGCCGGTGATGGAGCAGCAGACCCTCGGGTTGCACGGTTGTACGCCGAACCCGTGGCCGTACCTGAACGGCGAGCGTTATCGCGGCCGCCCGGGGCAGTACAACGACTCCATCCCAGGGGCCTGACGCAGGTCCTCAGAGCTGCCGATCCGTTCCCGAGGTGACCACGGCCGTCTCCAGACCGTCCGCCACGGTGTGCAGCAACCGGGCCAGCGTGGCGGCGTCCTCGGGACCGAGAATGCCGGTCACCACGTCGAGCACCCGCACGGTCAGGCCATCCAGCTGGGCGAGGCGGGCCAGCCCTGCGTCGGTGACGGTGACGGTGAGGTCGGGCTGCAACCGGACCAGGCCCATCGCGGCCAGATCGCTGAGGGCCAGTTCAGCCTCCGCGGCGGAGGTGCCGAGCTGCTGGGCGACGGCCTCGGCCGTGTTCCGGCCGGCGGCGACGGCGCTGAGCAGGAGAGCGGCCGGCATCTTCATGCCGACGGCGTCCTGCAGGTCGAGAATCAGCGGATGTGCGTGGCCCCGGACCCGTTCGACGGCGTCGAGTAGCCGCAGAGCGGAGCTGACATCACCCATCAGGTGTTCGGTCTGGACGGAGGCGATGCCTGCCGGTGCCGGCACCAATTGGGCCGGAAGCGCCAGGCCGGTCTCTTCAACGGTCACGCGTCCAGCGTACGGATGGGCCCAACCGTCCAATTCCGGAACCCGCCCGTCTCGCCTGTCGGACGCCTCGGCAGATGTCGGCGGCCGTTGTTTTGGTGGTCCGGGTCACACCGTGATATCGGAATCGGCCCGAACTTCCGCGTGAAATCTCAACCGCCGATAAAGAAGGGAACAGGTGTTCGAAAGCGGCCGAAACGGCGTCGATCAGGAAATCTTGATTTCTTGACGAAGAGTCGCCAGCAGGGCGTGACCTAGGCGGAGATTCGCCCGTTGGATCTGCGTGGTCGGGAAATACTTCGGTCCCTGTGAAGTATTCCTCGGTCACCGCGCTCGCCCCGCGAATTCCTGACCCGACGAACTGCCCCAGGAGGACCAGTGACAACCGCCACCGCCATCCAGACGACCGAACGCCGTCGCGTACGAGTCTGGTTCGGTGAGCATGTCATCGCCGACTACAGCGCTGAACCGGCGCTGGCCGAGCGATACGCCCACGCCATGAGCCGTCGTTTTGCTGGACTCCGGGTCACCAATGACCCGCTGCCCACGGTCGACCGTCTCCCCGATCCCCTTCCCGGCGAGCGCATGTGGGACGTCGCACCCCGCTGACTACATTGGTGGCGGCAAGCGCGACCTGCTTGTCCCAGCACCGGGACACTTGGCCGCTCTGGCCCGCGCTTGCCGCCGCTTCTTTCCCGGCATAAACAATTTCGTGGCATTCCTTTCCGGCCAATCCGGCGCCTGCTGCGGCCCGGAGGAATTGTTTCGGAAATAGCCTCGCTCGACCCGCATGCGCGCAGGCCGAGCCGCTGAATGCCGCCGCGAACAAACCCCGCCGCGGACGATCCGCCGAGCTTCCACGGGTTTCGTGAAGCTTTGCCCGGAGGCGCCCCCGGCGGCCGTTAGAGTCGCGGGATGGCCGCGGAACAGCAACGGTTGGCGTCGATCCAGTCCAGTGTCGACACCTTCAGCCAGTCGGTCTTGTCCGGCCTCGGCCTGACCGCCGAAGCCCGCTGCCTGGAGGTCGGCCCCGGCGCCGGCTCCATCGCCGGCTGGCTGGCCACCCGCCATGCCGACGTGGTTGCCGTGGACAAGGACCTCACCACCTTCGCCGCCCCACGCCCCACCACCCTGCGCCTCCTGCAAGCCGACCTGACCACCCTCACCTGGCCCCCCACGCGCCACCCGCCACCAAACGCCAGTCCCCCGGCGCGCCACCGTTCATCGGACGCTAGTGACCAGGCGTGTCGCGGTTCATCGGACGCTAGTGACCAGGCGTGTCGCGGTTCATCGGACCCTTCTGACCAACCGGCGTCGAATGACCAACCGGCGTCGACGGACCAGCTGACGTCGACTGACCAGCTGACGTCGACTGACCACGCGGCGTCAGTAGACCAGCCTGCGTCGACTGCCCAGCCGACTTCCGCAGACCAGGCGGGACTGGTAGATCAACCGGCCTCGGGTGAGTGGCCGGAGGCGTTCGACCTGATTCATGCGCGGTTCGTGCTGTGCCATCTGCCGGAGCGGGACGACCTGATCTCCCGGCTCGCGGGTTGGCTCGTGCCGGGTGGCTGGCTGGTGATCACCGACCCGTACCAATTGCCCGCGGCAACTTCGCCGTACCCGCTGTTGCAGCGGCTGCTGGCGGCGTACGAGACGAGGTACGGCAAGCACGGCACCGACCTGACCTGGTCGCGTGGCCTGCCGGCCCGGCTGGCGGCCGCAGGGCTGACCAACCTCGGCCACGCGGGCCAGCTCGGCTGCCTCGGCAACGGGCCGCGCGATCGGTGGCGGCCGTTGATCGAGCCGGTGCTGCCTGAGCTGCTGGACCTCGGGCTGATCACGCCGGACGACGTCGAGCAATGGCGAACCGCGCTCGCGGATCCGGCGTTCGTGGACATCCCGCAGTTCACCCTCGCCGCGTGGGGCCGACGACCGAGGTAGCTGCGACATCGTCGCAGAACAAGGGATTTTGCCCGGCAGCACCGCAAAACACGCTTCATCGGAACACCCCCGGATGCTCACTTACCGGACACCTCGAAACGCGATGATCCCGCCGGATCCGCCATCCGAGAGGAAACCCGATGGGGCACTCGCACGACCACCCGCACGACCACGCCGGCCACGGCCACTCGCACGACCACGCCGGGCATGGTCACGCCGGGCATGGGCACGGTCATGGCCACGGGCACGGCCATGATCATCACCACCCGAACACGGAGCTGGACGCGACGACGGTGGCGGCGCTCGATCCCAGCGTGCCGGACAGCGACCTGTCCCCGACCGAGGTGTCCCGCCGCGGCCTGCTGCGATCGGCGGGCATCCTGGGCGGTACGGCCGCGCTCGCCATCACCGGTGCGCAGGCCGCCGCCGCGCAACTTCCGTCGTACGGCCCGGGTGAGGCCTTCCGCCGTCCCGGCCGCCCGAACGTCTGGCTCGCGGGCGACCACCACATTCACACCATGTTCAGCTCCGACGGCATGTACCGGGTGATCGACCAGGCCCGGCACGCGGCGGCGTACGGACTGGACTGGCTGGTCATCACCGACCACGGCGGCGCCACCCACGCCCGGATCGGCGTGGACCTGGTCAACCCGCAGATCCGCGCCGCCCGCGCCGAGCTGAAGAACACGCTGATCTTCCAGGGTCTGGAGTGGAACATCCCGGCCGCGGAACACGGCACGATCTTTGTCGCGCCGGGCTCGCGCGAGGTGGAGATCCTCAAGCAGTTCGAGAACAACTACGACGGCGGTGTGAAGAACGCCGGCGCCAGCACCCCGGCCAACGAGGCCCTTGCCGTGCAGGGCATCCAGTGGCTCGGCCAGCAGGTGGATCGGCAGCGGGTCAAGGACGCGCTGTTCCTGGCGAACCACCCGGCGCGCAACGGCATCGACAGCCCGCACGAGATCCGCGGCTGGCGCGACGCCGATCCACGCATCGCCGTCGGTTTCGAGGGTGCGCCCGGTCACCAGGCCGCCGGTCTGCCCAAGGGGGTCGGGCCGGGTTCCGCGCGCGGCTTCTACGGCAACGCGCCGGGCTCGAACTCGTTCCCGGGCTACCCGCCGGAGAGCTACCGTACCTGGGGTGGGTTCGACTGGATGACCGCGACGGTCGGCGGTCTGTGGGACAGCCTGCTCGCCGAGGGCAAGCCCTGGTGGATCAGCGCGAACTCCGACTCGCACGTCAACTGGTCCGACACCTCGCGCCGCCCGGACGGCTCCAACCAGGCGCAGTTCGAGCGCGACGGCCGGTACGGCGATCCCGTCTACGGCAACCAGGTCAACCTCACCGCGGGCGACTACTGGCCCGGCTTCTACAGCCGCACGCACGTCGGCGCCGAGAAGCGCGACTACCTCTCGCTGATGCAGGGCCTACGGGCCGGCCGGATGTGGGTAGACCACGGCGCGCTGGTTCGTGGGGTCGAGCTGGAGGTTCGCGAGGTCGGCAAGCGGTACGGCGAACCCCTCGGTGGTGCGTTGACGCCGAAGTGCGGGCGGCCGATCGAGCTGGTCGTACGGATCACCCCGCAGAACGTGCCGAACTGGTCGCAGTTCATTCCGAAGCTGAACCGGGTCGACCTGATCCGCGGTGCGGTGGACCTGGCCGGGGTGACCGACCGGGATACGTTCAAGGCGCCGGACACGAAGGTCGTTCGGCAATGGGACACCTCGGGCAGGACCGAGACGTTCGAGATCGTGTATCCGCTGGGACGTGCCGACGAGCCGTTCTACCTGCGCGTGCGTGGTACCGACGGCAACCGCAGCCAGCCCGGTTACCTCGGCGCGGCGATCGACCCGGCGGGCCCGCAGCTCGACGTCGTCGGTGATGCCGATCCGTGGGTCGATCTGTGGTTCTACACCAACCCCATCTGGGTTCTGCCCCGCCGGTGATCATCGCCGTCGACTCCGGCACCGCCGGAACGGTTGAGGCCGAGCACCTCTGTCACGAGTTGCTCGGCCTGCTGACCGGGGCCGAAATCGCTTGTACGCATTGGATTCCGGCCGGTCGGCCGGATCCCCTGTCCGACGAGGATCAAGCCGGCCTCGGCGCGCACGTGGCGGTCTCGATTACGTTGCCCAGCGCAACAACCGCGATGGTACGGCGATTGCGCCATCGGGCCGACGAGGAAGACCTCGGCCTGGTCATCTCCGAGCCCTCGATCGAGCTGGGTCCGTCTCACCTCGTCCGTGGCGCGCGTCTCGCCTCGGCCGAGGGGGCAGGACGTACGGCGGGCCGGTTGTTCCGTTTCCCTGGACAGAGCGCGGCCGTCGGTCGGCTCACCGCACGGGAGTTGCGCGAGCGGGCCGGGATCGACCTGGTGGAGGGCATCGGCGGTACCCCCGTGCACGACGACTCGGTGATCGACACGAGGGACTTCGTTCGCCCGGTGTGGCGATCCGGCCGTTCGGTGCTGCTGGTCCAGCCCGCGGCAGGCGGCGTACTCGTTCCGTTCGAGCTGGAACACCAGCAGAAGTGCTGCAGCAACCACTAGAAAATCGACGTGCCCGAGCAGCACGAGTTGGCTATCGTGGCGGTCATGTCGAGCCCAGAGGCGTCCACGGTGGGGCTTTCGGTCACCCCGTCAGCCCCTGACCACTGAAGTCTGTTCCCGCCGTACGGCGGATGGCCGGTGCTGGCCGCGGTGACGAGACGATCCCTCTCGCTCTCCTCACCCCGGAGTCTCGATGCCTGTTCAGCTCTATCTGCTTGCCCTCGCGATCTTTGCCATGGGCACCTCGGAATTCATGCTCGCCGGCCTGCTGCCGGATCTCGCCGCGGATCTTGACGTATCGCTCGGAACCGCCGGTCTGCTCACCTCCGCCTTTGCGATCGGCATGGTGGTCGGCGCGCCCCTGATGGCGGCGCTCGCCCGCAACTGGCCTGGCCGCTCCAGCCTGCTCGGCTTCCTCGCGCTGTTCCTGGCGGCGCATGTCGTCGGCGCCATCGCGGACGGTTTCGTCGTGCTGCTCGTGACTCGGGTGGTGGCGGCGCTAGCCAACGCCGGATTCCTCGCAGTCGCTCTCACAACCGCTGCCGGGCTGGTGCCGCCGGACCGGAAAGGCCGCGCGCTCGCCGTACTCCTATCCGGTACGACGATCGCCACGATCGCGGGCGTACCCGGTGGCGCGCTGCTCGGGTCGTACCTCGGATGGCGCGCCACCTTCTGGGCGGTCGCCATTCTCTGCGTGCCCGCGGTGCTCGGCCTGCTTCGCGCAATCCCTGTCCAGCGAATGGATCGGCCGGTTCTGCGCGGTGAGCTGGCCCAGTTGCGGCGCCCGCGGCTGATCCGCGTCATGCTGCTCGGCGCATTGGTGAACGCGGCAACCTTCGGGACCTTCACTTACCTCGCCCCGATCGTCACGGCCGTGGCTGGGCTGGGAACCGGCTGGATCTCGGTTGCGTTGGTGTTGTTCGGCCTTGGCTCCTTCGCCGGTGTAACCGCCGCCGGGCAGTTGTCGGACCACCGCTCCGGTCTCGTCGTTGCCGTTGGAGGCCCACTCTTGTTGCTGGGCTGGGTTTCGCTGGCTCTGCTGGCTGACCACCCGATCGTGCTTCTCGGGTTGGCGTTTGTGCAGGGCGCGCTCTCCTTCGCGGTCGGCAGCACGCTGATCGCGCGCGTCCTGTATGAAGCCGCCGAAGCGCCGACGATGGCGGGCTCCTACGCGACCGCGGCGCTCAACGTTGGCGCCGCGGCTGGTCCGTTCATCGCGGGCCTCACGCTGACCACCCGATTCGCCGAGCTCGGCCCGGTCTGGGTGAGCAGCCTGCTCGTCGTACTGGCACTGGCTCTCGCCTCGGCAGGCGGACTCGCCGTTACTGAGCGTGATCCGGCGCGCGCGGGAGGATGATCGGAATATGACGGCACATTTCATCATTCCGCCGTACTTGCTGAGGCATCTCGAGCAGACGGTCGACGATCCGGGATTGCGCGCCGTGTTCGCCCAGTCCCTGCAGCAGGACGAGTTCTTCCGCACTCGTCCCGCCCTGCCTCAGCCGGAGCTGGGCCAAGGGCCGACGGCCGGGTTGAACCGCCAGGTCCACGACGCGGAGGGCGGCCGCACACTGCCGGGCCGACTGGTCCGCTCCGAAGGCGAACCAGCGCTGGCCGATACCGCGGTGAATGAGGCGTACGACGGCGCCGGCGCGACCTGGAAGCTGTTCAGCGAGTGCTTCGGGCGGGACTCGATCGACGGCGCGGGCCTGCCGTTACGCTCGATCGTGCACTACGACCGTTCCTACGCGAACGCCTTCTGGGACGGCGCGCAGATGGTCTTCGGTGATGGTGACGGCGTGATCTTCCAGGGGTTCACCCGGTCGATCGACGTCACCGCGCACGAGCTGGCCCACGGCGTCACCCAGCACACCGCGGACCTTGTCTACCAAGGCCAGTCCGGCGCGCTGAACGAGAGCATGTCCGACGTGTTCGGCTCGCTGACCAAGCAGCACCACCTCGGTCAGACCGCGGCCGAGGCGGACTGGATCATCGGGGCCGAGCTGTTCGCGCCCGGCGTCGCCGGTATCGGCCTGCGTTCGATGAAAGCGCCCGGTACGGCGTACGACGATCCGCGGCTGGGAAAGGACCCGCAGCCCGGGCATATGGACGACTATGTCGAGACGGAAGACGACCACGGTGGCGTGCACATCAACTCGGGCATTCCGAACCGGGCGTTCTATCTGGTCGCGACCGAGCTCGACGGCAACGCCTTCGGGGACGCGGGCAAGATCTGGTACCACGCGCTGACCTCGGGAAGCGTCTCGCCGAATGCCACCTTCACCGAGTTCGCGCAGGTCACGATCGACTCCGCGGCCGAACTGCACGGGCCGGAATCCACGCCGGCGAAGGCGGTCCGGAACGCCTGGCGGCAGGTTGGCGTGACCTGAGCGGCACGTTTCGGTAGTTCGAAGACTCCGGCGGGATGGGGGAGATAGGGTGAGAGGGCTCGCCGGCTCCGGCGGGCCGCTAGACGGATGCGGGGATGTGCATGGCTGAGCGAGGTGACGTGGAGCGGGCGCCTTCGCCGGCGGTCGCACGCACGCTGACCGTGCTGGAGACGCTGGTCGCCGCCGACGAGGACCTGACGCTGACGGCCCTTGCGCAGAAGACGAACATCCCACTCGCGACCTGCGCCTCCATCGTCTACACGCTCGAGCAACGCGACTACGCCGCCCGGCGGATCGTTGGGCGCAGCCACTTCTGGCGTCCCACTCTCCGGTTGTACGGCCTGGCCACCCAGCTCGTTCGCAAGGTCGACCTGTCCTCGGTGGCGCAGCGCGAGATGCGCGAACTCGCGGACCTGCTCGGTATGCCCGTGCACATCGGCGTACTCACCGGTGCCTCCGTGGTTTACGTGGCCAAGGCCGCGATGCCCGGCTTCATCCAGTTCGACACCTATCCGGGCAAGGTCGCGCCGTTCAACCTCACGGCGCTCGGCAAGGCCATCTCGGCGTACCTGCCGGAAGAGGAACTGAAGCCCCTGCTCGGCCAGATGGCCAAGGGGGAGGGGCCGCGCGCGCATCTCGTCACCAAGGCCGACTTCGTGGCGGAACTGGCCGAGGTTCGCGAGCGTGGTTACGCCCTCGAGGACGAGGAGGAGCAGGCCGACATCGCGTGCGTGGCCGCGCCGTTCTTCGACTCGTCGGGCCATGTCGGCGGGGCCGTTGGCGTGACCGGATTCGCGAAGGACCTGACGGCCCGCCGCCGGCGCGAGGCGCAGCAGGGTCTGATCGAACTCGCCAAGACGATCTCCCGCCGGCTCGGCGCTCCGCCGGACTGACCCCTTGCGGGTGACCCTCGCGGCTTCTTACTATTCGTATTGCCGAAATTAATTTCGAGATACCGAAGAAGGAAGCGCCGGATGATCGTCGACGTACACGCGCACACGCCTACGCATGCCGGGCCGGTGCCGGACGACGAGCGACGGGTGTATCCGAACTGGCGTACCGATCGGCCGGTGGTGACCACCAACTCCTGGGTGGAGTACGACGAGGCGATGTCGGCCGCGGACGTCTCGATCGTCTTCAACATCGCGGTGCCCGATCCAGTCGCGGCGGTCGGTCTGCCGTATCCGCCTCAGCGGTGCAACGACTCGACCGCCGAGTTCGTCGCGGCCGCGCCCGATCGCCGGATCGGCTTCCTGTCGGTCAACCCGCTCGATCCGAACGCCATCGTGGAAACCGAGCGCTGCCGCGACCTTGGCCTCAAGGGCGTGAAGCTCGGCCCGAACTACCAGAACTTCGACCCGCTAGGGGAGTCCGCCCTCGCGTATTACGCCTACTGCGAGCAGCACGGCCTGCCGATCCTGTTCCACCAAGGGGCCTCTCCGATCCGTGAGGCGCCCCTGCGCTACACCTATCCGCTAGTCACGGATGAGATCGCCTTGCGCTTCCCGGAACTTCGGATCGTCATGGCGCACATGGGCCATCCGTGGGCGCGCGAAACCGTCGTGACGATCCGAAAGCACCCGCACGTGTATGCGGACGTCTCGTCGATCTACCTGCGGCCGTGGGTTCTGTACGAATCACTGATCACTGCAGTCGAGTGGGGCGCCACCGGCAAGCTGCTGCTCGGTTCGGACTTCCCGATCGCCAACACCGCCGAGGCCATCGCAGGCCTGTGGACGGTGAACGACATGCTCGAAGGCACCAAGCTGCCTCGAGTACCGGATGAGGTGATCGAGGGCATCGTGTACGCGGACGCGCTCGGCGCCTTGGGGTTGGAGCTGCCATGACACTCGAGATCATCGACACCGCAGTACTCGTGCGAGGTATCTCGCCCGTGCTGGAGGTCCCGTTCCGTCCGGATGGCGCGGTCGATTACGACGGCTTCGACCGGGTGGTTCGCTATGTGCTGGGCGCGGGGGTGACCAGCGTGATGTTCCCGGGCTTCGCGTCCGAATTCCACAAGCTGGCCGAGGACGAACGCGCGGCCCTGACCGAGATCCTGCTCGGCCACACCCGGTCCAGGCCGGACGTAGCCGCGGTCATCGCCGTTCAGGACCACGCCACCCGGCTTGCGGTACATCGTGCTGAGGCCGCCGTGGCCGCCGGGGCAGACCTCATCAACCTGCTGCCGCCGCACTTCCTCTCGCCGTCGCGACGGGCTCTGGTCCAGCACATCGAGGCCGTACTCGCCGCGGTCGACCCAGTCCCGGTGGTCCTCCAGTACGCGCCTACCGAGACCGGGACCAGCTTGGACGCCGAGGTGCTCGGCACGATCCAAGCCCGCCACCCGAACCTCCGCCTGGTCAAAGTCGAGTCGAGCCCGCCCGGCCCACTCATCGCCGAACTAGCCGCGCGTACGCCGCCACTCCCGGCCGTCGAGGGCTACGCCGGCGTGCAACTACCCGACGCCGTACGACGTGGGGCAGTCGGTTCCCAGCCTGGTTGTTCGATGACCGAGCTGTACGTCGAGATTTGGCGCTTGCTGAGTTCGGACGAGCCCGGCGACTGGGACCAGGGATACGACCTGCACCGGCGCCTGTTGCCGTACATCTCGTACTGGATGCTCGACACCGAAAGGATCATCGCGGCCGAGAAGCTGATCTCCGCCCGCCGCGGCCTTTTCGCCAGCGCCTACTGCCGCGAACCGGCGCACCTGCTCGACACCGAGGAGATCGCGATGATCGACCGCTTCCTCACCGAGTTCGCCGATTACCTGCCGCCGATTGGTCTGTCCTGACCCCGCGAGTGCGGTAGGCACGTCGCATGTTCGCCATCGAAGCGCTCGCCGTCCTGGTCGTGGTTGTGGTGCTGCTTGTGATCGTGGGCGTCGTGCTGCTCGCCCGCCGGCGATGATCTGCGCCACATCACCCGCCTGAGCCCGGCCCGCACCTTGACCTCAATCCAACTTGAGGTCCTAGGTTGCCTGACGTGACCGTGCTCCGACTTGCCGTGCTCTGCCGCAGCCTCGAACCCATCCGGTTCGGAGGTACGGCGACCGCGTGGTTCGCCCGGCAGGTCGAACGCCGGGAGGACTTCAAGGCGGACGTGATCGACCTGCAGACCACGCCGTTGCCCGAACTGCCCGGCCGGATCGACCAGGCGGACGCGATCGTGGTGGTCGCACCGGAGTACAACCACGCGTATCCGGGTGACCTGAAGACCGCGATCGACGCTGTTCGGGAACCCTGGGCCGCGAAACCGGTCGCGTTTCTCACCTATGGCGGGCGGTCCCGTGGCCTGCGCGCCGCCGAACAGCTCCGGCTGGTCTTCGCCGAACTGCACGCGGTCGCGATTCGCGAGGGCCTCGGCTTCCACGACGTACCGGGCACGTTTGCTGATGGCGAACCGATCGAGCCCGGTACGAACCAGGCGGCCGGCGCGCTGCTCGACCGGCTCGCCTGGTGGGCGCGGGCGCTACGCGAGGCGCGCGCGGTCACGCCGTACGAGCTCTGACTCGTGGCCACGCGGAATCGTGGTCACACGCGCCGGACGAGTTTGGTCAGAAGCGTCCGATGAACCGCGACACGCCGCGTCACAAGCGTCCGATGAACGGGATGCAGGCGCGCCGGGGGGGAATATGCGGGGGTGGTGGGGGGTTGGGAGGGGGGTGAACGCTGACGTTTTGCCCTTGTCCGTGCTCGACCTTTCGCCGGTGCCGTCGGGGACCGCGCCGTCCGCGGCGTTGCGGGAGACACTCGAGCTGGCCCGGACGGTCGAGGCCGCCGGGTATTCGCGGATCTGGCTGGCGGAGCACCACAACATCCCGAGCGTGGTGAGTTCCACTCCCGAGGTGATGATCGCGGCCGTGGCGGCGGTGACGAACCGCATTCGCGTCGGTTCGGGCGGGATCATGTTGCCGAACCACTCGCCGCTCAAGGTAGCCGAGACCTTCCGGGTATTGGCCGGCCTGCATCCCGGACGGATCGATCTCGGCATCGGACGGGCCCCTGGTACCGATCAGCGCACGGCCCTCGCGCTACGCCGAAGCCGCGAGGCCTTGGGCGCGGACGACTTTCCCGAGCAGTACGCCGAGATGCGCGCGTATGCGGAGGGATTCCCCGCGGGCCATCCGTTCGCCCCGATCACGGCACAACCGTCCGACGTACCGCTGCCGCCGGTGTGGATCCTCGGCTCCAGCGCGTACGGCGGCCAGGCGGCGGCCGCTCTCGGCACGGGGTTCGCTTATGCCGGGCACTTCGGTGAGCTGGATCCGGCCGCGGTGATCGCGTCCTACCGCGAGTTGTTCCAGCCTTCGCCCGCGCAGGCCGAACCGCACGCCATCGTCGCGTTCGCGGCCATCGTCGCCGAAACCGAGGAACGGGCGGCTCAGTTGGCCCTCGCGAACGAGCTCTCGATCCTGCGCCTTCGTTCCGGCCGGCCCGGGCCGATGCCCACGCCGGAAGAGGCGGCGGCCTATCCGTGGACCGAGGACGAACGCGCCGCGGTCAAGCAGTGGACCGCGCTGGCCTCGATCGGTACGCCGGACCAGGTGGCCGCCGAACTGGCCGAACGCACCCGCCGCGCCGGCGCCGACGAGCTGATGGTCATCACCTCGATCCACGACCCGGCCGAACGCCGCCACTCCTACAACCTGCTCGCCAACGCCTGGGGCCTCCCTGCGTAAGTGGTTTTGGCATTCATTCGCCGCAAACCGCCCTCTCCCCGCGGCTGACCTGTACTGGTCTGCTGAGCTGAGAGGGCGGTTTGCGACGAATGAATGCGCAGCCGGAGCGGGCGCTAGAGCGAATGCGTGCCGGGTACGTGTTCGAAGATCAGGCTGGTCTCGGCGTGAACCACCGCAGGATCTGCGGTCAGGTGGTCGAGTACAAAATCGCGCAGCGCGTCCGGGGACTCTGCCGCAACATGCAGCAGGTAGTCGTTCGCCCCGCTGAGATGGAACAGCGCGAGCACTCCGGGTAAACCTGGTGCCTTCGCGCGGAAGCGATCGATCTCGTCGCGGCTGTGGGCGCCGATCCGGACCGCCACCATCGCCTGCAAGGGACGCCCCAGCGCGCCCAGATCCACCGCCGCGTGGAAGCCGCGAATGATGCCGCGCTGCCGCAGCGAGCGAACGCGCGCCAGACACGTCGACGGCGCGATCCCGACCGCCTCGGCGAGGGCGTTGTTCGCCATCCGGCCGTCGGCTGCCAGCAGCCGGACCAGGTGGCGATCCACCTCATCGAGTGCGGGCACGGGCCGCGGCGGCGGTCCAGGTGTCCGACGATCCTTCGGCATCTGCTCACTCTAGGGCTGATCCACAGAATCCACAGGCTGTGGATGAACCTGTGGACGAACTTTATTCGGAACTCTTGCACTACTTCCGCACATAGTTCGATCCTCAGTTTGACCTGAGGAGGCCCCGATGACCCAGCTCGACACCCGTTCCGTGCACGCCGGCCGCGAGGATCTGGCCGCGCTGGGCGTGCACGTACCGCCGATCGACCTGTCCACCACGTATCCGCTGCCCGGCGTCGACGCGGGCGGAGCGGCGTACGACGAGTTATCCACAGGCGGGCAGCCGACCGGCAGCCTCGTGTACCAGCGCCTGTGGAACCCGAACGTCGCCCGGCTCGAAGACGCCCTGGCGGACCTGGAACACGCGGAAGCGGCCGTCGCGTTCGGCTCGGGCATGGCCGCGTTGACCGCGTGCCTGCTCGCCACCGCGGCGGCGGGTTATCCACATGTCATCGCGCTCCGGCCGCTCTACGGCGGCTCGGACCACCTGCTCGGCAGCGGCCTGCTCGGTACGACGGTCACGTGGGTCACCGCCGCGGACCAGATCGCCGGCGCGGTTCAGCCGGACACGGGCCTGGTCATCGTCGAGACCCCGGCCAACCCGACGGTTGACCTGGTTGATCTCGCCGAAGTCGCCGCGCAGGCCGGGCGTGTCCCCGTGCTTGTGGATAACACCTTCGCGACGCCCGTACTGCAGCAGCCGATCCGGCACGGCGCGAGCCTCGTCCTGCACTCCGCCACCAAGTTCATCGGCGGCCACGGCGACGTGATGGGCGGGCTTGTCGCGACCACCGGCGACTGGACCGCCCGGCTCCGGCAGATCCGCGCGATCACCGGCGGCCTGTTGCACCCGCTGGCGGCGTACGAGCTGCATCGCGGATTGCAGACCCTGCCGGTTCGGGTCCGCGCTCAGCAGGTAGGCGCCGGCAAGATCGCGCAATGGCTGACGGATCATCCGGCGGTGGAGGCCGTGCACTACCCGGGCCTGCCCGAGTGCGACCCACGCGGCCTGATCGGGCGGCAGCAGGCCGGGCCGGGCGCTGTGCTCGCGTTCACGGTCGCGGGCGGGTACGACGCGGCGGTTCGGGTGGCTGGGCGTTGCCGGTTGATCACCCACGCGGTTTCACTCGGAGGCGTCGACACGTTGCTCCAGCACCCGGCGGCGCTCACCCACCGCCTGGTGCCCGGCGCGGCCAAACCCGATGCGGGCGTGCTGCGTCTCTCGATCGGTCTCGAAGACCCGGCCGACCTGATCGAAGACCTCGACCAAGCCCTGTCCTGATCAGCGCTTCCCGGCCTACCTCGCCCGAACGCGCATCGGGGGTCAGGCGAGGGCGGCCGGGACCGTGGTCAGCACGTGGTCGACGATGCCGTAGTCCTTGGCCTGCTCGGCGGTGAACCAGCGGTCCCGGTCGAAGTCGGCCACGATCCGTTCGAGTGGCTGGCCGGTCCGTTCGCTGAGCAGCTGGGCCAGTTGCTCGCGGACCTGGACCATTTGCTCGGCCTGAATCCGGATGTCCGCCGCCGTACCGCCCATACCGCCTGACGGCTGGTGCATGAGAATCCGCGCGTGCGGCAGCGCGTACCGCTTGCCCGGCGTGCCACAGGCGAGCAACACCTGGCCCATCGAACCGGCCAGACCCATCGCGACCGTGACGACGTCGTTGCTGATGAAGCTCATCGTGTCGTAGATCGCCAGCCCGGCGGAGACCGATCCGCCGGGGGAGTTGATGTAGAGCCGGATGTCCCTCTTCGGATCCTCGGCGTTCAGCAGCAACAACTGCGCGCAGATCGCGTTGGCGTTCTCGTCGCGGACCTCCTCGCCCAGGACGACGATGCGCTGCCAGAGCAGCCGCTGGTAGATGTGCTGGTCGAGCCCGGTCGAATGCGTGTTCTCACTCATATTTCCAGCGTCGCCGCGAACGGCCTCCCGGCGGCCGAAATCTGCCCGTGGCAGATCTGCCTACCGCAGATCCTCTGCAGTGGCAGACTGGAGCACATCGTCCGGACCGAGGAGGGGCCAGTGCTGCTACGCCAGGTGATCGGGAACGTATTCCGGCGGATCCGGCTCGAGCGGGGCATCACCCTGCGCGAACTGGCCGAATTGGCCCAGGTGTCCGTGCCGTACCTCTCCGAGATCGAACGAGGCCGCAAGGAGCCGTCCTCGGAGATCCTGGCCGCGATCTGTCGCGCGCTGGGGCTCGATCTCACCGACCTGCTCGACGAGGTCCAATTCGATCTGGCCGCCTTCCGCGAGCCGCAGCGCCTTGAGACCACCTCGATCCAGGTCGCCACCGGCCCGTACGCCGCCACCTCCTACCGCTCCTCTACCCCCCAAGCCTTCGCTCTCGTCGCCTGACTTTTTCGCCTGACGCCTTCGGCCCAGCGCGGCGGTGTTCCGTGCGCGCCGGGTTGGCTGTTCCGGCGTGGCCGGGCAGGGTCGTGTGGTCGAGGCTGCGGCTGGTCGCATGTGTGGTTAGGCCGGATTGATCAGCTCCGGAGCCGGTTGCTGGCTGGTGAGCCAGTGCAGCAGCACCCGCCGGAACAGCTCCGGGTCCTCCGCGCTCCAGGCGTGATGCATGCCTGGAGCCACCCGTGCGGTCGCGTTCACCGCCCGGGAGGTCACCTCCGTCATGGCCTGGCGTATCACCTTCGGTTCCCGCTCACCCGCCAGCATCAGGATCGGCGTCCGCGTCCGCCGCAGGCCGTCGAGTTCCGCGGCGGCCACGCCGTCGTACACCTGGTCCAGCATCCGCCGAGCTGATACCCGGTCGATCCCCAGACCGGTCTCGACGAACGCCTCGACCGAGTCCGCCGGCATCCGGAAGGCCCGCGCCATCACTCGCCAGTACGACCGCGAGCCCCACCATCGCACTTGCACGATCCCCGCAGCCCTCGCCATCGAACCCAGCCCTCGGAGCGGCGCACCTGTGAGCATCGCGCTTTTGGCCAGTTCGGGATGACGTGCCACCAGGACAGTGCCGACCACGGCGCCGAGCGAAAGACCGACCACGTGCACGCGTCCGCCGTGAGCCCGTTCGCGAATGATCGCGGCCACCGCGTCCGCCACCTCGGCGAGGTTCGTCCAGGGCTCCGCGTTCGAGGCGGCAAAACCGGGCAGGTCCGGGATCAGGCTGTGGTGGTCGGGTAGCGAGGCGGCCAGGTCGTGCCACATCCACCCGGCGACGTTGCCGCCGTGCAGGAACAGAAGTGTCTCGTCGGCATCCGAATGCTGCTCCCGTACGAACATCACAAGGCCGCCACGAGTTCGCGATCCAGTTCGGCCAGCCAGCTGAGCTCGACCTCCAGATGCATGATGCCGTTGCGCAACGTCATCGCCCGCAGCCGATCGGCGTACGTCGTCTTGGGTGCCTCGACTGCCTGAAGCTCGTCGAGTCGTTCTTGCGCGAGCGTTCGGCGTTCCGCGACAAGCGTTCGCACCAGCTCGCGGTCGTCGGCCCGCCCGGCGAAGAAGATTCGCGCCAGAAACGCCTCGCGCGGCAGTTCGACCGGCACCGGCGAGCGCAGCCATGAATCCAGTTCGGCGGCGCCCGCCTTGGTCAGCCGGTACTCATGCCGATCCGGCCGGGACTGCTGGGCGATGACCTTCTCAGTCACGAGCCCGTCGCCGTGCAGCATGCCCAGGGTTCGGTAGATCTGCGACCGGTCGGCCGCCCAGAAGTGCCGCGCCGAGTTGTCGAAGGTCTTCTTCAGGTCGTACCCCGTCATCGGGCGCAGATCGAGCAGCCCGAGAATGGCGTGCTTAAGAGACATGTCTCATAGTCTACATCACACCTATGGCAACAAGCCGGTGAGCCGTTCGATCGAGATGCACGAGGTAAGGCAGCGTTCCTTCGCGTTGCCGAGCAGCTGCCCGGTCCAGCGGGTGAAGCCACCGTCGCCGAGCTCGGCATCCCCGCAGGCGACTCCAAGCGCCGTGCCGTCGTAGTACGCGGCGCTCTTGGTCCGTTCGACGTCCTCCGCCAGCTCGGGAATCGCCGGCTGTACGGTGTCGAGGATCCGCTCCCGCACGACGCCGCGTGCGGCCGCCGCCTTCCGTTCCTCCGTGGGAAAGGTCGTGAAGGTGAGACGAACCCGCTGATCCGGTACGAGTCGTCCGAGTACGTCGCGCCAGAAGCCGAGGTGGTCCAGCAACATCTCCGCTTCGGCCCGGCCCGATCCGAGATCCCGCCGGCTCGAGACCAACGCGAACAACTCGAAATGCGCGAACAGGCCCGGGCCATCGAGCGCCTGCGTACGCACCACTCGTTGACAGGTGGCCAGGTCGACCCGCTCCGCCCCGGCCTTCCGTCGTACGGCGGCCTCCAGGGCCAGGTTGTTCGTGGGATCGCTCGCCACCTCCGTACCGCGGATGGTGCTGAGCACGTTGTTCTGAGGCACGGTCGAGACGGCCGAGGTGACTCCGAGCGGCGCCACCGGCGAAAGCTCGACCCCTTCGAACCGCTCGGGCAGGGCCTCCCAGAGCGCGGCCCTGGTCCGGGCCAGCCGCCGCGGGTCCTGCTGGGCCGGCTGCACGAACCGGTCCTCGGCCCGCCGTTGCATCAACCGGGCAGGCGTCACCTTTGCCGCCCGGCTACGGCTCACGTCCAGCAGCACCGCTTGCAGGTCGGCCGGGCTCAAACCCTCACAAAGTCCTTCACGACTTCCCTCCGGTAGTGCAGCCCAGACCCTTCGTATCACCTCATCCATGTTCCAACCCTGCCGGACCTCCCCACCTCCCCGCAGCCCATTTGATGCGAGCTCTCTGGCTGCAGCCCATACGATGCGGGCTCCGCGCAGCTCACGTTGATCCGAGCCAACGCAGGCCCCGGCTAGGTGCACCGAAGCCTGCGTCTTGGCTAGAACGTCAGCGCAGCAGGTCGTTGACGTCGGAGAGCCGCTCACCGAGTAGGCGACGCAGCCCGTGGTCGACCGACTTGGCCGTCTTCGGTGCCAGCAAGCGGTGAACAAGCGAGCTGTTCGACTCCAGGTACTTGTCGACGGGCCCACGCACCGGGAACACCTTGGTCTCGCCGAGCAACGGCAGCGAAGGGCAGATGCTGTTGGGCGTGGTGGAGCCGTGAATCAGGTAGGTGTTCACGACACCGTCGACGCAAGGGTTGCCGACCGAGGCGTACTGCCCGTGGAAAGGCGAGTCGTCGACCCGAAGAACGTTGATGCCTTTCGCCTTGTCGGCCGCCGCCATGGCCTGCTCGTACGACGTTTGCGGGTCGAACTCGCTCTGAACCAGCAGAACGTTCTTCCGCACCGACGCGGGCAGGTTCGGCAGCTCCTGCAGCGGCTCATCCGTCCACGGACCGCACACCTCGCTGAGGCCGTACTGCCAGCCGAAGTACGGGTACTTCGGGCCCTGGCGGTCGCTCAACGCCTTGTACCACTGGACGGACTTGGTCGGCTGGTCGTTGCAGGCGACGGCGAATCGTGTCAGCGGGGCCGGGGCGTAGTCCGGTTCCTCGGCCACACCAGCAGGATGGCGAGCAGACCGATCAGCAGCCCGTCGATCGTCAGATGAACAAAACGACGGCCCAGCACCCTCGTCGCTTCGGTCCGTTCCGCGGCCACGACCACATTCTCGCATTCCAGCTCAGCTGGTATCGCTTGGTCCGTACGGTGGAGCCATGGAGGCTATGCAGTACGAGATCACGTTGCCCGCGGACTACGACATGGACATCATCCGGCGCCGGGTGGCGACGAACGGTCATCGAATGGACGACTTCGACGGACTCGGCGTGAAGGCGTACCTGGCTCGCGATGTCGCGAAGGGATCAGTGATCAACCAGTACGCGCCGTTCTACCTCTGGGCCGACCCGGCGGGCATGGCCCGCTTCCTCTGGGGCGGCGGTGGATTCGCCGGGATCTGCCGGGATTTCGGTCGTCCGCCGGTACGGCGCTGGGCCGGCGTGAGCTGTCTGGCCGGGCCTTCGCGGGCGGAGCCGGTGGTTGCCGCGACGCGACAACTGGAGCAGTTGCCCGCCGAGGTGGATCCGGACGGCCTGCTGGAGCTCGCGGAGCCCGGGCCCGGGATGCACACGACGGCGCTGGCGGTCGATCCGGCGACCTGGCAGGTGGTTCGATTCACCTTGTGGACGGTCGAACCACTCCTCGACGCGGGCACGCGGTACGACGTACTGCACGTGTCGGCGCCCGGGATCGAGAGGTTGTCCACAGGCTGACGGAAAGTCCTGGTTTCTGGCTTGGCGGCGACCTAGAGTCGGGGCATGAGATTCACGAGTCCACACCTTTGACGCCTTAGCCTGCCCCTGATCGCCTATCGGGCGATCGACGACTTCATCCCGTTGTATCCGCTGTACCAGTTGCTGTTCGCGGATCACGGGCTGTCCGCCACGCAGATCTCGACCCTGTTCATCATCTGGTCGACGACCGCGTTTGTGCTCGAAGTGCCTTCGGGTGCCTGGGCGGACATCTTCTCCCGGCGCCGCCTGCTTGTGCTCGGCGCCTTGCTCACCGGTGCGGGATACGCCGCCTGGGTGCTCTTCCCGTCGTACGGCGGATTCGCGGCCGGATTCGTGCTCTGGGGTGCGGGTTCTGCCTTGGCCTCGGGCACCTTCGAGGCCTTCGCGTACGACGAACTCGCGGCGCGCGGTGCCACCGAGCGTTACGCGGGTCTGATCGGCAGAGCCACCTCCGCGTCGTTCGTGCTGAACCTGGCGGCAACAGCCTTGGCGGCACCCTTGTTCGCCTCAGGTGGTTACCTCCTGGTCGGCTGGATCAGCGTGCTCGTCTGCGTGATCCAGGCCTTCGTCGCGCTCTGTCTGCCCGAGGCGGAACCGGTCGCCTCGGCTGACGAGACCGAGGAAGTCACCGCGAACCAGGCCAACGGCGTGGTCGGCCGATATCTGGCCATGCTGCGCAGTGGCCTGGCCGAGGTCGCGACGGTCCGGCTGGTTCGCCACGCGGTGATCCTGGTCGCGATCATGAGCGGATTCCTGGCCTTCGACGAGTACTTCCCGTTGCTGGCCAGGGATATGGGCGCCTCGACGACCATCGTGCCGATCCTGATCGCGATCACCGTCGCGGCCCAGGCCATCGGTAGTGCCTTGGCCGGACCGGCGAACCGGCTGCGCTCCGGTCCGATCGCCCTCGGGCTCGCGATGGCCGCGGGTCTGATCGCGATCGGTTCGCTCAGCGGTTCGACGGCCGGGTTCGTACCGATCGCGCTCGGATACGGCGGAATGCAGCTGGTCATCGTGGTGGCCGATGCCCGTCTGCAGGACGCGATCACCGGGCCGGCCCGGGCCACCGTCACGTCGGTATCGGGTCTGTTCTCCGAGGTGTTCGCCGTCGGGATCTACGCCGGTTTCGCCTTGGGCGGCCTTTGGTTCGGCATGCCGGTGCTGGTGGCCGCGCTGACCGTGCCGGTGGTGATCACGGCGTTCCTGCTGCCGCGGTGGTTGCCCGCCCGGAGTGAGGAGGTGGTCAGCCCAGATAGTTCCTGAGTGATTCGGCGAACCGCTGGACGAAGGCATCCTGCGTGCCTTCGTCCAGCACGTCCAGCGACAGGTACGGGTTGAGGTCTTCCACCTCCACCAGCAACAACCGGTCGTCGCGCGTTCGGCAGGCGTCGACGCGCTGAATGCCGTGATCGATGTCGTTCCACTCGATGAAGAGCCGGGCGAAGTCCAGGTCCGCCGCGGTCGGCTCGTACCGCTCGAGCTGCCAGCGGCGGTCCGGATCGGGGGCGTAGAGCGCGTACCGGAAGTCGTGGTCGATGAAGTAGAACGACACCTCGTACTGGAAGTCGATCAACGGCTGCACCAGCATGCCGTCCAAGTCGATCGTCGCCAGCGTCTCGCGATCGACCTTGCGCAGGCCGATCGACTCCGAACCCTGCTGCGGTTTCACCACGTAGCCAGTGGCTGTGGGCAACGAGTCGAGGTCGATATAGGTCGGAATGACCGGATAGTCCGCGGCGGTCAGATCGAGCAGGTACTGCTTGCCGATCATGTCCGCCTTGCCGGTCAGCTGGGGATAGACCCGCGCCTGCTGGGCGATCGCGGCGGCCCGGAATTCGCCGTACTCGCGCTGGTAGTCGATCACCGGCCCGCTGTTGCGGATCACCACGCCGTCGAAGGCGCCCATCAGCCGGACGGCGTCGACCGGATGACAGACGGCCAGATCGAAGTCGCGCCGCAGGCGGGCGGTGAGCCAGATGTCCTCGTCGCAGTACCGGCGGCCGTTGGCCTGGTAGGCGAGCTGGCTCAGATAGAGGATCTTCACGCCTCGATTATTCGGTGTCCACCGAAGTGTTCTGGCCATACGGTCGGGTCATGACGCTGACGCAGAAGCCGGCCACGACCCGGACCGGATTGCTCGCGGCCGGTGCCGCACTCATCACCGTGGTGCTCTGGGCCTCGGCCTTCGTGGCGATCCGGCACGTTGGACACGACTTCTCGGCGGGCGCCCTGTCGCTCGGGCGGCTGATCGTCGGCAGCGCCATCCTCGGCGCCTTCGTCTTCGCCCGCCGCCCGAAGCGCCTACCCGCGCCCGTCCCCCTCGAAGCCGGTACGACGTCCGAGCCCGATACGACGCTCACTGGTGCCTCGGGGCTTCGGGGCGACTCGGCGGCCGGGACGGGCTTGGCAGCCGGGGTCGGCTCGGCTGTGGCGCAGAGGTGGCCGGAGCGGCGGGACTGGCCGTTGTTGCTGGTGTGTGGCTTGCTGTGGTTCGGCGTCTACAACGTCGCCTTGAACGCGGCCGAGCAGCGTCTCGACGCCGGGACCGCCGCCATGCTCGTCAACATCGGCCCGCTGCTCATCGCCCTTCTCGCCGGGGTGCTGCTCAAGGAGGGATTCCCGCGCCGCCTGGTGATCGGCAGCGCTGTTGCCTTCGCAGGCGTACTGCTCATCGGTACGTCGTCCTCAACCGGCAAGGCCGAGACCTGGGGCGTAATCCTCTGCGTGCTCGCCGCCATCACCTACGCCATCGGCGTCGTCGCACAGAAGCCTCTGCTCGGGCGGTTGCCAGCGCTGCAGGTCACCTGGCTCGCCTGCACGATCGGCGCCGTCGCCTGTCTACCGTTTGCCCCGGCGCTGGTCCGCGAACTCTCGACGGCTAGTGCGTCCAGCATCTGGTGGGTCGTATTCCTCGGCGCCTTTCCGACGGCGCTCGCCTTCACCACCTGGGCGTACGCGCTGGCCCGCAGCAGCGCCGGCCGAATGGGTGCCACGACCTACCTGGTACCGCCGATCGCGATCGCCTTCGCCTGGCTGCTACTCGACGAAGTCCCCGCACCCCTCGCCTTCGCCGGTGGCGCCCTCTGCCTCGCGGGAGTAGCAATCTCCCGCCAACGCAAACCCGCCTAACTCAGGCCTTCAGATGCGGTGGTTCGGGCAGGTCAGGTGACCCGGTCCTGGGACCGGCCGGGGCCTAACCACCTCAGACGACGTACTCGGCGGCAAGATGTCGAGCGCGGTGTGCGGGGGGCCGCCGCTAAAGGTACGCCGAGCGCCTGTGCCAACGCGAGGACCTCCCGCCGACTAGTAACCGCCACCGCGGGCTCTTGCTCGTATGCGTAGGTCTGCTCCGGCCAACGGGCTTGCGAAGGGTGAACCAGTACATCCGCGCCAATCACCGGCACCGTCACATCCACCCGCCAAAACCTGCCCACGCCCGGGTCCCCTGGACGCAGCCGTCAGCTGGTCAGGAGGGTTACGGCGAGGGTGGTCATGATCAGGGCGATGGCGGTGTCTAGGAGTTGCCAGGCGCGGGGCTTGGCGAAGAGGGGACCGAGGCGGCGGGCGAGGAAGCCGAGGGAGAAGAACCAGGCGAAGCTGGCGGCTACGGAGCCGAGGCCGTAGTACCAGCGGCCGGTTTCGCCTTGCTGGTTGGCGAGGGCGCCGAGCAGTACGACGGTGTCGAGGTAGACGTGCGGGTTGAGGTACGTGAAGGCGAGACAGGTGAGCAGGGCCCGGGTCAACGTGGTCGGGGCCTGGTCGGCGGGCGCTAGCGCGCTGGGGCGGATGGCGCGGCGGGCGGCGAAGAGGGCGTAGCCGAACAGGAAGGCGGCTCCGGCGTACCGGGTGATCGTGAGGGCGGTCGGGTGGCCGGAGATCAGCGCGCCGAGTCCGGCGATTCCGCCCGCGATCAGCAGCGCGTCGGACAGTGCGCAGACCAGCACGATCGGCACCACGTGTTCCCGGCGCAGGCCTTGGCGGAGCACGAAGGCGTTCTGGGCACCGATGGCGACGATCAGCGAAAGGGTCATGGCAAAGCCGGTCAGGGCGGACATGTCTTGACCGTAGGTGTCACCGTCTGGCGAAACCAGCTAAAGATTCTCACTGTGCATTAGCCTGGCTAAGCCATGCAGATCGACTCCGGACAGCTCGCGACGTTTGCCGCCATCATCGAGGAAGGCAGTTTCGAGGCTGCCGCACGCCGGTTGAACGTCACTCCCGGCGCGATCAGCCAGCGCATGAAGGGCCTGGAGAGCCGGATCGGCCAGGTCCTGGTCCGGCGTACGAAACCTTGTACGGCGACCGACGCGGGCCAGGCGCTGATCCGGTTGGCCCGACAGGTTTCGCTGCTGGAGACCGAGGCGCTCGCGGCGGTCCGCGGTACGGCGGTGGGCGAGCGCGTTCCGATCGCGGTCAACGCCGACTCGCTCGCGGGCTGGTTCATGCCCGCGCTTTCGGCGATGCCCGCGGAGTTGACGGTGTACTTCGATCTGCGCGCGGAGGACCAGGACCACTCGGCCGAGTTGCTGCGGGACGGAACCGTGCTGGCTGCCGTGACCGCTGACCCGCAGGCCGTACAAGGTTGCCGGGTGCAACGACTCGGCAAGATGCGGTACCACGCGGTCGCCGCGCCGGCGTACGTCGAACGCTGGCTGGCCGGGCGCCCACCCGCGGAGGCACTCGCGGAGGCGCCGATGATCGTGTTCAACCGGAAGGACCAGTTGCAGCATCGGTTCCTGCGTACGGTCAGCCGGCGCCGGCTGGAACCGCCCGCGCACTACGTCCCGTCGACAGGGCCGTATATCGAGGCGATTCGCGCTGGCCTTGGCTGGGGAATGGCCGAGGACTACTACCTGACCGACGGCCGGCTGGTGAAACTCGAAGGCGGCCGGCCGGTCGACGTACCGCTGTATTGGCAGCACTGGAAGCTCGAGTCCCGGGTGCTCGACGCGCTCACCGCCGCGGTGCACGAGGCGGCCGCCAAGGGGTTGCGCTGAGCATTGCACATCCGTGCCAGACAGTCGTGCGATGCGGCGTTATGCTCCCGCCATGGGAAATCGCGAAGCACTGATCGACGGGGCTAAGCGCTGCCTGCGGGAGAAGGGTTTCACCCGGCCGACCGCGCGGGATATCGCGACGGCAGCCGGGGTGAGCCTTGCCGCGATCGGCTACCACTTCGGCTCGAAGGAGGCGCTGATGAAGGAGGCGCTGCGCGAGGCGATGGCGGAGTGGGGCGAGCAACTGGGCGACACGATGGTGGGTGGGCCGGCGCCGGAGGCGGAACCACGCGCGCGGTTCGAGCAGGGCTGGAACCAGGCGATCGAGGCGATGCCGGCCAGTCGGCCGTTGTGGTTGACCCAGTTCGAGATCCTCAGCCAGGCCGACCACCTGCCCGACGTACTGGCCTCGCTTGGTGGTCTTCAGGCTGATGCCCGGGCCGGGCTGGCCGAGATGTTCGGACCACTTGAGGCGGATGCCGACGAGGAGACCGTGCAGCTGGTCGGCGCGTTCTACCAGGTGATGATGCTGGGCGTGGCCGGAATGTGGCTGGCGGACCCGGCACAAACGCCGAGCGGCGCCGACTTGGCCCGCGCGCTGCGAGCCATCGCCGACCGCATCGGCGAGGATGATCCTGCACAAGCAACCACTGAAGGAGATTCATGAAGAAGGTCGTGCTCAGCGCGCTCGGGTTGCTGATGGTCGTCGCAGGTGTCGTCTGGACTCTGCAGGGACTCGGTTATGTCGGTGGCAGTTCGATGACGGGCCAGTCCTTCTGGGCCATCGTCGGACCGATCCTGGCTGGACTCGGGGTGGCGCTGCTCTACGTCACCTTCAAGCCGGCAGCCCGCCGCTAGCTCGGACGATTCGCCGGGTCTGACGAGTCGGTCAGCTCCGACGGATCCCATCGCATGGCCATGGGGTTGTCGTCGGGGACCAGGCCCGAGGCCATGATTTGACGGCTGATCGGCCGGACCAGCCGTTCCAGTTCGCCGGTCAGCTCCGGACCGAGCGCCCGCCAGGTCTGATCCGCGAGCCGGTCGGTGGTCGCCTCGACCTCCTGCCGTACGACGATCCCGGCCGGCGTCAGTTCGCCCGCGGTGTCGAGTAATCCCCGCTCGCGAAGGCCTTCCGCGGCCTCGGCCCACTCGTCGTCGCTCCACCGGCGGTTGAGCTGGAAGACCTCCTTCGACGGGCCGCCCGCAGCAGAGATGGTGAGACAGGCCTGCGCGGGGGTGAGCCCGGCCGTGACCAGAGCCGCGACATGACCGTCGCCGCGCGATTCCCGCAGGACCGTGGTCGCGTGCCAGAGGGCGAGGTGTGGTTCGTCCGGCCAGTCCAGGGCCGCGTTGGCCGCCGCGAGGGCCCGTCCGTCGACCGGAGCCAGCTCGGCCGCTTGCCGCGCAAGTTCCGCTGCGCGGGTCAACGCGTCCACCTCTGGGAGCTGACGTCGTACGGCGGTGTCGATGGCTTCCAGGCGAGTCTCGACCAGCTGCGCGGGCGTCGCGAACTCCCAGGCGGCGGGGATCGCGCGAGCCACCATCGACGGGTGGAAGCTGTAGAAGATCGAGGCGACCAGTTCGGGACCTACTGGGCCGAGAGGAGCCGCGCGGCACGCGAAGTAGCTCATCCAGCCGCCCTTGAGCCCGAGCGCGTCAGTGGCCTGACGGGTCTGCGGGGCGAAGTAGGTGATCGCGTGAAACGGCTCCAGGACTCGCCACATCCGGCGGGCGGTGGTCTCCACAGGCTGGCTCATGCTCCGATCCAAGCAGAAACCCGGCCGGCGTCACACGGCTCGCGTCACACGTCACATGGCCCTGGGGCACGCGGTTCGTGGTCAGACGAAGCGGTTCATGACGTGCAGGCCGACGTACCCGTGGGCTGGCGAGTGGAACGCCTCGGGCACCGTGCCGACCACCTCGAAGCCGAGGGACTTCCACAGCCCGACGGCGCGGGTGTTGGTCTCCACCACGGCGTTGAAGGTGATCGACCGGAAACCCTGCGCGCGGGACCAGTCGATCACGTACTGCCCGAGGGCCCGGCCGGTGCCGTGACCATGCCGGGCCGGATCGACCATGAAGCTCGCGCTGGCGACGTGAGCGCCGTTGCCCTCGCGGTTCCCGTATATGTTGGCGGTACCGAGTACGCCGCCGTCCGGATCGACCGCCACCACCACATGCGCCGGTGCCGGGAGCAACCAACGGCCGCGCGCGGTCTCTTCGGACATCTCCGGGTCGTACGCGTAGGTCTCGCCCGCCTTGATGATCTGCTGGAAGAACGGCCAGATGGCGGACCAGTCCGCCCGAGTGGCTTCGCGAATCTCCATGCCGGTCAGCATCTCTGGTCAGGCGTGGTCCCGCCACCGGTTTCCGCTGTCGCTGCTGGTGAGAACGGCACCAAGAGCACGGAAATGGCGTGGACCTTGACTATCGTGGATGGCGATGACTTCCTCCGTTGTCCAAGGGTTGCCGCGCTGGAGTCTGGCCGTGCCCCCGTTCGCCCTACTGATTCTCGCGGTCTCGTGGGGCCGCGACCTCGGCGCGGTCCTGCTGATCCTGGTCTGCGCGGGTCTGGGCGCCGCGGTCATCGCGGCGGTACATCACGCCGAGGTGGTGGCGCACAAGGTCGGCGAACCGTTCGGCACGTTGATCCTGGCCCTCGCGGTTACCGTGATCGAGGTCGCGCTGATCGTCACACTGATGGCCTCGGGTGGGGACAAGGCGGCTTCGCTGGCCAGGGACACGGTTTTCGCCGCGGTCATGATCACCTGCAACGGGATCGTGGGTCTGGCCCTGCTGGTCGGCGCGCTGCGGCATCACATCCAGGACTTCCGGATCCGGGCGTCTAGTAGCGCGTTGGCGGTCATGACGGCTCTGGTGACGCTCAGCCTGGTTCTACCGACTTTCACCACTAGTACGCCGGGCCCCACGTTCAGCTCGGCACAGCTCGCCTTCGCGGGTGTCTCGTCGCTGGTGATGTACGGCGTGTTCGTGTTCGTACAGACCGTTCGGCACCGGGACTACTTCCTCCCGGTCCTCGCGGACACTCCTGAGGTTCAACGCCATCGAGAGACGCCGGACCGCCGCCAAGCGTCTACCGCCCCGGAGCAGGGGGAGGGCCTGGAGGTGGTTGAGCGCGTTGTAGGTGACGACGAGTCGCTGGAGGACGACGAGTTGCATGCGCCCGCGCCAAGCCGCCAAACCGCGCTGATCAGTCTCGGCCTGCTCTTCCTCTGCCTGATCGCGGTAGTAGGTCTGGCCAAGACGGTCTCGCCCACGCTGGAATCAGCCGTCGCAGCGGCCGGCGCGCCAGTAGCCGTCGTCGGCGTCGCCATCGCGCTACTGGTGCTACTGCCCGAAACGGTGGCCGCGGTACGTGCAGCGCTGCGGAACCGCCTGCAGACGAGTCTCAACCTCGCGCTAGGTTCGGCGCTGGCGAGTATCGGGCTGACCATTCCGGCGCTCGCCATCGCGTCGATCTGGCTGGACGGCCCGCTCGTACTGGGGCTGGGTGGCAAGGAGATGGTGCTGTTCGCCCTCACCGTGGTGGTTAGCATGCTGACCCTGTCGACCGGCCGCGCCACGGTGCTTCAAGGCGCCGTACACCTGATGCTCTTCTCCTCCTTCCTCTTCCTCGCCGTCAGCCCCTGACCGCTGCTTGTCACCTCACCGCCGCGATGCGGTCACAAGCGTCCGATGAACGCCGACACGCCTGGTCACAAGCGTCCGATGACACGCCGGGGCATGGGCACAAGCGTCCGATGAATCCCGACACGCCTGGTCACAAGCGTCCGATGACACGCCGGGGCATGGCTTAGGGGTGGGGGAGGGTGGCTAGGTAGGTGGCGGTGGTGGGGTGGTTGTTGTGGGTGGCCCAGGTGGATGGGGTGGTGTTGTAGGTGGGGTCGCGGAGGGTGGGGTCCGCGCCTAGGGCGATGAGGGCCTTGACGGTGGGGAGGTCGCCGGCGAAGGCGGCTTCGTGCAGGGCGGTGGATCGGCCCATCACGTTGAGGTCGAAGCCCAGTTCCGCGAGAATCGGTAAGGCCTCCACCAAGCCCAGCTGCGCCGCCCGGATCGGCAGATACGGTTCGCGCGCGATCGCCCGCGCCGCCAGCCCCTTGTCCGCGGTCAACCGCACTACCGCGTCCCGATCCGCCCGCATTGTTGCCCGAAGCAACTGATGGACGTCGTCGAGCGGTACGGCGCCCGCCTCCCGCAACAGCTGGGCGATCTCAGAATGGCCGTGGATCTCCGCGAGTTCGTAGGCGCTGTGCCCGCGGAAGCCCGGGTGAGCCGTTCCGCGACCGTCGACGGCGACACCGGCATCAAGAACCAGGTGGACCCGTTCGAGCAGCCCGGCGGATGCGGCGTACACCAGTTCGTCTTCGAGTAGCTGGGCCGGTGTCGGATGGGCCGAGGTCAACCGCGCGTGCCAGGGACCGCCGTCGCCTTGGCCGAGGCCGAACTCGAGCAGGAGGCGGAGGTGGTCCGCGTTCGGCGGATTGCCACCCGGACCGCAGTTGTACATGGTCTGGCTGTCGTTCGCGTCGGCGCCCGCCTCGAGTAGGAGGCGCGCGAGTTCCAGGCGGTTGGCGTGCGGCGGAGGATCGCCTTCGCCGTACCCGAAGGCGCCGGTGAGTGCGGTGAAAGGCGAGGGCAACCCCTGCCACAGAAAGCCCGCGTTCGGGTCCGCTCCGTACGTCAGGAGCACCCGGGCCGCTGCCAGCGCGTCACCCCGCTCGATGCGCGAATAGGTCAGGTAGAGCAACGGCTCCCACTGGTACGGACCACCTTGCTGGTTGGCCAGCGACGGGTCGTTCGCCAGCACGGCGCGCAACGCCGCCGCCTCGCCGCTCGCCGCCATCGTGTAGATGTTGCTCCGGGCAACCTTCTCGATCAGCCCAGCGGCAAGGTCCCGGCGATGGGGATCGTCGCCCGCGTAGTACACGGTCGCCAGCCGGAGGAACTCGTCCTCGGGGGCGGCGGACGGATCACCGATGGGTTGGCGGTGAGGTGATCGCGTGTACCGCTCGACGGTTCCCAGGTGCCGGACGAGCCGGGACCAGCTGGCAAATCCGTACCGGCGGGCGGTGATCAGCTGAGCATCCGCGAGTCGCGGAACCGCCGGGCGATAGAACTCCGCGGCTAGCGCGAGCGCGTCTGGATCGTTGGCGCGCAACGCGCGGAGCAGGGATTTGGCCTGCTTCTTCAGGTGGTCCAGGCGCGGACTGTCGGGCAGGTTCAAGGTCGGCATCAGCGACCTCCTCTCTGAGGCCTGCCGTCCGCGTCATCAGGCGAGAAAGGAGGTTGGCCGAACGGCAACACCCTTGTTTCGCCAGGTGGGCTGAGCCCTTCCCGCGGACCGGTGGCACCCTGAGCGCCTACCGGCATCGTAACCGGCGGGCGCTCCGGTGTCAGGCGATCACTTGCGCTGAAGCAGCAGGGCCACCACGGCAACGCCCGCGGCGGCGCAGATCAGGACCAGCAGGGCGCCGATCACCCAGAGGCCGTCCGCGTTGTCGCCGGTGGCCGCGTCGATCGCGAACACGAGGGCCAGCGTGGCGGGAATGACCTCGATCGCCAGCAGCGCCTTGCCGGCCCGGCCCATGATCGCGGCCAGGATGCCGATCACGACCGCCAGCGAGATCGCCTGCCACGCCTCGTACGGGCCGGTCTCGCGTCCGGTCGCCGGATCGAGGGTCTTCTCCGCGTGCCAGCCGAGCAAGGCCAGATACGCGACCACCGTCGCCACCGCCGCGCCTACCGCCCACACCACGGGCGAACCGCCCTTGACCGCCATCCTCTGCTCGCTCATCCCCCCATCCTGCCGCGCCTCGCCGCGCACCCAACCGCACCCTGCCCGCGTGTCCCCTCGCAGCCGGACGCACCGCACGTCCCGCACCCGGCCCGACCTGCCGCGTGTCCTGCACCTCGGCCCGACGCAACGCGAGTCCTCTTGAAGCCGGACGTACGGCGGACCCCGCTCGACGTACCGTGCAATGACCTGGACCTGGTGACGTACGACGATGACCCGCGGGACGACCTGGACGTGCTGGCCCGGCCGAGCGCGGTGGTGATCGCCGGACAGCGCGTGCGCTGACCAGCCAGAAAAGACGCCGACAAGAGGCCCGGCCAAAGGCCCGAAAATAACGCTATTCGCCGGTTCGGCCGTCGATGCGTTCGCGCAGCAGATCGGCGTGGCCGTTGTGGCGGGCGTACTCCTCGATCATGTGGACGTAGATCCAGCGCAGCGAGATCGGGCCCGGACGGTTGGGATTCGGGTGGGTGAAAACGTCGTCGAGGTCCAGATCGCGTGCGGCCTCGTCGGCGGCGGCGATCTCGGCCCTGAGGATGGCGAGGTCCTCCTCAGCCCGGTTCGGGTCCACCAGATCGAAGTCGCCGTCGGGGTGTTCGTCGGTCCACG
Organism: Kribbella deserti; assembly: GCF_042434725.1. NCBI lineage: Bacteria > Bacillati > Actinomycetota > Actinomycetes > Propionibacteriales > Kribbellaceae > Kribbella > Kribbella deserti. The sequence continues at coordinate 171,559 of NZ_JBHLTC010000014.1, read as the reverse complement.
CGCGCGGTTCGACCGCCTGGCGGCCGGCGATCTTGCGGAACCACCAGCGCTCGACCTCGGCCATGTGCCGGACCAGTCCGAGCAGGGTCATCGTGGACGGTTGCGCACTCCGTGTAACCAGCTGATCACCTGACAGACCCGCGCATTTCCACTGCAAGGTGCCCCGGTGGAAGTCGAGCCAGCGGCTCAGCATCTCGCGTTCGCCAGCGATCAAAGGCGCCCTGAGCCGGTCGTCCGGGAACTCGGTATTCGTCACGGCCGGACGTTACCAAGCCGATGCCGTACACTATGAGTGACGGTCCGCCCAGTTCTGCCTCGGGCCGCTTCGCTGTCGACCACCACGCGCCGCGGTCACACCTGACTGCGCCGGGCAGGACGACCCCTCGACTTTCTGGAGTACCTATGGCGGCCCGCCGCCCCAGTGAAACCCGCACGCCCACTGCCCAATCCACCGCTCCTCGCGGCACCGACCGGCCTCGCCGTCGCCGCCGCAGCGGTAGCACCCCGAACACCGGCGCCCCGCGCGCCACCGGCACCGAGACGCGTGCCACCGGCACCGTGACGACGGAATCCGTCGCCGCGGTGACGACGTACGACCAGGTCAGCGACGTGCCGGCGGATGTGAGCTTCGCCGAGCTCGGGCTGTCCGACCGGTTGATCCAGGCCCTCGCGGCCAACGGCATCGACCAGCCCTTCCCGATCCAGGCGGCCACGCTGCCCGACTCGCTGTCCGGGCGCGACGTGCTCGGCCGCGGCCGGACCGGCTCGGGCAAGACCTACGCCTTCCTGTTGCCGCTGCTCGCGCGTCTCGCCGAGAGCGGCACCAAGCGCCAGCCGAACCGGCCGCGCGCCCTGATCCTCGCGCCGACCCGGGAACTGGCCACCCAGATCCAGGCCTCGGTCGCGCCGCTCGCGGACGCGCTGCGAATGAAGACGATGACGATCTTCGGTGGCGTCGGGCACGGCCCGCAGATCACCGGTCTGCGCAACGGCGTCGACATCGTGATCGCCTGCCCCGGCCGCCTCGAGGACCACGTCAAGGAGGGCCACGCCCGCCTCGACGCGGTTGAGGTGACCGTGCTGGACGAGGCCGATCACATGGCCGATCTCGGCTTCCTGCCCGCGGTTCGCCGCCTGCTGGAGAAGACCCCGCCGAACGGTCAGCGCCTGCTCTTCTCGGCGACGCTCGACGCCGGTGTCGACGTACTGGTCAAGCGGTTCATGACCAACCCGATCACGCACAGCGTCGATTCGGCGCAGTCGCCGGTCGCGAAGATGTCGCACCACGTGCTGCACGTGCAGGCCGACACCCGGCTGCCGGTGCTGGTCGACCTGACCGCCGCACCCGGCCGCACACTGGTCTTCACCCGCACCAAGTACGGCGCGAAGTCGCTGACCAAGAAGCTCATCTCCTCGGGCGTGCCCGCGGTCGAGCTGCACGGCAACCTGTCGCAAGGCGCGCGGACGCGGAACCTGGAGGCCTTCTCCGACGGTTCGGCGACCACGCTGGTGGCGACGGACATCGCGGCCCGCGGTATTCACGTGGACGACGTCACCCTCGTCATTCACGCCGATCCGCCGATCGAGCACAAGGCCTACCTGCACCGCTCGGGCCGGACCGCCCGCGCCGGTGCCGAGGGCACGGTGGTCACGCTGATGACCGACGACCAGGTTCGCGACGTGCGGGACCTGACCCGCAAGGCCGGTATCGCCGCCAAGGTCACCCGCCTGCGTGTGGGCGACCCGCTGCTGGCCGAACTGGCCCCCGGCGAGCGCACCTTCGTCACGCCGGTGGCGCCCGTCGCCACCGACAAGGTGGTACGACGTACCGCGGGTGCCGGCGCCGGTGGCGGTCGTGGCGGCGGTCGCCGTCGTGGCGCTGGTGGCGCGGGCAAGCCCAAGGCCGAGGCCGGTACGGCGCGTGCCGCGTCGGGCTCGACCGGCTCGGGCCGTTCCAGCCGTTCCGGTTCGGGCCGGGCGGGAGCCACTGCCGGCGGTTCCGGCGCGGGTCGCTCGGGTGGTGGCGCTCGTAGCGGTGCGAGCCGGGGTAAGGCGAGCGCGGCGCCCAAGTCGTACTCGACCACCACCCCGGGCGCGTCCAGCCGTCCGTCCGGTGCCGCGGCCTTCTCGTCCGCGAGCCGCACCGGTCGCCGCTGACCTTCCTAGCTGTACACGTTCGAAGAACCCGGGATGCGCATCCCGGGTTCTTCGGCGTTACGGGGCAGCCGGTGGCTCGGTGAGCAGGCCGAGCTGGCGGGACTGGGCGACGAGATCGCCCTTGCTGTCCCAGATCTCGAAGTCCTCTTCGTGCAAGCCGTCGATCACGTAGCGGGTGGACACCCGGCAGGCGAGCCAGCCCGGCGCGGGCCGGGCCCGCAGGTGCACGGTCAGCTCGATCGTGGACGAGTTCAGTACGCCAAAATCCAGTACCGCCGGGGCCGCGCTGTCCACCAGCGCCGCCAGGCCTACGCCATCCGGCTCGTGGCCGTCGATGAACCGCACCCAGAACTCGCTCGTCGGCGCGTGCCCGGGCTTACCACGGAACCACCCTGGCACCTCGGCGTACCGGAACTCGAAGCGGTCCACGACGGTGACACCCGGTACGCCGCCTGGCGGAATCGGGTTCACGCAGTCCTCGGGCGCGGGTAGTTCCGGCGCCTGGCCGAGGATCGCCGTACGGCCGGCGGTCTGCCCGAAGTCCAGGTACGACGCCGTGAGCCGGATGACCTCCTTGCCGTCCTGGCTCAGGCGCGCCTCGCCCGTCGCCACCCGGCGGCCCGCGCGAACCACCGAGGTCTGGATCGTGGCGGGCCCGATCAGGCCCGGCCGGAGGAAGAACGCCGACACCACCAGCGGATCCGGCTGCGGCAGTTCCGCGCTGAGGGCGCGCAGGGCGATGGCCAGCAGATGACCGCCGTTCGGCCGGCCGGAGACGGCGTTCCAGCGGTCGGTCACGGTGGCGGTGTAAACGCCGTCGCCGGTGGATTCGACCGCGGTATCGGTCTCGAACTCGCTCATTCAGCCCCCAAGATCGGTGATCGCAACATACCCATGGTGTCGGTATGCCCGCCGATTACCGTCCGGGTGGTTGACAATCAGCACGTGAACACTGCCGCACAGATCTTTGTCGCCCTTGCCGGCGCCTTCCACCTCGTCATCTTCGCGATGGAGAGCCTGCTGTTCCGTAAGCCCGAGGTCTGGAAGCGATTCCGGATCGCCTCGGCGGCCGATGCCGAGATCGTTCGCAACTGGGCGTTCAACCAGGGCTTCTACAACCTCTTCCTCGGCCTGGGCGCGATCGGCGGCCTGTTCCTGTTCGGCGACAAGGGCGAGGCCATCGCGCTGTTCGCCTGCGCCTGCATGGTCGGTGCCGGGGTCGTACTGATCGCCACCGACCGCCGGATGCTGCAGTCCGCCGCGATGCAGGCGGGACCGCCGCTGCTCGGCCTCATCCTCGCCGCCGCACTCTGACTGACGAGCTGAGGTCAGCGACGACCTCCACACCTGCCGCCCGATCCCGATCCCGCGGGCTGCCCCGTCTGCCGCCCCCGTCTGCCGCCCCCGTCTTCCGCCCCCGTCTTTCGCCCGTCTGTCCGCCGTAGGTCGCTGGTTCGGCCCTGGTACGGCGCGCGCCCGGGCCGACTACCGGGTTGTAGGCCGCGTACCGGGTTGTGGTGCGCCCACTACCGAGTTCGTGTGCGGCTACCCGGCTGCAACCGGGTAGCCGCACACAAACTCGGCAGCGGACCTCGGGATCACTACCTCGGCCCCACGTCCACCTCGGCCCCACGTCCACCTCGGCCCGCCCCGGGTTCCACCTCGGCCAGCGACCGCGACACCCGACGCCTGTCGCGGGCCCGGCGCGGAGCGTACGGAACCACTCGCGTCGACCGGACGTACCCATCCGTCCCCCTGATAGCCCGCTGTCCTTGGCCGACCCGGCCTGACAATCCGCGACTCCTCAGGGGACGGGTGACCACGCGAAACCCTGCCTCCGCGAGCAGACGCACACGCGCACACACGCGCATTGGCGACCACTCGCGGATGCGCACTGGCGACCACTCGCGAGCGAAGACGCACGCCCGCGTCGCACCGGCCCTGCCGAACACGCCCGACCACAATCCCGCCGATCGCCGATCGCCGATCGCCGGTCGCCGGTCGCCGGTCGCCGGTCTGCCTCCATCGGCGCATTCCGAGAGGTCGCGCGCTTGACTTCAAGCCGTGTTGAAGTACCAGGGTTCAGCACATGCAGACGATGACGACCCCGCCCGCCGAACGAATCGGCGTACTGTCCCCGCGCTATCGGTCCCTGACCATCGGCATGGTCGCGCTGATCACGCTGGTGGCGTTCGAGAACCTGGCCGTCACCACCGCGATGCCGACCGTGGCGGTGGCCCTCGGCGGCCTGTCCTGGTACGCGCTGGCCTTCGGTGGTCCGCTCGCGGCGGCCGTCATCGCGATGGTGATGTCCGGTACCTGGAGTGACGCCAAGGGCCCGGCCCGGCCGTTGTGGCACGGCACGGCCTGGTTCCTCACCGGCCTGGTGATCGCCGGTCTCGCGCCGACGATGGAGGTGCTGGTCGTCGGCCGGATCATCCAGGGCTTCGGCTCCGGCCTGATCACCGTCGCGTTGTACGTCGTGGTCGGGCAGCTGTACCCGGCGGCACTCCGGCCGCGGATCTTCGCCGCCTTCGCCTCCGGCTGGGTGGTGCCGTCGCTGGTCGGACCCGCGATCGCCGGGTTGATCGTGCAGCACGCCAGCTGGCGGATCGTCTTCCTCGCGGTGCCGGTGCTGGCCATTCCCGCGGCGCTGGTGATGCGGCCGGGCCTCGGGCGGATGGCGCCGCCGGTGAGTGGATCCACCGACTCGATCTGGAATCGCCGTACCGCCTGGGCGGTCGCCGTCGCGATCGGTGTCGGCCTGTTGCACTACGGCGGCCAGCAGACCGGCACGCTGCAGGTGGTACTACTCGCGATCGGCCTGGGCGCGGTGATCGTCTTCGCCCCGCGGCTGCTCCCCGCCGGCACGTTCACGATCCGCCGTGGCCTTCCGTCGGTGGTCGCGTTGCGCGGCATGGTCGCGGCGGCCGGTTTCGGCGCCGAGGTCTTCCTGCCGCTGATGCTGACCCGCGAGCGTGGGTTGTCCCCGGCCTTCGCCGGACTGGTCCTGACGATCAGCGCGCTCGCCTGGTTCACCGCCTCGTGGTACCGCGGCCGGCCGAATCAGCCGCTGTCCCACTCGGCCTTCATGCAGATCGGCATGAGCCTCATCGTGCTCGGCATCACCACCGCCGTACTGACGCTCCACCCATCCGTGCCGGTCCTGGTCGGCGTACTCGGCTGGGGCCTCGCCGGACTCGGCATGGGCACGGTCTTCCCGACGCTGTCGGTGCTGATCCTGGAGTACTCCGCCCGCGAGGAGCAGGGCGCGAACAGCTCGGCCCTCCAGCTCAGCGACTCCCTCGCCACCGCGACGGTGCTCGCGATCGGCGGCTCCCTTTTCGCCGCCATCGAACCGCACTCGGCCAACACCGCCTACCTGACCGCCTTCGCCCTCCCCGCCCTAATCGCCCTCCTAGGCACCTGGACCGCCCGCCGCGCCGGCATCCCGTTCATCGGACGCTTGTGACCAGGCGTGTCGTCGTTCATCGGACGCTTGTGACCAAGGTGGCGCGACCTTTTCGGTGACCCTCGAACAGGTTGGCCGGCGACGATGCGCGTGCCACCTTGAAGGCCTTGACCATTAGACCTTGTGGGGGCTTCACCTATGCGTGAGTACAGCAGAAGAAGTGCGCTCGGGCTGCTCGGCGCGGCCATCACCGTGCCCGTGCTGGCCGGTGAGGCGGTTGCCGTCGGCAACTCGACGCCGGTGATGGTTTCGCTGCCGGCCGATACCTGGACCCAGGTGAACTCCGCGAACCCGAACTGGTCCTACTGGAACACCGACCGGCACGAGGGCGCGAAGGTCGGCTACGCGTGGGACGGCACTGCGCGGTACCGGTCGTTCTTCCAGGCATCCATCGCCGCGCTCCGAGGGGCGACGGTGCATGACGCGCGGTTCGAGGTTTGGCTCGACCACAGCCCGACGGGCCAGCCGACGCCGGTGGACTTGTTCTACACCGCTCCGATCTCTCCGGCCATTCCACTGACGTGGAACAACTCGGGCGGGCACTGGCGGCACCACCTCGCCACGGTCTCCGGCAACGCCTGGTCGGGCGCAGGTCAGCCGGACCAGCTGCTGAGCTTCTCCGGGGCGTTGACCAGTGCGGTCCAGCACGCCGTCTTCAGTGACGAGGGAGTCGTCTCGCTCGGGCTGAAGGCTCCGGACGAGGCCAATCGGTACCAGTGGAAGAGGTTCCGGTCAGCCGATGCCCGCCTGGTGGTGACCTACACCCCCGCGGCCTGAACTCGCCCGGCCACGAAGGGTGACGCATGACGCGTTGACCCGGGCAGGGGTGGAGCCCTACGGTTCGAGAGCCATCTGCGATGTTTCGAGGGAAACCGGTGAAAACCCGGTACGGCCGCGCCACTGTGATCGAGCCACGCTCGTCAGTCAGGACGCTCGGGCATTCGCAGCCTTTTCGATGGGGACGCGCACTTCCCCTGGAGGTTTTCGATGACCGTACCCACTCCTGCCCGTACCGTGGCCGCGCCGGCGATCTCGCCGCGGCTGCTCGCGACCGCCCTGCTCACCGCCGGCGTGCTGTTGCTGCTCGCGTATCTGGTCACGTTCGACCAGGGTGGCGTCTCCCGGTCCGGCATGTTCCTGCACGAGCTGATGCACGACGGCCGCCACCTACTCGGCGTGCCCTGCCACTAGAGCCGGCGACATGCGCACCTTCTGCTCCTTGCTGGTGCGTGGACTGATCGCGGGACTTTTCGCCGGCCTGCTGGCCGGAACCTTCGCGTACGTGATGGGCGAACCGCACATCGACGCCGCGATCGCCATCGAAGAGGCCGGCACGTCCGCGCACACCCACGCCGGTGAAACCCCAGGCGACGAACCGCTGATCAGCCGCAACGGTCAGCGGGCCGGCCTGTTCCTCGCGACCAGCCTGTACGGCGTCGCGCTCGGCGGCATCTTCGCGGTGGCCTTCGCGCTGTTGCGCCGCCGCCTCCGCACGCCGAGCGACTCGTACGCCGCACTGGGGCTGGCCGCCGCCGGTTTTGTTGGCATCGTGCTGGTTCCGTTCCTGAAGTACCCAGCGAATCCGCCGGCCGTGGGTGATCCCGAAACGATCACCACGCGCACGGTCAGCTACCTGCTCACCCTGGTGATCGGCCTGCTCGCGGTCTGGGCCTCGGTCGCGGCGCCACGATGGGCCGATGACCGGTTCAAGCGGCCCGCGGCGTGGATCCGTCCGGCCTTCGGCGCGGCGGCGTTCGTCACCACCGTCGCCATCGCGTACCTCATCCTCCCGGCCGTCAACGAGGTGCCGGGCACCTTCCCGGCGACCTTGCTCTGGCAGTTCCGGCTGGCCGCACTCGGTACGCAGACCGTGCTGTGGCTGTTGCTCGGATTCGCCTTCGCCGCCCTCGTCGATCGCGCGGCCAAGCCGGCCGTCGAGGTCGTCCCGGCCGCAGGTGGTGCCGCCTGATTCAGCTCACGCTCGTCGCCCACGCACTGACTCCCGGCCTGCGAGGCATGGTGCTGGGCGGCGACGGCGAGCCCGATCCGTCCGCGCTACGGCCGATCGCGCAGCTTGTTGCCGAAGGCAAGGGGTTCGAGCCGGCCGTCGAGGCCTGGGTATCACCGGAGGTGGCCGCACAGCGAACAGCCGAGGAATTCGGCCTGCGCGCACGGCTCTCCCCACGCTTGCGCGACCGGGAGTACGGCGACTGGGCCGGCCGCCGCTTCGAGGATCTGCTCACGAGCGAAACCGGCATCCAGGACTGGATCACCTCGCCGGAGGCCGCGCCGCCGGGCGGGGAATCGGCCGACGACCTCATTCTCCGGGCCGGCAGCTGGCTTGACGATCTCGCGGCCGGGCCCGATGGACCGGCGCGCCGTACGGTCGTCGCGGTGGTGCATCCGACGGTGGTCGCGGCGCTGGTCCTGCACGCGATCGACGGCCCGCCGTCCGGCTTCCGCCGCCTCGACATCCGCCCCCTCGCCCAAGTCCGCCTCACCGCCCGCCGCGCCCACTGGTCCGTCCGCCTCTAGCAAAGGTTGTGGATAACTGGCGCGAGCGGGAGGGCGGATGGGCGGATGGGGCGCTCGCGGTGAAGCGGGCGTTTCAATGGGAGTGGTGGGCAGCGCGGAGGGCGGATTCGGACCGATGAACGCCAAAAGGACTGTGGGCAAGGGCTTCCCGTGGGGGCGGGGTGGTGTCAGACTGGCGCACGCTGCGATGACCCGCCGGGCCACTGGGAGTGTTGATGACGGAGTCGGAACGACTCGAGCGACTGCATTTCCGGGCCCGTAACGTTGCTCCCGAGGTGGCCGTGTGGGAGGCCCGGGCCTACTTCGCGGCGCTCGACCCGGCCGAGGCGAAGGCGCTCGCCCAGCGGTATCCCGGGCAGGTCGGCAGCCTGGACGGCGTACCGGCTGAACTTCGGTACTACGCGAACCGCCTCACCCTGGACGCCGAGCGGAAACGCCTGAGCGCTCTGCTGGATCCGGGCAAGGACGAGCGGAAGCGCCTCGCGACTCTCGAGGAGATGCTGACGCCAACGCGCGAACTGGGCGTCGACGAGTCGGGCCGCCGGGTGGTGGTCGAGCGGTATCGCCAGTTCCTCTCGGTCGACCCCACCGGCGACGGCCGCGCGGTCGAGGTGCTCGGTGATCTCGACCAGGCGCGCCGGGTCGCCGTACTGGTGCCAGGTATGGGCAACGACCTGGAGTCCGTGCGTTCCCAAGTGGACCGTGCCCACGCGATCAAGGTGGAAAGCGGACCAGGTACGGCGGCGGTGTTGTGGATGGACTACGACTCACCGGGTGGTGTGGTGGAGGCCGCCAGCAAGCAGGACGCCTGGGACGCGATCTCCGGCCTGCGGCGGTTCCAGGCCGGGCTGGACACCGAGTTGTTGCCCGAGGCAAGCACTACCGTGATCGGCCACAGCTACGGTACGACGGTGGTGGGGCAGGCCATGTTGCGTGGCGCGCGGTTCGACCGGGTGGTGCTGACCGGCAGCCCGGGCATCGACCGCGGAGTGTCGAGTGCGGCCGAGTTGGTGCCGCCAGGGATCCAGGTCTTCGCCGCGCGAGCGCCGGGGGACTACGTCTCGTACACCCAGTGGCACGGTCCCGATCCGGCCTCCTTCCCGGACGTGATCCGCCTGGAGACGGGAGCGGGTGTGCGCTGGCACGACCAGTACTACCGCCCGAACAGCGAGGCGTTGCGTAATGTCGGGCGAGTGGTCCGTGGAGATGTGGCAGCCGTGACAACAGTCGGTACGACGCCGGCGCAGGAAACCCGCGTGCTGCCGGGCGTTTCCTGGGCGGGCGCGGTGCGAGGTGCCGCCGAACCGGTGTCAGCCGTGTACGACGGAGTGGCCGCCATGCGTGGAGTGAAAGCCCCCGCCGCGATGGACGCCTCCGGCGCCGGCGGTGATGGCGCCGGCGGTGATGGCGCCGCATCACGGGTGATTCGTCCTGATGGCTCGCGCTGGGGCCGCGATACCCGACCGGAAGGGCCGACCCGATGACGTTGACCGAGGCCCGTGACCAGTTGCGGTCCGACCTGCTCGCCGTGGCGGCGGCCGTGCTGCCGGGTGAGGAAGGCCTGGTCGTACATGATCCCGGGCCGGTCGATCCGGGCGCGCTGTTCGATGGCCGCGGCCCGGCCACGATCTGCACGATCACGGTCGAAACCGGCGATCCGGCCCGTACGGACGCGGCCGCGGAGTACGTCGAAACGGCCGCGAACGCCCTTCGCTCGGCGGGCTGGCAGGTCGACGTACCGCCGGTGGAGAGCGGGCATCACCGGGTCGCGGCGCATCGCGAGGGCTTCGACGTCGCCGTACACGCCTTCGACTCCGACTGGCGCGTCACCCTCACCGGCCAAACCCCCGAGCTCTGAGCCAACCGGGCTGCGAGTGGTCCCGCGCCCGTACCTGCCGCCACTAACTGGTGGCGAGGCGTTCGGCGTCGCTGCGCAGTACGCAGAACTCGTTGCCTTCCGGATCCTGCATCACCGCCCAGCCGGTGCCGTCGGGATTGCGCAGGTCGTCCTTGAGGGTGGCGCCGATGGTGAGCAGCCAGGCGACCTCCTCGTCCCGAGGGCCGTCGGGTACCAGGTCCAGGTGCAGGCGGTTCTTGCCCGCTTTCTCATCGGTGTTGCCCTCGAACAGCAGGATCCAGCCGGCGTCGGTGATGACGCTCGCGGCCGGGTCGCCCGGTTCGTCGTCGTCCGCGAGCCGCCCCTTCAGTACCTGCGCCCAGAACTGCGCGAGCCGATACGGATCCAACGTGTCGAACGTGACCGTACGCAATCGGGAAGTCATGGCACCAGCCTGTCCGGGGTGGTTGTTCGTCCGCAACCAGATTTGCCCGGCCGGCCGGGCGCATTTCCGAAATGGGAGAAGGTTCATTCAATTACCACGGCAGGAAAAGTTGTTGACTTGGCGACAACCATTTCACCGTTGATCTGACGCATTGCGGGGATTACGTTGGCGGTGTTTCCCCGATGTGATCCGCGGCATTCATTGCCAGTCAATGCCGGCCCGGGGAATGCCAGCGCTGCCGTTGTCGGCAGATCCGCCTGATCCCCTTTTCGTCCCGTCGGTGCGCCGCATCGTTCGGGTCCGGCACCATTTGTTCCGGATCGCGGAGCTGTCCACAACGGGCAGTCTCGCGCTCAGTACGTCGGTCGCGGTGACGAACGGGAGCGTGGTCGGTGACGGCGGCGAGCCTGGTCTCGACAACATCGCGCGGCTCAGTGGTGGCGGCATCTACAACGGCCTGCGTGGCACCCTCAGTGCCACCGGGGTCTCGGGAAGTCCGATGCCGATCGAGCGCAACAACGCCCCGCTGAACGGCGGTGGCATCGCCACGGTCAACTCGACGGCCACCACGCTGACGCAGGTCACCATCACGTCCAACGTCGCGGTACTGACCGCGGCGGGGTCTACCGGCAGGGCGGCACGTCGACCACGACGAACTCCCCGATCACGGCGAATATCACCAACAATTGTGTCGGCAGCAACCCCGCCGTACCCAATTGCACCGGCTGACCGCCAGTTCAGCCATTCGCCGGTCCGAATTCGCCCCTCCGGAACGACGCGGAGGGCGAATTCGGACCGGCGAATGCTTAAGGCTGTAGGTCAGGCCTTGGCGAGGGTTTGACGCTGGCGGCCCAGGCCCTCGATCTCGCATTCGACGGTGTCACCGGGGGCCAGGTACGGGAAGCGGCCGGACAGCGCGACACCTTCCGGCGTACCGGTGTTGATGATGTCGCCCGGGTCGAGCGTCATGTACTGGGAGATATCGCGGACCAGTTCCGCGACCGAGAAGATCATGTCCGCGGTGGACGAGTCCTGCCGCACCTCGCCGTTGACGAACGACCGCAGGACCAGCGCCTGCGGGTCCACCTCGTCGGCCGGTACGAGCGCCGGCCCGAGTGGGTTGAAGGTCTCGCAGCACTTGCCCTTGGACCACTGGCCACCCGAAACCTCCAGCTGGAAGGCCCGTTCCGAGACGTCGTTCGAGACGGCATACCCCGCCACGCAGGCCAAGGCGTCTTCGAGGGTCTCGACGTACCGGGTGGTCTTGCCGATGACTACGGCGAGTTCCACCTCCCAGTCGGTCTTCTCGCTGCCGCGCGGCACCAGTACGTCGTCGAACGGGCCGACGACGGTGTTGGGGTGCTTGAAGAACAGAACCGGGTGTGCGGGCGGTTCGGCGCCGGACTCGGCCGCGTGGGCCGCGTAGTTCAGGCCGACGCACACGACCGCTCCGGGCTTCGCGATGGGCGCGCCGACCCGCAGGCTTTCAAAGTCCGGAACAGGCTCGAGCGAGCCGTCCGTCAGCGCCGTACGAACGCGGGCGATGCCGTCGGCGGCCAGGAAAGCGCCGTCGATGTCGCTGGTGATCGGGGACAGGTCATAAACGGTGCCGTCGGTGGCGCGCACATACGGACGCTCCTCACCAACCGGGCCGAGACGCAGCAGTTCCACAGCACTCCTCACAAAGCGGTTCCAAACGGGAAAGGTCAGTTCTGGTCGAACACCGGCAGCAACCGGGCGCGGGAGGCCTCGATATGAGCCCGCATCGTCGCCGCGGCCTCGGCCGGATCGCCACGCCGGACAGCCGCGACGATGGTCTTGTGCTCGCGCAGGGCCTTCGTCGCGATCCCGCCGCCGTAGTACAACCGGAACAGATGCAGGTGGCAGTGCGTGCGGGCGAAGGACTGCCGGGCGGTGTCGTTGCCGGACAGTTCCAGCACGAGGTCGTGGAAGCGCTGATCGTGCGCGGCCATCGCCTTGTAGCTGTCATACGCCGGACGGCTCGGCACATCGGTGTAGCTGAGCATTTCGTCCTTGAGGCGGTTCAGGTCCTCGGCCCCGGCGCGCTCGGCGGCACGGCCGGCGGCCCACGGTTCGACGTGCAGCCGGAACTCGAAGAGGTCCTCGAACTCCTCCCGGGTCAGCCGGCTGGACACCCGGTAACCCCGCAAGGGTTCCTTGATCACCAGGCCGTCGGACTCCAGCCGGGCCAGGGACTCCCGGATTGGGGTCTGCGAGATGCCGAGCTCACGGGTCAGCGCGTCGATGTTCAGCCTGGTCCCGGGCTCGACGACGCTGTCCATGATCAGGCCCTTGACCGTCTCGTAGACATCGTCGCTGAGGACTTGTCTTTGCGGCAGGCGGCTCAACTGCCCCGCCAGTCCCGCGTGTGCGTCCGACACAGTGACTCCCTCCGGAACCGCCCATTCTGCCTGTTGTCCTGTGCCGGATGTTCTTCGGCGCTTGCGGCGCCCAGGCACGATGCACGCACCTGACCACCGCAATCACTCGAACAACATCCGGCACAGGACAACCCGTTACCGAAACCACCCTTGACGGCGCCAGTGTGAGCGGGCAACATCGGCCTGGCAATATCCTATAGGATCTGTAAGGAGCTTGTCTCATGCCTCAGCGCCCGTTCTCCGCAGGCCGTGCCCTCAACCGTCCCGGAGCACGGGGGATGGCCGCCGCGCTCGCCGTGCTGGCCCTCGTCGGAACGGGCTGCACCACTCGCGAGACTCCCGCGGCCGACGCGCCCAAGGACGACGCCTCCACCGGTACGTCGTCGGGCCCGGTGACACTGAAAGACGGCTCGCAGGTCAAGGTCGCTTTTGTTCCCGGCGGCGCCCACCCGTACTTCCAGCCGTGGAAGACGACCGCCGAGACCGCCAAGACCGACTTCAAGCTCGGCGGCGTCATCTTCAACGAGACCGGCGAGTGGGACCAGGGCAAGCAGAACAACGTGCTGAACTCGCTCGCGGCCCAGGGCTACAACGCGTTCGGCATCTTCGGGGTGTCCCCGACCGACATCAACTCCACTTTCGAGGACCTCAAGGACAAGGGCTTCGCGGTCGGTTCGCTGGCCTCCTGCCCGGCGGGCGATACCAACGCGGCGGACTTCTGCCTGTCCACCGACGTCGAGCTGGCGGCGTACAAGGCGGCCAAGGCGGCGATCGAGGCGATCGGCGGCGCGGGCACGATCGTGCACCTGACCGGCAATAACGTCGACTCGAACACGCAGCGCCGGATCGCCGGGGTGAAGAAGGCCATCGGCGAGACCGGCGGCAAGGTCACCGAACTGCCCGTCATCACCGATATCGACAAGGACCTGCAGACCGCGCAGAAGGCCGTCGCCGACCTGCTCGCCTCGAAGGGCAAGGAGATCAAGGGCATCGTCACCACCGCCTACAACCCGGCCGTGGCCGCGGCCGATGGCGTGAAGTCGAGCGGCCTGCCGATCAAGGTGGTCGCGATCGACGACGACGCGGCCATTCTCAACGGCCTCAAGTCCGGTGGTGTCGCGGCGACCGTCGCGCAGAACCCGGTCGGCCAGGCGTACGTCGGCGGCTGGTTGCTGGCCCTGCTCGGATCCAAGCAGTGCCAGATGAAGGAGCCGGGCGCGATCGTGGACTCGGGCTCGTTCGTGGTCACCAAGGCCAACGTGGACACCTACGACAACGAGCGCAAGGCCAAGACGAAGGAGCTCGAGAAGGAGTTCGCGGCGAAACTGACCTGCCAGTGACCCGAGTCGAGCGCGCCGAGGCCTGGCTGGTCGACGTCGCCGTCGAGACCGTACGCACGGACGCCGTCCAGGCCTTCGCGAAACAGGAAACGGTTTTTGTCGAGCTCCAGACCAGCGACGGGCTGACCGGCCTCGGCTACTCGTACACGATCGGCACGGGCGGTACGGCGGTGCTCGCGATGTTGCGCGATCACCTGGTACCGCGGCTGATCGGGCAGGACGCCCGCAATATCGAGGGTCTTTGGTGCGACCTGTTCGCGTCCACCCGGGCGACCACCGTCGGCGCGATCACCTCGCTGGCGCTGGCCTCGGTCGATACCGCGCTGTGGGATCTGCGTTGCCGCCGTGCGGGCGAACCGCTCTGGCGGTTGGCCGGGGGGTTCCGGCGCGAGGTCCCGTTGTACGACACCGAGGGCGGCTGGTTGCACCTCACCACCGACGAGCTGGTCGCGGGCGCACTGGCCTCGCAGAAGGCGGGTTGGCCCGGGGTGAAGCTCAAGGTCGGCAAGGCTCGCGTACACGAAGACCTCGAGCGGCTGACCGCCGTACGGGATGCGGTCGGGCCATCGCTGGACCTCATGGTCGACGCGAATCAGTCGATGACGTATCCCGAGGCGCGTCGACGGGCCCGGGCGTTCGAACCGCTCGATCTCGGGTGGTTCGAGGAGCCTTTGCCGGCCGACGATCTGACCGGGCACGCGCGGTTGGCCGCGTCGACGGCCATCCCGATCGCGGTGGGGGAGTCGCTGTACTCGATCTCCCAGTTCCGCGAGTACCTGCAGGCCGGTGCCGCCGGAATCGTGCAGGTGGACGTCGCCCGCGTCGGAGGGATCACCCCGTGGCTGAAGGTGGCGCATCTGGCGGAGACGTTCAACCTGGCGGTGTGCCCGCACTTCCTGATGGAGCTGCACGTGAGCCTCACCGCCGCCGTACCGAACGGCAAGTACGTCGAGCACATCCCGCAGTTGCGGGCCATCACCCGAAGTGAGATGGCGATCGAGAACGGCCACGCGGTCGCGCCGGACACCCCGGGCCTCGGGATCGACTGGGATGCCGACGCGATCGACAACAGGAGGGTCGCGTGAGCGCACCGGTATCCGAGGTCGCGACCGCGGCCCTGCGAGAACCCGACGACGAACAGGTCCAGCAGTCCCGCACGCCCTGGTGGGCCAATCAGCGAATCGGCCTGCTGATCCTGGTCGTGGCGCTGTCGGCGTTGTTCGGCATCCTGCGGCCCGCGTTCTTCAACCAGGACCTGGTGGTCTTCCCGCTGCTGCGGGATATCGCGATGTTCACCGTGGTCGGCCTGGCCCAGATGTGCGTGCTGTCGATCGGCCACATGAACCTCGCGGTCGGGCGAATGGCCGCGTTCTCGATGATGCTCACCGGCATCTCGTACGACCTGTGGGGATTCGGCCTGTACGCCGGACTTCTGGTCGGACTCGTCGCGGGCGCGGCGATCGGGGCGCTGGCCGGCTGGGTGATCGCGCGCACCGGGGTGAACGCCTTCGTCGTCACCCTCGCGCTGGACTTCCTGCTGCTCGGGTTGATCCCGCTGGTCTACACGGCCCTGACCGAGAACGCCGCCTTCACCACCAAGCCCGCGGGGATGCGGGAACTACGCAACTACTCGCTCGCGGACGTTTGCGTCGGGCCGATCTGCGGCTCGCCGGCGGTTCCGCAACTGGCCTTGTTCGCGGTGATCGCGATGCTCGTTGTCGGCTGGATCTACAGCCGGACCAGGCTGGGCCGCGAACTCCTGATGACCGGTACGAGCGTCAAGGCCGCCGAGCTCTCGGGTATTCCGACCGCCCGCTGGGTGATCACCGCGCACGCGATGTCGGGAGCGCTCGCCGCACTGGCGGGGTTCATGCTCGCGGTGAGCACGGGGTCGATCAAGGCCTCGATCGGTGACGAGTTCATGCTGCCCTCGTTCCTCGGCCCGATCCTGGGCGGCACCTTGCTCGCTGGTGGTTTCGTATCGGTCGTCGGCACCTTGTTCGGTACGGCGCTGACGTCGGTGATCCGCCGCGGTCTCGACCTGCTCGGGGTGGGACTGGAGAGCCTCAACATTTACCTCGGCCTGATCCTGCTGGTGGCGTTGTCCACCGACCGGGTCCGCACGGTGCTGTCCGAGCGCAGACCGAGAACCGCCCGATCAAAAAAGAAGCCGGAGGAAGATCGATGAGCAAGGTGTCGATCAGGCGCTTCGCGCGCAGCACCGAGGGCGGATTGACCGGGATCTGCGTGGTCTTCTTCGTTGGTCTGGTCATCGCGTCCGGCGGCGACCTGCTGGAACCGAACTCTCTGCGGGTGCTGTTGCAGTTCCTTGCCGTACCCGTGCTGATCGGGTTGGCCCAGATGGTCGTACTGGCGGTTGGCCAGCTCAACCTGGCCGTCGGCGCGATCGGCGGATTCGCCGCGGTGGCGATGGGCGTGCTGATGGTGGACCACGGTGTGCCGGTGCCGTTGGCCCTGCTGATCGGGTTCGGTCTCGCCACCCTCGCGGGGCTGGCGAACGGCCTGCTCGTCGTACTGACCCGGATCAACGGGTTCATCGTCACGCTGGCCACGATGACCGTGCTGATCGGCGTGCAATACCGCCTGGTCGGGACTCGCACGGTGGACGACTACCCGCAGGCGCTGAAGTCCTTCGGCGCGTACGCGGTGTTCGGCGTACTGCCCGTCATCTTCGGAGTCGCGCTGCTCGTGGCCGTCGTACTCGCGATCGTGCTGCGGCGGACCGTACCGGGGCGGCAGTTGCTCGCCTCGGGCGGAAACCCCATCGCCGCAAGGCTTTCCGGTATCTCCAACGACCGGTCGGTGATCCTCGCGCACACCATCTCCGGCGCGATCCTGGGTGTCGCGGCCGTACTCACGGTGGCGTCCTCGCCCGGCGTGAACAAGAGCATCGGCGGGGACTGGCTGCTGCCGAGCTTCGCCGCGCCGATCATCGGTGGTGCCCTGCTGACCGGTGGTTCCGCGGTCATCCTGGGTACGGTGCTCGCCGCCTTCATCGTGCGGTTCGTCGATACCGCCCGGGCCGAGTTCTCGCTGGAGCCGAGCTGGGTCAACTTCGTGGTCGGCGCGGTCGTACTCGGCTCGGTGGTACTCGGGCAGGTCCGGACCCGCCGCCAGGCGCGCACCCAGGTGGTCAAAACACCCGATGTCGCAGTGACAGGTGGAGTCGCATGAGTCTGTTCGAGGCCGCAAGGGTCGAGAAGGTCTTTCCCGGCGTACGCGCGCTGGACCGGGCCACCCTGACGCTGGAACCCGGGTCGGTCCACGCGCTGCTCGGCGAGAACGGCGCGGGCAAGTCCACGCTGATCAAGATCGTCACCGGGCTGTACCAGCCTGACGGCGGCAGGCTGTTGCTCGACGGCCAGGAGGTGCACTTCGGTTCGCCGCACGAGTCGGCCGCGGCCGGGATCGGCGTGGTGCACCAGGAGCGCAACCTCATCCCCGGCTTCTCCGTCGGCGAGAACATCCTGCTGCAGAACCTGCCGACCAGCCGTGGTCTGGTCGACCGCGGCCGGATTCGTGCCGAGGCGAGCCGCTGGCTGGCCGAACTCGATCTGGACCTCGATCCCGACCAGCCGGTCACCGAACTCTCCGTGGCGCAGGCGCAGCTGGTCGAGATCGCGAAAGCCTTGTCCGTGCAGAGCCGGGTCCTGCTGCTCGACGAGCCGACCGCCTCGATCACGCCGAACGAAGCCGAACGCCTGTTCCGGGTGGTGGCGAAGCTGAAGGACGCCGGTTGTGCCGTGCTGTTCGTCAGCCACAAGCTCGAAGAGGTCTTCGCGATCTGCGACACGGTGACGGTTCTCCGCGATGGCGCCTCGGTGCTCGAGTCCGGCCGCCTCGCCGATCTCACCCGCGACCAGGTGGTCGACCTGATGGTGGGTCGCGTGCACGAGGCCCTCGCCCTGCCACCGCGAACCGTCGACCAGACCGCCGCGCCCCTGCTCGAACTGGAACAGGTCGGTACGGCGACAGGCCATCGCGGCGTAGACCTCACCGTCCGCCCCGGCGAGATCGTCGGCCTGTACGGGCTGGTCGGTGCCGGTCGCAGCGAACTCGCGAAGGCCTTGCTCGGCCTCGACCGGATCACCGCGGGGGAGGTTCGCGTCCGCGGTAAGGCCGTCCGGATCAAGAACGTGCGCGACGCACTGCGGACGCACAAGATCGGCTACGTGACGGAGAACCGGAAGGAGGAAGGCGTCTTCCTCGAACAGTCGGTCAGCCGCAATATCGCGGTGACGATCTGGGACCGGCTCAGCAAGGCCTTCGGTTATGTGCCGGCCAAGTCCGAGGCGGCGATGGTCGCGCAGTACGTCGAGAAGCTCGGCATCCGGGTGGCGTCCCCGTTGCAACTGGCGGGCACCCTGTCCGGCGGCAACCAGCAGAAGGTATCGCTGGCGAAATGGCTCGCGGCGCAGACGGAGATCCTGATCATCGACGAGCCGACGGTGGGTATCGACGTCCGGACCAAGGACGCGTTCCATACGTTGATCTGGGATCTCGCGGCCAACGGCCTGGCCATTCTGCTGATCACGTCGGACTTGCCGGAGATGATCACGCTGGCCGACCGGGTGGTGGTGATGCGGGACCACCAGGTCCGTGGCGAGGTGGCGAACGACCACGACTACGACACGATGAGCCAGCAGGTGATCCGGCTCATCCACGCCGAAAAGCCCGAGGAGAACGCCGCATGACCGGACGCGTTGATGGCGAAGGTGGCACGACGGGACGCGTTGAGAGGGAGGGTGGCGTGACTGGACGCGTTGACGCGCATCATCACGTCTGGGATCTCCAGGTGCGCGCGCAGTCCTGGATGACCGGGCCGTCGATGGACCCGATCCGCCGGAGCTTCAGCGCGGAGGACCTCGCGCCGTTGGCCGCCGATGCCGGTATCACCGCGACCGTGCTGGTTCAGACGGTCGGCCTGGCCGCGGAAACACCCGAGTTCCTGGAAGTTGCCGCCAGCAACGACCTGGTGGCGGGAGTGGTCGGCTGGCTCGATCTCACCGCTTCGTCGGTCCGTGACGCGCTCGCGGGTTTGCTCGAACGCCCGGACGGCCATTGGCTGAAGGGCATCCGGCATCAGGTGCACGATGAGCCGGACGACCTCTGGCTCGAACGGGCGGATGTCCGTCGCGGTCTGGCGGCGGTGGCCGAGGCGGGGTTGACGTACGACCTGTTGACGAAGCCGCCGCAACTGCCCGCCGCGATCCACACGGTGCAGGCCATGCCGGAGTTGTCGTTTGTGCTCGACCACATCTCGAAACCCCCGATCGGCACGGGTGAACTCGAGCCCTGGGCGAGAGGCCTGCGGGAGCTGGCGTCGTACCCGAACGTGACGTGCAAGCTGTCCGGCCTGGTCACCGAGGCCGACTGGGCCGGCTGGACGGTGGACGACCTTCGCCCGTACGCCGAGATCGTGCTGGACGCGTTCGGCCCGGACCGGGTGATGTTCGGCTCGGACTGGCCCGTCTGCCTACTGGCCGCGTCGTACGCCGAAGTGGTGGCGGCCGCCGAAGACCTCACGTCGTACCTGACCCCCACCGAACGCGACGCCGTCTTCGGCCAAACCGCCCGCCACACCTACTCCCTGCCCTAACCCCACCACCCGGCGAGTAGCCACGTCCCCCGCAACCACCCGCCGCGTCTGAACGTGCTCCGGCCGGAACGTGAGTCGGCTGGGCGGGTGTGGTGCGTTGAGGGCTCGCGGTCCCCCCGGAGCCGCGAGCCCTCGTGTTTGATGGTGGTCAGCCGACCACGTAGAAGGCGCCGGTGGCGCGGTCGACCAGCTTGTGCAGACCGACTCGATCCTGGACGCGGCCGGCGGCGGCGATCTCGTCCGAGGCAATGTTCGACCCGACGCCGCTGCCGTTGAAGAAACGGTCGATCACCAGGCGGGTGTTGCCCTTGGCGTCGGTGTAGGTGTAGGTCATCGTGCGGGTGTTGTAGGCCTGGCCGTGCAGCACCATCGTCTTGGTGACACCGGTGACGATCGAGAGCACGCGGAAGTTGTTCTTGCCCTTGAGCGCCTTGATCTTGGCGTTGACCGCGGCGGCGGTGGTCTGCGGCGGCTGATGGTGACCGCGGAAGCCGTGGACCCGCAGGTTCCACACACCGTTCGGGCTGCGGAACTGGGCTTCGTCCCAGCTCAGCAGAGCCTTCGTCCAGCCCTTCGGCACCTCCGTACCGGTCCGAGCCACGCCGCTCTTGCTCCACCCCTGACGCACGAAGCTCAGCTTGCCGGCGTCCAGCGCGGGCACACTCGCGGTGGTGACGGCGCTCGCGGTGGTGCCCGCGCCCGACGTGGTGGCGCCGTTTGCGGTCGTCGCGGCGGCGATCGCGCCGCCACTGAGTCCGGCCAAGGCGACGGTGACTCCGATGGCCTTCGCAATGCTGAGCTTCATGGTTATCCCCCTGCTATTGCTGACCTGGCGGGCGTTTCGGGCATCAGGTCGATGCACTGATGAGACTCCGCGACCAGGCAATTGGTTTGTCACAGAAGGGTCACGACTTCAATAAGTTGCCCTAAGCAACCATTCGGCGCCGTCCGCCTCATGTCGGCCGGTACCAGTCGCGATCTTCGCCCAAGTGGCCGAGACACCGGCTCCCTGCCGTAGCCCTCGCTCCGCACCGCTTCCGCCGCGAGTGGGCGCGCTATGCCGCGACCACTCGCGGGCGGCCGAGCTTGGGGTCCAGAGGCCCAAGCCGAGCTGGGGTCAGCCGGCGCGGCCCAGGGTTTGGGTGGCGACGGCGAGGACGGAGGTGAGGCCGGCCTTGTCCATCGGGCGGCCGGCGGCGGTGAGCTCGACCTCGGCGAGGCGCTTGGGGCCACTCCAGTCGGCGACCCAGCGGGTCATCACGAGACGCTTGGCGCCCTTCGCGTCGACGTACGTGTAGGTCAGCGTCGTGTAGTAGTGCACAGGGCGCTCCACAGACGTGGTCTGCTTGACCTGACCAGTGGTGAGGGACACGATCTTCAGGCCTTTTGTGCCCTTCAGGGCTGCGATCTTCCGCTTCGCGGCGGTCTGCTGGGATGCGGGCTTGTCCAGCCAGCTGTTGACCCGCAACGAGTAGTGGCCCTTGCCGCCGGTGTAGCGGTGGTGGTCGGTCGAGAGCTTGGTGTCCTTCCAGCCCTTCGGCACGTAGAGGCCCGTGGTCCACTCGTTGTTCGGCTGATAGGAGCCGAAGACCGTGCTGACGAAGGCGATCTTGCCGGCGGGTAGCGCGGGCACCGCGGCGGCGCTGGCGCTGGTCGAGACCGGCGCCCTGGTCTCGGCGGGATCGGCCGACGCGGTAGCCACGCCTGCGAAGGCCAGAACTGCGAAAGCGGCCGTTGCGCCGACCGTGCGAATGATGCCGTTCTTCATACCGGACAACTCCTTTTGACTGAAGCTCATGGTGAACAAGCTCGCGGGATCCCCTGTGTCCCGCGAGCGGGCGAACTGTGCGCAGCTCGTCGATTCACCAGTAAGACCCGGTGTGGCCGCCCTATGGTTGTCCGGGTGATGCCGGATTTTTCCGGCGAGTTGCCAGGCGCAACTATCAGGCTGGATCGGTGAGTTCGACCCGGACGCCGAGCAGCCGTACCGGCCGGTCCAGATCGAACTTGGCCAGCACCTCGAGCGCGGTCGCGGCGACTACGGCGGGATCGGTCGTGACCTGGGGCAGCTTGCGGATCTTCGTTGGCGTGTAGAACGACTTGTAGCGGATCTTCACCGCCACCCGCAGTACCTCGCGGCCGTCGGCAACCACCTCTTCGGTCACCTCCCGGGCCAGCCGGTCCACCCAGTGCTCGATCTCGGCTCGCTCGGTCAGATCCGCCGGGAAGGTCGTCTCCTTGCTCCGGCCCTTCGCCACCCGCGGTACGTCGCTCACTTCGCCACCGCCCTCGCCCCGCCCGAGAGCGCCGTACCAACCGCCCATCGTCGGGCCGAACCGCTCCTGCAAGACCGCGACATCGGTCGCCGCCAATTGGCCTACGGTCTGCACGCCGAGGTCGGCCAGGTTCTTCGTCATCCGTGGACCGATACCCCACAGCTCCCGCACGGGCCGATGCGCCATCACCTCGGCCCAGTTCACCACCGTCAGCCGATAGACGCCGGCCGGTTTGGCGAAACCCGTCGCGATCTTCGCCCGTACCTTGCTGTCACCGACACCGATCGAGCAGGACAAACCGGTGCGGGTCTGGACCGCCGCGCGGAGTTCGTTGGCCAGGCCTTCGGGATCGCCGGTCTCCGCACCGACAAAGGCCTCGTCCCAGCCGAGCACCTCCACCACCACGGGGAACGACCGCAGCACGCCCATCACCTCGGCCGACGCCGCGTCGTACGCCGCGGGGTCCGTGGGCAGGAAGACGGCCTCGGGACACTTACGAGCCGCCATCCGCAACGGCATGCCCGAGCCGACTCCGAACGCGCGAGCCTCGTACGACGCGGTGGCGACCACCTGCCGCGCCTGAGTGGGATCACCCGAGCCGCCGACCACAACCGGTTTCCCGCGCAGCTCAGGGCGACGCCGAACCTCGACCGCCGCCACGAACTGGTCCAGGTCGACGTGCAGGATCCACCGTCCCGTCATACCCCAGAGGTACCACGCCCACCCGCGCCCAGCGCTCTATTACCCGCGATTCCGCACCCCGCGTCCGACCGTCAGGCGAACCCGCCCAGGCGTGCACCGCATTTCGCGTCCGACCGTCGGAAAGAGATTCACCCCTCGCGCCGCATTCCACGTCCGACCGTGCCCAAAACCTACGGACGGTCGGACGCGAAATGCGGCGCGAGGGGATTCGCCCCGGTGGTTGATCGCATTCTGCGTCCGACCGTGCGAAACCCGGCCGACGGTCGGACGTGGAATGCGGTGCACGCCGGGGCGGGTTCGTCTGACGGTCGGACGTGGAATGCGGTGTGAGAGCGGAATCACCAGGCCGGTGATCGCATTCTGCGTCCGACCGTGCGAGATCTGTGACGGTGGGACGTGGAATGCGGGGCGGGGAGGGGAGAGTGGAACGCAGCGCGATCGGGTGATTGCTTAGAGCAACTTTCGCATTTGCTGGGTGGTGACCTCGTAGCCGAGGGAGTCGTACAGGTTGATGGCGGTGCGGTTGCGGGCGAAGACGTTGAGTTCGACGCGGTCCAGGCCGAGGGCGCGGCACTCTTGTTCGCCGGCCAGCATGATGCCCCGGCCATAGCCCTTGCCGCGCTGATCGGCGTCCACCAGCAACATGTAGATGAAGGCCGATTTGCTCGCTTTCACGTGGATCCACAGCGATCCCACCGGATCCTCGCCGTG
This sequence comes from Kribbella deserti, assembly GCF_042434725.1. Taxonomy (NCBI): domain Bacteria; kingdom Bacillati; phylum Actinomycetota; class Actinomycetes; order Propionibacteriales; family Kribbellaceae; genus Kribbella; species Kribbella deserti. Next base: position 148,062 of record NZ_JBHLTC010000014.1, on the reverse strand, counting down.
CAAGGCGATCCAGAGCAGGTGTTCCGCGGTGGCCAGGCCTTCCGGCAACAGCCTGTCGTACTGATTGCTGGCCATCTCCGTGGCGGTGGCCGGGTCCAGGTGGTTCGCGTCAGCGAGGCTGGCGGCGTATCCGGTCATGGAGAGCTCGCGCCAGGGGCCGAATTCGGCCTCGGTCATCGGGCGGAGAGTGACGGCGGGCGGCGGCGTCGCGGTGCTCACCTCGCAGACCTTAACCAGGTCCGGGGGCCGTGTCAGGTCGTTTCCCTGAGATACCGGAAAAATCCCGATTCGGTCACGGTGGCGCTGGAAGAAGGTGAGTTCAAGGGATAACCCGCACCGAATCCCTTCCCAGTCCGGGAGTGCTCGCCTAGGGTCGCAAAAGATTACGCCTCCGTACCGGGATATCGCGGCTACCGTCCGTGCCGCCCGCCGACGGAGGCGCTGCAATAAGCCGGCCCGGTGCTGACAGCATCGGACGGCTGATCCCAGGAGGAGGGACATCGTGCGCGTGAACCACGCACGTACGACAGCAATCGGGGTGCTCAGCTTCGCCGTAGTGGTGGGTCTCGGGCAGCTTCCGCAGTCTGTCGCTACACCGCAGGCGCCGATCACCGGCGGTCAGGAAGCACCGAACGCGATCAAGGCCGTATCCGACGAGATGCCGAACGCACTCGAGGACAAGCGCCGTGAGCTGCGTCAGGAGGCACTGACCGAGGTGCTCAGCGGCCGGGCCAAGGTCGAGAAGCGGGGGCCGAGCAAGGTCGTCAAGATCGGCTCGGAGATCGACGTGCCGGCAGCCCGCAGCAAGACCGGCAAGATCACCGCCGCGAAGGCGGGTAAGGACCAGTATGTCGAGCTCGCGCGGGAGAAGACCGACAAGATCTTTGTCATCCTGACCGAGTTCGGTAACGAGCGGCACCCGAACTTCCCCGACATCAGCGTCGACCCGAACACGCCGGGCCCGACCGTTTTCGACGGGCCGCTGCACAACGCGATCCCGGAGCCGGATCGCTCGGTCGACAACTCGACCGTATGGCAGGCCGACTACTCGGCCGACTACTTCCGCAAGCTGTACTTCGGTACGGGCAAGGGAGTCGAGTCGGTCAAGACGTACTACGAGGCGCAGTCCTCGGGTCGCTACAGCGTCGACGGTCTGGTCTCGGACTGGGTGAAGGTGCCCTACAACGAGGCCCGCTACGGCCGCTCGAACGGCTACCCCTGCGCCGGCAGCAACTGCACGAACGTGTGGGAGCTCGTCAAGGACGGCCTGAACTCCTGGGTCGCGCAGCAGAAGGCCGCCGGCAAGACCGACGCGCAGATCAAGGCGACGCTGGCGTCGTACGACGTCTGGGACCGGTTCGACTTCGACCACGACGGCAACTTCAACGAGCCCGACGGTTACATCGACCACTTCCAGATCGTGCACTCCGGTGGTGACCAGGCCGATGGCGACCCGTACCAGGGTGAGGACGCCATCTGGTCGCACCGCTGGGCCGCGTTCCAGAACAACACCACTGGTCCCGCGAACAACAAGAACGGTGGCGCCCAGATCGGCAACACCGGCCTGTGGGTCCGTGACTACACCATTCAGCCCGAGAACGGTGGCCTCAGCGTCTTCGCGCACGAGTACGGCCACGACCTCGGTCTGCCCGACCACTACGACACCTCGGGTCTGCCCAACCAGAACCCGGTGAACTGGTGGAGCGTCATGGCGCAGTCGCGCGCCGGGGCCAAGGGTGACGTGGGCATCGGCCAGCGTCCGCAGGACCTCGGTACCTGGGACAAGCTGCAGCTCGGCTGGCTCGACTACGAGACCGTGGTCGCGGGCCAGGACCGCAAGATCGAGCTTGGCCCGCACGAGTACAACTCGGCCAAGGCCCAGGCCGCGGTCGTCGTACTGCCGAAGAAGAAGGTCACCACCGAGCTCGCCAAGCCGCCGGTCGGCACCAAGACCTGGTGGAGCACCAAGGGCGACGACCTGGACAACAGCCTGACCCGCAAGGTCACGCTGCCCGCGGGCAGCGCCTCGCTGGACTTCCAGGCGTGGTGGAAGATCGAGGACTGCGGTCCCGACCCGTGTGACTACGCGTTCGTCGAGGTCAACGACGGCACCGGCTTCAAGGCCATTCCCGGCAACATCACCAAGGCTGCCGAGGCCAACGGTATCGACGGTGACAGCGAAGGCTGGAAGCCGGCCAAGTTCGACCTGTCGGCCTTCGCCGGCAAGACGATCGACATCCGCTTCCGCTACCTGACCGATGGCGCGGCGCAGGAGCTCGGCTTCTTCGTCGACGACATCAAGCTCACCGCTGGTGGTACGACCGTGTTCGAGGACGGCGCCGAGTCCGGCGCGAACGGCTGGACCGTCAAGGGCTTCACCGCCGCCGGCGACAAGCTCGTCAACGAGTACGACAACTTCTACCTGGCGTCGAACTACACGTACAACTCGTACAACAAGTACCTGCAGTACGGGCCGTACAACTTCGTCGGTGGCGACAAGCCGGACTGGGTCGAGCACTTCCCGTACCAGGACGGTCTGCTCGTTTCGTACTGGGACACCTCCCAGCACAACAACGAGACCGCCGTGCACCCGGGTGAGGGTCAGTGGCTGCCGATCGACGCGAACCCGGAGCTCAAGGTCAACCTCGCCGGTCAGTACTGGCGTGGCCGGATCCAGGGCTACGACGCGACGTTCGGTCTGCAGAAGTCCGACTCGTTCAACCTGACGGTGGAGGGTCGCCCGAACTACATCCGCGGCCAGGCCGCCGTGCCGGTGTTCGACGACACCAAGCAGTTCTGGAACCCGGAGATGCCGTCGTACGGCGTCAAGGTTCCGGGTGTCGGGGTCAAGATCAAGGTCCTCTCGCAGAGCGGCACCTCGATGAAGATCCGCGTCTTCAAGTAACCCGCTGAAGCGTCAGGGGCCTCCGGCAGAACGTTGCCGGGGGCCCCTCCGTTTTCCCCGCTCTCAGGTGTGGAACGTTCAACTGGGGGTACTTATGCAGCATGAGTACGCGCAAGCCCCCGGCCGGGTCCGTCACGAAAGCACCGCCCGGGCTCCCGTATCCGTTGCTGGAGAACTGGTCGTGGCAGGACGACGCGGCCTGTCAGGACGTCAACCCCGAGTTGTTCTTTCCGGCCGAGGCCGAGCGCGGTCTGCGCAAACACGCCCGTGAGGTGCTCGCCAAATCCCTGTGCGGGACCTGCCCGGTCTCCCGCCAGTGCCGCGACCACGCGATCGTTGTCGGCGAGACGTACGGCGTTTGGGGCGGTACCACCGAGGACGAGCGGGACCACCTCGCCACGGCCACCGGTTAACCCGGTCACCGGCTAGTGTCGCCGGGCATGGAGTTGACTCTCGACGACGCCCGCGAGGTTCTGGCGGCACAGCCGTTCAGCGTGTTGCTGGGGGCAAAGGTGACCGCCTTCGGCAATTCCGCCGCTACCCTGGAAATCGACGTACGGCCTGAGCTGTTGCAGCAGAACGGTTATCTGCACGGCGGTGTGCTGGCCTACGCGGCCGATAACGCGATCACCTTCGCCGCGGGTACGACGCTGGGGCCGTCGGTGCTCACAACCGGGGTCACCATCAACTACCTGGCGCCCGGCGCGGGCATCACCCTGCGCGCCGAGGCCGAGGTCGCGCATACCGGTTCGCGGCAGGCTACCTGTGTTTGCCGGCTCAGCATGCTGGCGGGCGACGGCTCGGTGACGCTGAGCGCGCTGGCCCAGGGCACGGTTCGTACCGTCAAGCCCTGAGACCTTGCGGCCGGGGCGGCTCGCCACCCCGGCCGGGCCGATCAGTCGAAGAGCTCCTCGAAGAACGACTTCTTCTTCTTGCCGCGGTACGGCTGCTGCCCGCGGTAGCGATCGTCCTCGTAGCGCCGCTTGTCTTCGTACCGCTTGTCTTCGTACCGGCGGTCGTCGTAGCGCTTGTCCTCGTACCGGCGGTCGTCGTACCGCGGCTGGGCGGGCGGCGCGGCGTGCGGCTGCGGGGGGAGCGGAGCGGCCGGACCGGCGTTGTAGCTCTCCTCGGCGTCTACCAGCTTCTCGAGTTCACCCCGATCGAGAAAAATGCCGCGGCACTCGGTGCACTGGTCGACGGTCACTCCACTGCGCTCGTACACGCGCATGGAGCCTCGGCACTTGGGACAGATCAAGGGTTCCATGCGGCCACTGTAGAGCCGCAAAAGGCCGGAATCGCGCGACTTCAGGGAACTCTCAGGGAGCTCCCCTGGTCTCTGGTCCGAGTGGGTCCGGCCTCAGCGGGCGGGTTTGGCGATCACGACCGAATTGCTCAGATAGCCGGTGCCGTCCCAGTCCTCGCAGGTGACGAGTACCAGTCGGCCCGGGCCGCTCTGGCTGAAGACCCGCGCGGCCTGCCGGGCCAAGGTCTTTTTGCGGTAGACGGTCACCGACGCGACCCGATAGCGGAGGGTGCGGTTCCTGGTGGTGGTCACGGTGACAGTGTCGCCGACGGCCAACTCCCCGAGGTGATCGAACGCGCCGCCACCGTCGTGCACGGTATGGCCCGTGATGACGGCTGCGCCCTTGGCGGCACCGGGCCGGGCGCCGTCGGACCACCAGCCGAGCATGCGGGGATTCGAGGGCGGGATGAGTGCTCTATTGCTGGCGCGGATCCTGAGCACACGGGCGGTGACGCCCAGACTGGGCACCGAGACCCGGGCCGGATCGCCTGGTCGCAGCGGACCGGCGCTTTTGACCTCGGGAGGTTTGCTGCCATTCGAAGGCCGGGCCGACCCGGTTTCCGTGGGCCGTGCCGCTGAGCTGTTCGAGCCCGATGACGGGCCGGTCGACGTTTGCGACCGGCCGTCATCGGCTGAGGTGTTGCCCCTGATCTGCTGGTATCCGCCGATCAGCAGCAACGCCGCGCCGGCCGCCAGGAACACGCTTGTCCATCCGAACAGACGAGCGCGTCCCGGACGGCGACGCTTTGCGGACATGTCAGGCCGAGTGCTGACCGCGACGCTGCCGTGCCTTCAGCACAGCGGCGAACACGAGAACGCCACCGAGGCACAGCAGCGCGATGCCGCCGGTGCTCGGGCCATTGCTGCTGGCGGACGTGTTCTGCTGGCCGCCCGACAGGCCGGCGTCGATCTCGGTCGGGACCGGAACCGGAGTGCTCGGAGAGCCGGTCGGGGTGCCGCTCGGCGAGGTGGTCGGCGTCGCGGACGGAGTGGTCGGCGGCACGGACGGGGTCACCGACGGCGTGCCTGACGGCGTCACGGTCGGGGTGCCGGTCGGCGTCGGGGTCGGCGTCACGGACGGCGTGACCGTGGGAGGCGGCGTGGTCGTGATGGTCGGCGTCGGCGTGATCGTCACGGTCGGCGTCGGGGTGACCGTGATGGTCGGCGTGGGGGTGACCGTCGTGGTGATGGTCGGCGTCGGCGTGGTCACCACCTTGGCAACGCAGAAGGTCACGTGGCTCAGGCCGTAGAACTTCTTGTTGTTGGGATTCACCGGCGTGTGCAGCCCGGCGCCCGCCGCGGTACCGAGGGGGCGGTAGTCGTAGAAGTTCGCGTTCGGCCCGCCCTTGATGATGGCACCGAGTACGACGCCGCCGGTGGCGGTGAAGTCGACCAGTTGGCCGCCGGTCTGGTCGCCCGGGTGCTCAGGGGTGTCGACGAGCAGCTCGCGCTCGGTCCACTTCACCGTGACGCCGTCCGCGGTCTTGGAACCCGCGTTCGGCGGATCGAACTTGATCTCCGTCGATCCGGGCACCAGCTGAGCACAGGTGGGGTTACCCGGCTTCACGATGCCGTCGGCAGAGGCGGCGGGCGCCATCGCGAGGGTGAGACCACCCAGGCCGAGCGCCAAGGCGCCGGCACCGCTCAGCAGCGCGATCGCTCGGGAGCTCTTGGCCTTGACGGGCGCGCCCACCTGCTCGCTGCTCGTTACTTCGTTCACGTCTTGTCCTTGAGTGTCATGCCAGCCAGAAGAGGCCTGCAAAGGGGATCGTCACTGGTCTGCCGAACGGGGAAGAGGCGGTTCAACCCAGTTCAGTACCTGAATCCAGTGGAGTACGCCGTCATCCCGACCCAAGCACGGACCGCCCGACAGAAACGACAACCTCGGCATTATGTTGCGGATGGACCGCCACGCACAAGCGGCGCGGACCCGACTCGCCGTGGGAGCGATTCACCGTCGCTGGGCGTAACTTCCAGGACGTCCACAGTCAACCATCGGGATGAGAAGATGCCGGGTGTCCGGTTAGCGAAGTGGCTCGACAAAGCTGGGAGAGTTTGATGTCGGAGCAGTCCGCCGGCCTGCTGGCCCGGCGTCGCGCGCGCGGGTTCTGGGTGAAGGGCGCGAAGCAGCTCGGCTTCGCGAAGGCCGACGAGAAGGCCGCCACCCCGGACAAACCGGCCGCGCTGGAGAGTTTCACCCGAGCGGTCGAGCTCGACGGCGGGATGACCGACGCCTGGCTGGGATTTCACGCCGCGGGCGGTGATGCCGACACGGCGCTGGATCGGATGGTCGCGGGTATCGCCCGGTTCGGTGCGGAACGCGATGCGGACAAGCGCCGGCTCAGTTCGACATTCCAGGGCGGCTGGTGGTTCAAGCTCACGCTGGAGACGACCGACGACGTCTGGCACGCGGAGTCGCTGCGCCGGCTCGGCGAGGGTGATGGCGAGGCAGCCGAGCGCGCCGCCAACGAGGTCATCGAGGACGCCCGGCGGTTCTTCCTGCTCTCCGCCGTCGCCCAGCTCCGCAAGCGGTACGACGAGGCCGTGCGGCATCTGCGCCAGGTGCCGTCCGACGGCCATCTCGGTGCCGAAGCCCTTCTGCGCCACGGCATGGTGCTTGCCCAGCTGGAGGAGTGGGGCGAGGCCGAGACGCTCTTGCGCCAGGCCGCGGGCAACCCGCTGAACGAGCTCGTTCAGCGGGACGCGGAGTACTACCTCGGCTTCGTCTATCGCGGAACCGGCCGGGAGGACGCGGCGCTTCGCCAGTTCCAGTGGGTCTACGGGCGCAACCCGGACCATCGCCAGGTCGCGCAAGCGGTGATGGACCCGGAGGTCGTTCTCGAGACCCAGCCGCGCGACCGGCGAAAGACGCCCGCACCCGTCGTACGACGTGGCGCACCCACCGCGCCGGCCTTGCACCGTCAGCCGGATTGGGGCTCGGTCCAGGGCATTCTGAACGACCTCGACCGCAACGTCGGTATGGAGGACGTCAAGCGCCAGGTGGCGGCGGTAGCGGCCCAGGTCCGTGCCGGACTACTGCGGGCTGAGCGGGGCTTGCCCACTCCCAAGCTCGGCGGCCACCTCATCTTCGCCGGGCCGCCTGGAACCGGTAAAACCACTGTCGCGCGCGTGGTGGCCCGGCTGTACTGCGCTCTCGGCCTGCTCGCCTCGGACACGGTGATCGAGACGGACCGGTCGGGCCTGGTCGCGGAGTACATCGGTCAGACCGCCGTGAAGACGAACGCGGTGGTGGACTCCGCGCTGGACGGCGTGCTGTTCATCGACGAGGCCTACGCGCTGCGCAACCAGAACCTGCGCAGCGACTTCGGCACCGAGGCGATCGACACCCTGCTGAAGCGGATGGAGGACGACCGGGACCGGCTGGTCGTCATCGTCGCGGGATACACCAAGAAGATGGCCGAGTTCCTGGAGGCCAACCCGGGTCTGCGGAGCCGCTTCTCGACCCGGATCGACTTCCCGCGCTACACGGCCGATCAACTGCGCGAGATCGCCTTCCGGTTGGTGGATCGCCGCGGCGACCACATCACCGAGGACGCCGCCGCCGCGCTGACCGCTGTACTGGATCAGGTCTGCGCGGATGGCCGGATCGACGAACTGGGCAACGCCCGGTTCATCCGGACCATCCTGGAGGCCGCGGCCAAGCACCGGGACCTGCGGCTGTTCCACTCGCCTGGTACGCCGACGGACCTCGAGCTGATGACGCTCGACGCCTCGGACTTCCGCAGCGCGATCGACGAGGTCCTCAGCTTCTGAGCCCGTCCCCTCAGCTTCACGAGTGGACGCGGTTTTTCTGTCCGCGAGTGGTCGCGTCTGCACGCGACCACTCGCGGACAGAAGCCGCTGGGGGCGTCGCTTTCAGCTGAACTGGCTGAGGAACGACTTGAGCACCGGGCCGGCCGCCTTCGCGCCGGACTCCCCGCCCTCGACGATCACCGCGAAGGCGACGTCACCGCGGTAGCCGACCATCCAGCCATTGGTGGTCACCTTGCCGTTGACAACAACCTCGGCCGTACCGGTCTTGGCCGACACGGCGCCGTTGCCTGCCAGCACCTTCGCCGTACCGTTCGTGACCGTGGACCGCATCATCGCGCGCAGCGCCGCGGCGGTGGCCGGCGGCAACGGGCTGGCGGCGGGACCGGCCGGGTCCTTGCCCGGAACCAGCACCGGCTTCAGCGCCGTACCGTTCTTCACGGCGGCGGCGACCATCGCCATCTGCAGCGGGCTGGCCGTCACGGTGCCCTGGCCGATCATCGACGCGGCCTTCTCGACGTCGTCCTTCGGCGCCGGCACGGTTCCGCCGTACGACGAGATCGACAGCTTGGTGTCCTGGCCGAAGCCGAACATCGCGGCGGCCTTGATCATGCCGTCGCGGGGCAGCTTGCCCTGGTTCGAGATCAGCGCGGTGTTGCAGGACTGCTCGAACGCGCGCTGCAGCGAACCCGAGCCGTACGGCGCGAGCGCGTCGTAGTTCTTGAAGGTCTTGCCGAACACGGTGATCGTGTTACTGCAGGTCACCGGCGTCTGCGCGGTCATCCCGGTGCCGAGCAACGCGGCCGCGGTGACGATCTTGAAGGTCGAACCCGGCGCATACCGGCCGAGGAACGCGCGGTTGTAAGCGGTCGGCGTCGGACCGTTGGCGGCGGCGAGGATCTGGCCGGTCGAGGCCTGTACGGCGACCAGCGACGCGGGCAGCTTGCTGGTGCCGAGGGCCTTCTCGGCGGCCCGCTGCAGGGCTGTGTCGATGGTGGTCTTCACCGGCGTACCGGGCTTGGCCGGTTGCTTGAAGACGTCTTTGACCGTGCGCTTGGTGTCCTTGGCGCGCAGCGTGACCACACCACCGGGCGTGCCCGCGAGCTGCTGCTGGAACGCATACTGCAGGCCGCTGGCGCCCACGTCGTCGTTGGACGAGGCGGTCGGGCCGGCGTTCTTCAGGGTGTCCGCGTCGGCCTGCTTCATCACGCCGATCAGGTTCCGGGCGAAGGTCGGGCTCTCCGCGAGCGACTTGGTGCCGCCCATCGTGAGAATGCCGGGCAGCTTGCCCATCTTCGGCTCGATCTTGTACCAGTCGTCGGCCCGGATGGTGATCGCGTCGACGAACTGGCCGGCCGGCGCGCCGACGGCCCGCTTCTTCAGCCGGACCGGATCGACGTCCAGGTACGTCTTGAAGGCGGCATACGTCGCGGCGGTGGCCTTGGTACCCGAGGCGACGCCGACGGTGACCACCTGGCGCTGCGAGGTCAGCGGTTTGCCCGCGCGGTCGAGAATCGAAGCCCGCGGCGGCAGCGTGCGGGAGCGCTTGAGGTAGTTCGCCTCGCCGAGCTCGGGGTAGATCGAGTCACCGGTGGCCTTCACCTTCCAGGCGTCACCGACCTTGACGGTGGCGACCTTGGCGGTCCACTTCATCGTGCCGATACCGCGCAGTACGGCCTCGACGGCGACGTCCTGCGAGCAGTTGGTGTCATCGGCGCAAGTGGCCTCGCCCTGCGGCGTCACCTTCACGTTGGCCACCGCGAGGGCCGTATCGACGTCGTCCAGCTGCGGGCCGAACGTGGTCGGGTTGTCGGTCAGCGCCGCGGCCGCGTCCGGCTTGCCCTCCGGCGCCCAGGCCTGCATCCAGGCGGCGGCATACGACTTCACCACCGCGGCCGAGGCGGCCTTCTCGTCGTTCGGGTCCGGCTTGCCTGCGGCATCAGGTTTGCTGTCGGTACACGCAGTGGCCAGCAGTGCGGCGCTCAGGCAGACGATCGCAGTTCGCTTCACGGTCTCAACTCTCGCATGGTGAGGGGTGTTCACCCGGAACAGTCTTCGGCGTGTGCCAGCCTGCCAGCACCGCACAACTACTCAACCTTCCTGCACCCTCAGTGATCGGTTCGGATCCCCCCGAGTACTGACGCTCAACCACCCCCGATTGTTCACCCGTCAGGAAAAGAAGAAGGGCCCGCCCTCCCGGACGAGCCCTTCTTGGTCACCGCACGATCAGTTGTTGCAACGCACCCAGGTAGTGACGCCTACCAGCGGGTGACCACTTGATCCCAGGTCCGCGACCGCCAGGCGGGTCCGTGCGAGTCCGTTCAGCTGGATCTCGTAGAAGAGGTAGTCCTCGTCCGGCGCGAGAACCTTTCCGGCCAGAATGCCCCCGTTGGGGTCGCGGACCGTGAACTGCTCGGTGGTCGGCTCGAATTCGTGCGTGTAGTTGCGTGCCTCGACCTGCGTCGCGACGCAGCCGCTGGTGTTGACGTCGATCCATGCCGACCCACCAGTCTCGTTGGCGCCGAAGTACGCACCGCTGCGGTACGGCCAGTCGGATGCCGGGTACACACCGTAGCCCGGGTCGCCAGTGCCACCGAAGCCGAGCACCGGCTTCCAGAAGGCTCCTCGCCAGGTGTAATGCGCGAACGTGACGGATCGCGACGAGCCCGCCGCGATCGGGTACTTCAGCGGGACGTGGAACCGGTACGGTGCGACCGAACCGCGAACGCGCGCCGAGATCGTGAAGTTGGCAGTGCCCTTGCTGGCGGCCGTTCCGATCGTCTTCCACGCCTTGCCGGCGGCGTCGTAACGCTGCAGGTAGATCGGCGCACCGGTCGGCACCACCGGGTAGGCACGGCCGTTGGCGGTAAGCACGCCGGCCAGGTCGCCCGTACCGTCGCCCTGGTTCGTCGTCTTGATGGAGTCGAAGGCCACGCCGCGGAGCACGGCGGGATAGACCTTGCCGCTGAGGGCGGTGGTGTACGTGGTCGAGCCCGCGTAGTAGACGCGGTAGTCGTACGCGCCGGTCAGGGTCACGCCGAACGCGAAGGTGCCGGTCGACGTGGTCTTGGCCGACGTCAGGTTGAGCCACGAGCTGCCGTTGTGCGGCGTGCGCTGCAGAACGACCGTGGCGCCGCCGATCTTCGTCGGGGTGCCGTACCGCCAGAGCGTGCCGCTGAACCGCACGTTGGTGTTGTACGTGCCCGACGTCGGACCGGTCAGATTGACCGCCGCCTTGACCGAACCCGCCGTGGTGCCCGGGCCGTTGGTGATGATCGGGCCGGCCGTGGTGACCGGACCGACGACCTTGAGCGTGCCGCCGGTCCTGGCGCTGTTGTCCGCGATCGGCGTAGCGGTGTTGACGGGCCCGACCGGCTTGATCGGGCCGAGCGGTTTCTCCGGCCCCCCGGCCAGTCCGCCTGCGTTGGCGGCCGGGACCATGCCCGCACCCGCCACGCAAAGCCCAATGGCAGCTGCCGTCCCGGCAATACGCCGCACGGCTCCCCCCTGATGCATCCTCATGCTTCTTCCCATTCCTAGTTGTGTTCGAGCAAACTCAGTTGGAGCACAGAACGCTTGAGCGCCACTCTCCGAGAGGCTCACCGGTGTGGCCGGCGTCCTGGATCTCGAGGCGGATCCGCTGGATACCGCCGATCGGGCGCAGCTGGCCGCCCGAGATGTCACCACCGGGCTTCAGCACAACCGATCTGAACAGTTCACCGTCCTGGCGGATGACGAAGCGCATGTCCGTGGGCTGCCCCGGCCGCTGCTGGTTGCTGTAGTTGTGCATGCCGATCTCCACTGTCAGACAGCCAGTGGTGCGGATTTCCGCCCAGAACAGACCTCCACGTTCCGACCGGGCGAGGGCTATACCGCCGAGGGGGTCTTGGTCCGCCCAGACATGAAATGACCCGCCCTCTGTGCCCCCGACCGCCACTGCGCCCCGGGAGAACAGGCCGCGCCAGACGTAGTGGGCGAACTGCTTCGAGTTGGACGAGCCGGTGAAGTAGTAATTGCGGCTCGGGACGGATAGCCGCCAGGTGCTCACGTTGCCGCGGATGTCGGTCTTGATCGCGATCGTGTTGCCGCTGACCTTCCCGGATGTGAAGTCCTTCCACTTTTTGCTGACCGGGTCGTACTTCTGCAGCCAGACCGTGGTGCCCGTGGGCGGTGCGGGGTACACGCGGCCCTTGGCGTTCAGGGTGCCGTTGTTGGAGTTCGACTGGGCGTTGTCCGTGGTGGACAGACCGTCCAGGATCACCTTCCACGAGACGAAAACGAACTTCGCGGCGGAAACGGCCGAGGTGTACGTCGTCGAACCCGCGTAATACGCCCGGTAGTCGTACCCGCCGGACAGGGTGACACCCATCGCGAAGGTCCCGGTCGCCGTGGTCCGTGCCGAAGTCAGGTTGATCCAGGTCGCCTTGCCGTGAGGCGCTCGCTGCAGCACGATCGTCGCGCCGGCGAGCTTGGTCTGCGTGCCGTAGCGCCAGGCCGTGCCGCTGAAGCGCGCGTTGGAGCCGTACGCGCCGACCGGGGGAGTGGTCAGACTGACCGCCGCCCGCACCGACCCCGCGGCGGTCCCCGCCGACGCCCTGCCCGCCGAACCACCCGCATCGCGCGCGCCCGCCGTATCGCGCGCCGCGCCGGGACCCGTCGAACCACCCGCGCGCGCCGTACCGAGACCAGCTGAATCGCCCGCGCCCGACGTGCCGAGGTCACTTGAACCGCCCGCGTTCGCCGTACCGGCTGTTTTGGTGGCATTGGCCGGGAGCGGGCCGAGCAGAGGGAAGAGCAGGGCGGTGGCGGTCAGGCCGGAGGCCAGGGTGGCCAGGTGTTTCTTCATGAGGTTCCTCGGTCGTAGCGGTGCCGATCTGAGCCAAGAGGTCGAAGGGCCTGCCTGTAAACCTCTTCGCGTTGCAGGTTCCTGCAATCTCGGCACCACTACGCCCGAGTCATGCCTGGAATTGCGTCAGTTGTTACAGAGCGCGGCGATGCCCCACGTGGAGATGGGGTTGCCCTGGGTCTTGGCGGCCGACTGCACGCGCAGCCGGTTGATGCCACGGACCGAGAAGGTCTTCTGCGACTCCTGCCCAGGGGCGATGTCGTAGTCGTAGAGCTTGGTGGCGCCGTTCGCGATGGTGGCGAGCACGTTCGTCGCGGTGCCGGTCTGGTCCGTCACGTTGATGGTCGACACGTCGAGCTGCAGGCAGCCGTAGGTGTTGATGTCCACCCAGGAGCTTCCGCCCGCCGCGGCCCAGAGGTTGATCAGGTAGCGCGTGGCGGACTCGCTCGGCTTCCAGATGTAGCGCCCGGGCGTCTCCGTACCACCCACGGCCAGCAGGGGCTTCGTGAAGATGCCGCGCCAGACGTAGTGCGCGTGGACCTTGGTGTTCGACGAGCCGCCGTAGTACGGCGAAGCGACCGGAGCCTGGAGGCGGTACGTGCCGACGTTCGGCGGAACGTTGCCGGAGATCGAGACGCCCGCACCGCCGGTGGTCCGGGTGGACATGAAGTTCTTCCAGGTCTTGCTCGCGGCGTCGTAGCGCTGCAGCCAGACCTGCGTACCAGTAGGTGGCGCGGGCAGCACCCGGCCGGTGGCCCGCAGCGTTCCGACGTTCACGCCTTCGTCCGGGGCGCTGTTGGTGGTCTGCACGGAATCGAGCAGGACCCGGCGCAGGATCTTCGGGTTGATCACGTTCGACACGGCGGTGGTGTAAGTGACCGAGCCGCCGTACACCGTGCGGTAGTCGTAGACGGTGCCGAGCGTGACCGTGAACCCGTAGGTACCGGTCGAGGACGTCCGGACCGACGTGACCTGGGTCCAGGCGGACTTGCCGTGCGGGGTGCGTTGCAGGGTGACGACCGCGTTGGCGATCCGGGTGGAGGTGCCATACCGCCACAGCACGCCGCTGAGGCTGACGCTGGAGCCGTAGGTGCCGTGCGCGGGACCGGTCAGGCTGGCCGCGGCGCGAACCGTTCCGGCTGCCTCGGCCGGAACGGCGGCGACGACGGGTGCCACCAGTGCGGCGACGGCCGTGAGGCCCGCCACCAGAGTGCGGATGGGTTGTCTCATCACGATCTTCTTTCAGCTTCGGGCGGAGCAAGCTCAGTGCACAGGGACCTCAATGTGCCAGATGTGCCGATGTCTCGCTGGCGGGACGTCTCAGTTGGTGCAGAGCACGCCGAGTTCGAAATCGGCGACCGGGGCACCGGTCCGGCCGGTGTCGCCGACCTGCAGACGGGCCTTGGTGGCGTTCTGCGGGGTCAGGTCGATCGCGAACCGCCCACCGGGTTGCACCACTCCCGAGACGGTGTCGGTCGGCGAACTGCCGGCTGTCACCGTCAGCGTGGTGGGGTCCAGCCGGTTGGTGATGTTCGTGGCATCACCGGACAGACGCACGCAACCCGCGACGTTGACATCGATCCAGCTGACTCCGCCGATCTCGTCCGCGCCGACGCGGGCGCCCGAACGGGACGGCGATTCGCTGGGGGTGAACACGTAGTACCGGGGAGTCCCCGCACCACCAGCGGCCAGGACAGGTTTCGCGAAGACGCCACGCCAGACGTAGTGGGCGAAGGTCCTGCCGGCCGAACCGCCCGCGCCGTACGGATAGCTGACCGGGGCGTACACGCGGTACTGCCCGACGGACCCGCCGGCCTGCGCGTCGATGGTGAACGCCTTGGTGGTGGCAGCGCTCGAGCCGATCGTGGTCCAGGCCTTGGTGCCGGCGTTGTACCGCTGGAGGTAGACGCGCGATCCGGCGGTCTGGACCGGGTAGCGCTCGGCGGACACCCGCAACGTGCCCTGGTGGTAGTGCGTGGTGCGGATCCCGGTGAGTAGCAGCTTCTGCATGACGACCGGGTGCTTGACCGCCGACAGGGCCGGGCCGTACGTCGCGTTGCCGGTGAAACGGGCGCGGTAGTCGAACGCCAGCCCCTGGGTGACGGTGAACGCGAAGGCGCCGGTCGCGGAGGTGTTCACGCTGGCCAGGTTGCCCCACACGTTCTTGCCCTTGACCGAGCGCTGAAGGGTCACCTTCGACCCGGCGATCCGGGTCTGGGTGCCGTAGCGCCAGAGCACGCCGGACAACGTGATCTTGGTGCCGTAGACCCCGGCCGATGGGGCGGTGAGGGAGACCGCTGAACGCACGGTTCCGACCATGGGAGTTGGTGGTGCGGCTTGCGCGGCGGTGATCGGCAGCGCGAGCGCGGCTGCGGTCAGCAGCGCCGGCAGAACCCGGCGATTGAACGGTCTCATAGCGGTCATCCCCCTGAACCCTTGAAAACAAGGCAAAACGACGTGGGGTGCCCACCGGATCAACCGATCCGGCGAACACCCCACTGAGTGTGCATGACGCTTCCGACAGTTTTCGGCGACAGTCAGTTGGCGCAGAGAACGCGGCCGGTCATCCAGGCGAACAGCATGTCCTGGTTGCCGATATCGGTGAACTGGAGCCGCACCTTCGTCGCGCCACCGAAGCTGCCGTTCACGAAGGCCAGGCCCGAGGTTTCGGGATCCGGGCCGGCGGCGACGTTGAGGGCCCGCAGCGCGGTCGTGCCGTTCAGCATGCGGAAGGTGAACGGTTCTTCCGCGTCGTTGCCCACGACGTTTTCGTACCGGGTGCAGCCGGCCGTGTTCAGGTCGACCCACACGTTGCCCAGCTCCAGCGCGTCGGCGAAACCGACCAGGTAGGGGCCCTCACGGAAGATCTCCCAGGAGTAGTCCTCGCTACCGCCCTTGGCCAGCACGGGCTTCTTGAACACATCGCGCCAGACGTAGTGCGACAGCGTCCGCGCGGCGGAAACCCCAGCGCCGTACGGCATGGTCACGGGGACGGAGAGCCGGTACTGACCGGTGGAGCCGCCGACCTTGGCGTCAACGCTGATCGTGTTGCCCGAGGTGGTCTTGGCGGCGATGTTGCTCCAGGCCTTCGTGGCCGGGTTGTAGCGCTGCAGGTAGACCTGCTTGCCGGTGGTCGCGGGGTAGACCCGGCCGGTGGCGCGCAGGATGCCGGTGTTGTAGTTCACCGTGGCGACCGAGTCGAGCAGAACCCTCTGCATGACGACCGGGTACTTCACGGCGGAAACGGCCGTCGTGTACGTCGCGTTGCCCGCGTAGTAGGCCCGGTAGTCGTAGGCGACGGTCTGCGTCACCGTGAACTTGTAGGTGCCGGTGGCCGTCGTGTTGATGCTGGCCACGTTGCCCCACACGTTCTTGCCCCGGAGCGAGCGCTGCAGCGTCACCTTGGAGCCGGCGATCTTGGTCGACGTGCCGTAGCGCCACAGCACGCCCGAAAGCGCGATCTGCGCGCCGTACGGCGCGGCCGTCGGAGCCGTCAGGCTGACCGCCGACCGGGTGCTGCCGGCCGCCATCACCGGGTCAGCGGTGCCGACGGCGTTCGCGGTCGGCGCGAAGGCCAGAACCGGTGCGATCAGGGCAGCCGAGGCCGCCAGTGCGATGGTGATGCGGCGCGCGGGCGCGCCAGAGTTCCACGTCATGAATTTATCGCCCCTCCGCCGGGCTGATGCCGGCGCACGTCCCCGCAGGGACCCCTCCCGCGCGGTACTGAAATGACAGAGTCCGGAAGAAATAGATTCCGGCGCGCCTACGATGCGTGCCGCAGAGGGTCACCCGCAACTTGAATCGAGCATTTGCTTCATAACGATCCGGCCACTGCGGGCGCGGTAGGTTGATCCCCGTGACCAGACTCGCATTGCACAGCCGCCTGATCCCGGGCACCGAAGAGGCGTACGAGATCGAGCACGCAACGGTGTGGCCCGAGCTGATCGAGGTGATGACCGCCGCCGGAATCACCGACTGGAGCATCTGGCGCAGCGGCCGGGACCTGTTCCACCTGGTCGAGTGCGACGACTTCGAGGCCGCGGTGGCCAAGTTGTCGAACGATCCGGTCGATCAGCGCTGGCAGCAGCACATGGCCCAGTTCGTCGAGGGCTTCGCGAAGAACCCGGACGGTCTCGCCGGCCAGTCCCTGCGCCACGTCTGGACGATGAGCGAGCAAACCGCCGGTTAGGCCGCCTCAGCGCAGGGCGGCGTGCATCTCCCAGACCAGGATCTCGGCGCCGTCCGGCCCGGCGGTGACCCGCTGCGCCTCGGCGGCCTCGATCCGGGCGGCGTCCCCGGTCGCGAGTGGACCCGTGCCCTCCAGGTCGATCGCCCCGAGCGCGACGAACAGGTGCACGTACGGCGCGGTCGGCAGCGCGGCAGTCCGTCCCGCGGCGAGGCGCGCGACGTACAGGCCCGCGTTCTTCTGGTTGATCCGGATCGCGGCGTCGGCGGCGTGTTCCGGCAGGCCCGAGGCGACCGGGACCAGCTCGCCGGTGCGGAGCCGGTCGTCGACCTCGAGCTGCTCGTAACCGGGGTCGATCCCGGCCTCGTCCGGCATCACCCACATCTGCACGAAGTGCACCGGCTCGGTGTGCTCGGCCCCGCCGGTGAGCCGCCAGGAGTCGTTCCGCTCCGAGTGCAGAATGCCGCGGCCGGCGCTCATCCGCTGCGCGAGGCCCGGGTAGATCACGCCGTTGTGGCCCTCGGAATCCTGGTGCACGAGCCCACCGCTGAGCACCCAGGTGACGATCTCCATATCCCGGTGCGGATGCGTGTCGAACCCGGTGCCGGGGGCAACGATGTCGTCGTTGCTCACCAGCAACAGGCCGAAACCGGTGTTCGAGGGATCGAAGTGCTGTCCGAACGAGAACGAGTGGCTCGACTCCAGCCACCCGGCCGACGTACGAAACCGATCGCCCGCCCGATGCACCTCGACGCTGCTCATGAACCAAGCCTAGAACAGCAAGTTCAGCGCGAATCCGGTTATGAGACAGCTGGACACCAGGGTCGTCGCGAGTCGCCCGCGCTCGCCGGTGAGGATCCGCCCGAGCAGGGCGCCGCCACACGCCAGCAACAACTGCCAACTGGCTGAGGCCGTAAAGGCCGCCAGAACGAACACTGCCAGCTCCACTGGGCCCAAGCTGGCTTGGCTGCCAAGGATGAGTGCGGCGAAGTAGATCACCGTCGTCGGGTTCAACATGGTCATGCCGAGCAAGCTGAGGTACGGATGCCGTGGCGCATCCGAACGCTGCACCGCCATCCGCCTGTCCCGGTAGTGCCGAACCGCCTTGAGGCCTCCCCAAAAGGCCAAACCGAGCAGAACCAGTACGGAGACCAGCCGCAACGGCAACAGGATCGGCAGCAGTAACGGCGCCAAGGCGGCTCCACCGACAGCCGCGATCAACGCGTAGAGCCCGTCGGCGGTGGCCACCCCCAGAGCGGCGAAAGCCCCGGTCTTCCAGGAGGTTCGGGCCGTGAGTGCCACCAGATACGTCGCGACGGCCCCAACCGGAATGGCGATGCCAAACCCGGCCAGCAACCCCGCGACCAGCGCCGCGGTCACAACCGCGACTGGCTAGACCTCCGACGTCGGCCGAAGCGCTGCTGCTCGCACGCCGGCAGAACGCCAACGGCCAACAGCAACAGGCAATCCCGAGCAGTCATGCGTTGATGATGAGACAGGCCGCACCCAGTGCGCAAAGCATTTTGGACATGGGAATGGGCCCGCTCGGTGGGCGGGCCCATTCCCTACTAGGGAGGAGTTACATCCAGTGAGTGCGCTGCGCTCTAGCCCGTCGGCTTGCCGCCGTCTGAGCCCAGTTTCGCCTTCACGGTCTGGCCGGTGGCCGAACCGCGGTTGAAGGTGATCGTGACTTCCTCGTCCGGGCGGTGCGAGCGAACCGCGGCGACCAGCGCGTCCCCTGACGCGACCGCCCTGCCGTTGACGGCGGTCACCACATCGCCCGCCTTCAGTCCGGCCTGGTCCGCTGCACCGCCCGGCGTCACCTCGCCGATCTTGGCCCCCTGCTGGAGCCCGTCGGTCGACTCCGCGTCGCCCACCGTCACGCCGAGCCTCGCATGAGTGGCCTTGCCCTTGGCCACCAGCTCGTCGATGATCGGTTTGGCCTGGTCGATCGGAATCGCGAAGCCCAGGCCGATGTTCCCGCCGGCGGATTGTCCCGATCCGCCCGCGGTCTTGATCGCGGAGTTGATACCGACCACCTGGCCGGCGAGGTCGATCAGTGCGCCGCCGGAGTTACCGGGATTGATGGCGGCATCGGTTTGTACGGCGGGAAAGACGGTCGTGCTGTCCCGCCCGTCCCCGGAGGACACCGGCCGGCCGAGCGCCGACACGATGCCACTGGTCACGGTCGCCTCGAGCCCGAACGGCGAACCGATCGCGACCACCTGCTGGCCGACCTGAAGTTTGCCGCTGACGCCGAGCGTGGCCGGGGTCAGATCCTTGGCGTCGGCCCGGATCACGGCCAGATCGGTCAGCGGGTCGGTACCGACGATGGTGGCGGCGATCGTACGACCGTCGTTCAGCATCACCGCGATCTTGCCGCCTTCGGCCGCGCCGGCGACCACGTGGTTGTTGGTGACGATCAGCCCGTCCTTGCTGATCACGATGCCCGAGCCGGACGAAGCGCCCTGCGCGGTCATCACGCCGATCTTCACCACCGACGGCAGCACCTGCGCCGCCGCCTTCTGGATGGATCCGTCCGGCGCGGCGATCGGCGCGGCCTGGCCGCCGGTCAGTGGTGAGGTCACTGACGGGCTGGAGCCGGCCGGCTCGTTCGTTGCCGAATAAACGGCCGCCCCTGCCACTCCGCCGGCCGTCCCGACCAGCAGTGCGGTGGTGGCGACCAGGGCCAGGCCCCGGCGCTTCGCCTTGTTCTGTGGCGGCGGAGCGACCGGGGACTGCCCTGACTCGCCCACGGGGCCGGGTTGCCCGACCTGACCCTGTGGTGACCAGTACGGCTGGCCCGGGGACGTCCCCTGATACGCCCCGGTGTTGCCGTACTGCCGCGCGCCCTGCGTGTACGCACCCTGCCCGTATCCGCCCTGCTGTGCGTACTGCTGCTGAGCGTGCGGCCCAGACCCGAACTGCCCCGATCCGTACTGCCCGCCGAAGGAGGGCTGGCCGGAACCGGTGGTCGGCAGTGGCTGGGTGGCGCCGTCCGACGGAGTCGAACCGAAGGACGGCATGGACCCCGGCTGCGGTTGACCGGAGGGGGTCTGTCCGGCCGGGGTTGCTGATGAAGCGGAGCCGGCGGCCTGAACGTCGTCCCCCGGCTGGTTCTGCTGCGGCTGCTTCTCGGTCATGGGTCAACCATGCTGGCCGGACCTGAGAACGGCCTGAAGATCCCTGCAAAGCCTCCAAAGACTTCTATGAGGAACTCATGAACCCCGCGCCGCGACAGTCTGCGCCTCGATGCCCACCACTCTGCTCACACCCTGGCCCTTCGGCGGCAACACGAGCACGACCTGCAGCAGTTCGGTAGCCGTGAGGAAATTGCGGTACCCGTGCCCCTTCGGCGCGAGGGCGAACGCTGCGCCTCCGGTCCAGCGAGAGCGCCGGTTGGCAGGCACCGTCATGACATAGACAACCTTCACGGTGACGAAGACCAGGTCGACCCCGCTGGCGGTATGCAACGCCACCGGTTTCCCGACCGGCACGGCGACGGTATCTCTGGCCAAGTCGCCGCTCTTCGCAGCGGGTGCGATCCTGCCCCGGTAGTACTCGGTGTACTGCCGTGCGCTGCCGCTGAACGCGAGCCGCTTCCCCACTGAGGCAGTCGTACCGCTGCTCAGATAGCGGCATAAGATAGCGACAGCCTTGGTCGGAGTGGCGGTGAGCCGGTCGAAGTCGGCCTGGGCCGCGGGCCGCAGGCTGCTGCTGTTCTCGAGCGAACGGCCGTCCGGACCGCCGAGGGACTGCCCGATCGACTCCCAGCCGAGGTTCAGCGAATAGGTCCACCGCCAGGGCGAACCCGCGGTTCTCCGCTCGGCCAGACCGACGATATTGCCGCCGGGGCTGCTCGAGGGCGCCTCCGTGATGAACCGCATCGGGTACGTCGCGGCAGGCGTGGTGCCCACGAACGGCACATCCAGAGCGAGAGGGCGAGGCTTTCTCTTCAGCACCCGGTTCACCTTGTGCGCGGCGAGCCGCTGGGTCAGCAGCGAACCGGCCGCCACCGTCCGGACCAGCGAGTCGTCGTACGTCGTCTCCGCGCGGTTCCGGACCGCGACGAATCGCTGCAATTCTTGCTGGGCGGCGGGCACACTGATCGCTGCCCTTGGCGCCGCGGGTGTTGTCGGTGCTGTCAGGGCCGGTTTCACCGACGGCGTGGGCGTCGGCAGCGCGGACGGTGTGGCGCTGCAGGCTGTTCCGCTGCCGAGAGCCAGTACGGACAGCCCGGCCACGAGTGCTCGGATGGGCATCGGGGCATTCTCCCGTCGGGTCACGGGATCGTCCAGACGAGGCTCAGCGGGAGGTGCGGGGTTTGAAGGGGCGTGACGGTGGTGGGGTGGGGGCCGGCTGGCGGGTTTGGGCGGCGGCGTGCGGGAGCCAGAGGGTGAACTGGGCGCCCATCGGAGGAGCGTTGCGGGCGTAGATCATGCCGCCGTGCTGCTCGGCCGCGTGCTTCACGATCGCCAGGCCGAGGCCGGAGCCCGGACGGCTACGCGCCTCGCTGGAACGGTAGAACCGCTCGAACACGTGCGGCAGATCCGCCTCCGCGATGCCCGGGCCGGAGTCCGTCACCGTGAGTACGCCGTCCAGCAGGCGTACGACGACGCGGCCGTCGGGCGGGCTGTACTTCGCGGCGTTGTCGAGCAGATTCGTGACCGCGCGGCCCAGCAACCGCTCGTCGCCCCAGACCGGGAACGGCATCAGCTGTACGTCCCACTCGGCCCCGGGCGCGCGGCGCCGTACTCTGCTCACCGCGTCCTGGACCACGTTCGACAGTTCGATCAGCTCGTAGCCGCGGTTCTGCGGGGTATCGCGGGCCAGCTCGGTCAGATCGCCGATAAGTGCGGTCAACTCGTCCATCTGCGCTCGCACGTCGTCCAGGAGCTGGCGCCGGTCTTCCGGGGAGAGCCCGCCACGCTGGTCTGCCTGGGCTAGCAGGTCCAGGTTGGTCCGGATGCTCGTGAGTGGCGTCCGGAGCTCGTGGCCCGCATCACCGACCAGACGGCGTTGACGATCCTGGGACTGGGCCAAGGCGGCAAGCATGGCGTTGAACGCTTGAGCCAGCCGGGAGATCTCGTCCGTACCAGTGACGGGGATAGGCCGCAGTTCCGCCGTACGGGCGACGTACTCGGCGGCACCGGTCAGACGGGCCAACGGGCGCAGGCCGGACTGGGCGATCGCGTTGCCGGCCAGGGCGGCTCCGATCACGCCGATGATGCCGACGGCCCACAGGACGACGCCGAGGTTGTGCAGCGTCCGGTCGATCGAGCTGAGTGACTGCGCCACGACCAGCGCGCCGGGCTGGCTGAGGGAGGGATCGCATTCCTCCTGTCCGAGTCCCGGCGGGCAGATCGGTCCGGCAGCGACCGCGGCCACCCGGAAGTGCCGGTCGTTAGGACTACCGACCGAGCGAACATTCGGCTTGCTCTGGTTCTTCGCGACCGCGACCTCTGGTTCGGCGATTGGCGGTTGGTAAGTTCGCGACATGACGTAGGCCTGGCTGTCGGCCAGCACCAGGCCGATCAGCTGATCGCTCAGGCCCACCATGTCGGGCAGGATCTTCTGCAAGTTGTCGGGTTCGGTCAGCTCGCCGGACCGCACGGCGATCTCGGCGCGGCTGACGAGGCTGTCGTCGAGGTTGCGGTACATCTGCTGCCGCACGGTCAAGTACGCCGAGATGCTGACGATGGCGACGGCCAGACCGACCGTGACGGCCGCCAGCAGGGTCACCCGCGCGTGCAGGCTCAACCGCTGCTGCTTGTGCTGCCACCACTCCTGCGCGCGCTGCGACCGTCCCGGCGCTTTCGGCACCGGCGCTTTCGGCACCGAAGGGTTCGGTATTGAGGGAGGCTGACCGCTCACGGTGGGGTATCCCGAAGGACGTAGCCGATGCCGCGCACGGTGTGGATCAGCCGCGGCAGGCCGTCCACCTCGGTCTTGCGGCGCAGGTAGCCGATGTAGACCTCGAGCGAGTTGGCCGTGGTGGGAAAGTCGTATCCCCAGACGGCGTCGAGAATGACGGCTCGTTCGAGGACCCGGCGCGGATTGCGGATCAGCAGCTCGAGCAGGGAGAACTCGGTCCGGGTCAGCGTGATCGGGGTGTCACCGCGACGGACCTCGTGCGCGTCGACGTCCATCACCAGGTCGCCGTACTGCAGGATCTCGCCGCGGGTGGCGCCGTCGCCGGCGGTCGTGGTCCGGCGCAGCAGAGCGCGGAGCCGGGCCAGCAGTTCCTCCAGCGCGAAGGGTTTCGTCAGGTAGTCGTCGCCGCCGGCGTCAAGACCGTCCACCCGGTCGGCGACCGCGTCACGGGCGGTGAGCACCAGGATCGGCACGTTGTTGCCCGCGGCCCGCAATGCCTTGGTGGTCTCCAGTCCGTCCAGGCGCGGCATCATCACGTCCATCACGACCACGTCCGGATCGACGTTGCCGATCACCGCGAGCGCCTCGGCGCCGTCGGAGGCGGTCACCACGTCGAAGTCGTTGAACTCCAGCGAACGGCGTAGCGAGTCCCGCACCGCGCGGTCGTCGTCCACCACCAGTACCCGCATCGTCGCTCCCGTGATCGCCCGCGCCCACTGTCAGGCGTCCGCGTAACGAGATTAGGCCGTCGGGTTGAGAAACGGCTGAGAACCCGCCATGAGTCCGTCGGTCAGGCCCCAGCCGGCCCCAGCCGGCCCCAGTCGAGGCCCAGTCGAGCCCCAGTCGAGCCCCAGTCGAGCCCAGCCGAGCCCCAGCCGGGCCCTGGCCTGGCTCTTCGGTCGAGGGCGCGCACCAACGTTGGAGAGGTCCGCAGGCCGCAGCCGACCACTGCCGGGAGTGGTCTGTATCACTACCCTGAGGGTGACCACGTCCCGTTAGGAATTGGATCCGCCATGGCCGCCGACTCCACCGTCCGCCGCGTTGCCCTGCTCACCGCCGGCGGGCTCGCGCCCTGCCTGTCCTCCGCCGTGGGCGGACTGATCCAGCGCTACACCGAGGTAGCGCCCGACGTCGAGATCATCGCCTACCTGAACGGGTACCACGGACTGCTCAGCGGCCGGTACCTCGAGATCACGCCCGAGGTCCGGGAAAAGGCCGCCGTGCTGCACAAGTTCGGTGGCAGCCCGATCGGCAACAGCCGGGTGAAGCTGACCAACACCGCGGACCTGGTCAAGCGTGGCCTGATCGCCGACGGCCAGAACGCGCTGCAGGTGGCCGCCGAGCGCCTCGTCGCCGACGGAGTCGACGTACTGCACACCATCGGCGGTGACGACACCAACACCACCGCCGCCGACCTCGCGGCGTACCTGCAGGAGCACGACTACGACCTGACCGTGGTCGGCCTGCCGAAGACCATCGACAACGACGTGATCCCGATCCGGCAGAGCCTGGGTGCGTGGACCGCGGCGGAGCAGGGCGCGATCTTCGCCCGCAACATCATCGCCGAGCAGAGCTCGAACCCGCGCATGCTGGTGGTGCACGAGGTGATGGGCCGCAACTGTGGCTGGCTCACCGCCGCCACCGCCGAGGCGCACCGCGAGTGGGTCAAGGCGCAGGAGTGGAACCCCGGGATCGGCCTGAGCGCCGACCGCTGGGACGTGCACGCGGTTTACGTGCCTGAGGCAACGATCGACCTGGACGCCGAGGCCGAACGTCTCAAGGCGGTGATGGACCAGACGGACTGCGTCAACATCTTCCTGTCCGAGGGCGCCGGCGTACCGTCGATCATCGCCGAGATGGAGGCCCGCGGCGAGGAGGTCGGCCGGGACCCGTTCGGCCACGTGAAGCTGGATACGATCAACCCGGGCCAGTGGTTCGCCAAGCAGTTCGCGGAGCGGATCGGCGCCGAGAAGACGATGGTGCAGAAGAGCGGTTACTTCAGCCGTTCGGCGCCGGCCAACGAGCGCGACCTCGAGCTGATCAAACAGTGCACCGACTACGCGGTGGACGCGGCCATGCGCCGGGAAAGCGGCGTGGTCGGCCACGACGAGGAGCGTGGCGACGAACTGCGCGCGATCGAATTCCCGCGCATCGCCGGTGGCAAGGAGTTCGACCCCACCGTGCAGTGGTTCACCACCCTGCTCGCCGAGATCAACCAGCCCCAGGGCACCAAGGCCTGAGCCAATTCCATGACGGCAGTGCGGGCTCCGGCGATCAGTTCCAATAGGTCGTCGGAGCCGGCGCGACGCAGACGTTGACAGGTCCAGCTGGTCGGCCGTAGCGGCCCTGGTGATGCCACTGAACGACCTGGCGGTTCCTGCTGACGGACAACGATCCTGGCCGTCAGCTGGTTGTAGGGCGACTACCGGCTTTTGGTGTGCCCACTACCGAGTTTCTGCGCGGCTACCCGGTTGCAGCCAGGTAGTCGCGCAAAAACCTGGTAGTGGACTCCGGGATTGTCTTCGACTGCGCGTCGTGCCGCTTGTTCCGAGGGCCGACGGTCGGAATCGGGGGTGGACCCGTCAGATCTCGCACGTCGACCCCCGACTTCACAGGCCGACCCGGCGAATAGGCGAGCGCCGAACAGTGGCTCAGGTCGACACAGCGGGTCACGCCCGTTCTCAGGGCGAAGCCAGGACGCACCTAGTTCCAGCGCCTGGGATCAGGTGCGGAGGTGGGTGATCCAGGTTTCGGCGGCTTTTTCGATTAGGTCGAGTACCTCGTCGAAGCCGGCGTCCTCGCCGTAGTAGGGATCCGGTACGTCGGTGGCGTCGTACAGCTGGATCGGTACGGTGCCCGGGTGGCGCTGGAGGGACTCCAGGTGGCCCGAGTCCATCGCGAGGATGAGATCGCGCTCGGTGCGCCAGGAACCGCGGAACTGGCGGGCGCGGTGGGCGCTGCCGTCGTACCCGCGCCGGGCCAGGGCGGCCGCGGCGCGGGGGTCCATCGGATCGCCCGCGTGCCAGCCGTCCGTACCGGAGCTGGTCACCACCACGTCGTCGATCCCCGCCTCGGCGAGTTTGGCGCGCAGCACCACCTCGCCGATCGGGGAGCGGCAGATGTTGCCGGTGCAGACGATCTCGACGTACCGGGTCATGGCCGGATCAGACCTCGGCCTTGTCCGGCAGGACCAGGTTCAGCAGCATGCTGACCAGGGTGATCACCAGGGCGCCGAGCAGCGCGGCGACAAAACCGTCGACGTGGAACTGCACGTCGAGCTTGCCGGTGATCCAGGACGTCAGCAGCAGCATCAGCGCGTTGATCACGAAGATCAGCAGGCCCAGCGTGAGGATGATGAACGGCAGGGACAGCAGCTTGGCGACGGGTTTCACGACCGCGTTCACCACGCCGAAGATCGCGGCCACGATGACGAGGGTGAGCACCCGGCGGGAGGTGGTCGAACCCTCCAGCGTGATGCCGCCGACGACCCAGCTCGCGACCGCGAGCGCGATCATGTTCGCGATCAGCTTGATCAGCAGGTTCTTCATGCCCCGATCCTTCCACGCCGTACGGCGAACCTGGTGGAGGTCTGGTGTCTCGTGGCCGAACTTCGAATACGGGCCACTACGGCTCGGGCAGGGCGATGGCCTCCAGCAACGACTCCTCGGCGCCGGCCAGGTGCTGCCGCAACTCCTCCACCGCCTCGTCCAGGGCACCGCGCTGGACCAGCCGGACGAGTTTGCGGTGCGAGGCGATCTGCTGTTTCGCGTCCTGCCGGAGCGCGTCGACCCGGGCCAGGGCCAGCCGGGCCTCGCCGGTGATGGCGTCGGCGGTCGCGATCAGCCGGGCGCTGCCGGTGAGCGCGACGAAGCTGCGGTGAATGGCCAGATGGGCCTCGGTCATCGCCTCCGGGTCGTCGGCCCGGCCGGCGATCACGGCGAATTCCTTCATCGCGGCGCCGACCCGCGCCCGGGCGGTGTCGTCGGCGTCGTGCCAGGCCCTGATCCCGGCGGACTCCAGGACGAACCGGGCCCGGCAGATGTCCGCGACGGCCGACGGGTGCAGCATCGCCACGCTGACGCCCTTGTTCGGCTCGCGCACCGCCAGGCCCTCGGTGACCAGCATCGTCATCGCCTCGCGCACGGTACTGCGGGCCACCCCGAGCGCGGCGGCCAGCGGTTGCTCGCGCAGCGCCGTACCCGGTGGCAGCTCGCCGTTGAACATCGCATGGCGGAGGGCGTCGACGACCCGGTCCACCGTGCTCGAGCGATCCACCCGCAGGCTTTCGTACATATCCCGATTGTCCCTTGTGCGGGCGCCGGTGTCCCGCAATGGCCGCTCGAGGCCCTGCCGGAGGTGCTGCCTGTGGATGATCGGCCCGGCCTGTGGATGACGGAGATGCCGATGACCCAGGAATCCGGCACTCTGTTCCCATGCGTCTGTGGCCGCCCCCTCCGCCCGCCGAGGCACTCCTGACTTGGATCCGTCATGGGTGAGAACAAGTTATTCGTGATCCTGGCCGGTGTGGCCACGATGGTGCTGCTGCCGTTGATCATCGTGATCGCCCTGATCCTGGGGGCCATCGGCGGCCTGGACGACGACGGCGAGGCCTGTGTCTCGGGACCGCCCGCGAACAGCACCTTCGGCTTCCCGACCGCCGCGGACAAGCGCGGCGTCAAGGCCGGCTACAACCAGCAGAAGCATCCGGCGATCGACTACGACGTGCCCGAGGGCACCGAGGTGATGTCGATCGCCGACGGCGAGGTCACCAAGGCCGGCACGGACGAGATCCGGATCAAGCACACCGGCGGGTTCGAGAGCCGCTACAAGTGGCTGAAGGAGTCCAAGGTCTCCGACGGTGACAAGGTCACCCGCGGCAAGGTGATCGCGCTCTCCGGCTCGCACGACGAGGACGATCCCGGCGCGGACGGCCAGCACCTGCACTTCGAGATCTGGCTGAGCGACGACTCCGAGGTCGACGCCGCCGCGATCGACCCGGCCGACCTGATGAGCGAGGGCGGCGACTCCGGCGGCGGTTGCAGCTGTGGCGGCTCCGGCTCGGACACGCTGGTCGGCACGGACAACGTGCAGAAGTCCTTCAACTACTTCGTCGGCAAGGGCTACACCCCGGAGCAGTCGGCCGGAATCGTCGGCAACATGATGTGGGAGTCGGGCGTCGAGCCGATGCGGCTCCAGAACACTCCTCCCGGCGCCAAGACGCCCGCGAGCCAGGCCGCTGGTTCCAGCCTCGGCTGGGGCATCGTGCAGTGGACTCCCGCCGGTAAGTACATCAACGCCGCGCGGCGCGATGGTGCCGACGACGCGAAGATCGAGTCACTCGAGCACCAGCTCTGGTTCCTGAACGAGCAGCTCGAGGGGCGTACGTCGTCTCCCGAAGGTGCTGCCGGCCGGGCCATGAAGGCGGCTCAGTCACTGGAGGACGCGACCCGCGCCTTCGGCGGTAAGTACGAGCGCTTCGGTGGCCACGAGAACCCCAACGAGCCCTCCTGGGCGAAACGCATCGCCTACGCCCAGGACGTG
Organism: Kribbella deserti; assembly: GCF_042434725.1. Classification (NCBI taxonomy): domain Bacteria; kingdom Bacillati; phylum Actinomycetota; class Actinomycetes; order Propionibacteriales; family Kribbellaceae; genus Kribbella; species Kribbella deserti. Next base: position 119,636 of record NZ_JBHLTC010000014.1, on the reverse strand, counting down.
CTGGGCGCCAACGGCGGAGCCGGAGGTTGCGGAGGTGCGGGCAACGGCGACATCGTCGCGACGGCGCTGACGCTGGCCTGGAAGAAGAACGTGCCGAACTCGGTCGCGAAGAGCGCCGCCACCCAGGCGTACCAGGACGCGATGCCCAAGTACAACGGCAGCACCGGCACCGACGAGTGGAGTGACTGCGGCGTTTTCGTCGCCACCGTGGTCGTGATGAGCGGGGTCGATCCGGACTACCCGCCCCGGGGTACCGGCGTCCAGCTGGACTATCTGCAGGGCCGGGGCAGCTCGAAGTGGGAGACGATCCGCTTCACCGACACGAGTCAGCTCAAGCCGGGCGACATCCTGATCATGAACCGCGGCGGCGGCATCGGGCACACCTACATCTACACCGGCAAGATCGACTGGGAGGATGGCGGCAACTACAACGGCGTTTCCGCCTCCCTGCACGACCGGATCCCGGAGCCGACGGTGGCTCAGGTCGAGCCCGACTACTGGATCGCCCGGTCCAAGACGAGCCCCAAAGCTTAGGAGCTGTGGCAGATGCTGGAGGATTACCGGCGCGGCTGGATGATCGCCGGAGTGGTCGGCGTGGTCCTGGTGGTGCTGCTCGCGGGCTACCTGGTCTTCCGGCCGGGCCCGAAGTCGAAGGTGACCTTCCACTCGATCCCGGGTGATCTGGTCCTGCGCGTCGACGGCAAGGTGAAGCCGGCCAACGGCACCACCGAGATCCGTGAGGGCGTGCACGAGCTGACCGCCGAACGGAACGGCTTCGGCACCATCACCCGCCAGATCGAGGTCCGCAACGGCGAGCCGCAGGAGTTCGACATCTACCTGGACGCCACCGGGCCCGAGGGGCGCCGCTGGTTCCAGGACAATCCGGAAGCGGCCATTGAGGCCGAGGGGCAGGGCAGCCGCGACTTCGAGCGGAACTCCGCGCGCAAGGCCGAGAAGTACCCGTTCATGACGCAGCTGCCGCGACTCACCCGCGAGTACCGGATGGACTACGGCCTGTCGAAGGCCACTCCGAACGATCCGATGGCGGTCGCGTTCTACATCAAGCTGTACTTCCCCGAAGGCAAGAAGCTGGCGCTGGACTGGCTTCGCTCCCAGGGCGCCGACCCGGACTCGATGGAGATCATCTACCGGGCGGGCTGACCCAGCCGGAACCCCCGTTCGAGCGCAGTTGCGATCCCCGGTTGACGCCGGGGTGGGCTGAGCCGCACACTTCCTGATTGTCGGACAATCAGGGAATCCGTCAATCGGGTTCAGAGTCTTGTGGGGTGCTTATGGGTCAGCCGCTGGCTTGGGGTCGCCGTTATCTGATGGTGCGGCCGGACCACTTCCGGATCGACTATGTGATCAACCCGTACATGTCGACCCAGGACCAGCCGGACCCGGACCGCACGATGGCGCAGTGGGAGTCGCTGCGGCAGGCGATCGTCGAGGCGGGCGGTGCGGTCGAGGTGCTCGCGCAGCGCCCGGACTCGCCCGACATGGTCTACGCGATGAACCTGGGCCTGGCCATCGCGCCGGGCAAGGTGATGCTGTCGCACATGCGGTTCGAGCCGCGCCGGGCCGAGTCGATCGACGCCGCCGCGTGGTTCGCCGCCAACGGGTTCGACGTCGCCCGGACCGGGATGGACGGCGTGGGACCGACGTTCGAGTCGGGTGACGCCTTCGTCTTCGGTGACAGCCTGGTGGTCGGTTACGGACCCCGCACGGATGTCGAGGCGCTCAAGCACCTCGCCACCGAGTGGGGTGTCCGGGTCCGCGGGCTGCACATCGCGCACGAGGGCATGTACCACCTGGACCTGCCGTTCTGCCCGGTCGACAGCACGCACGCGATGATCTACCCGCCGGCCTTCGACGAGCCCAGCCGGGCCGCGCTGGCCGGGATCGTGCCGGATCCGATCGTGCTCACCGACGAAGAGGCCTTCGCCTTCAGTGGCAACTCGATCGTCGTGAACGACACGATCCTGATGCCGGCCTGTTCGCCGCGACTGCGCGACATCCTCACCGGGCTCGGCCTGCGCGTGGTGGTGCTGGACCTGAGCGAGTTCCACAAGGGTGGCGGCTCGATCCGGTGCCTGACCAACCCGCTCGACTTCGAGCTGTCCGCGGCCGCCGTGCCCGGTGGCGAGGTCCTGCTGTCGGTATGACGCTGTTGTCTCATTCGAGACCGCATGTGTCACAACACACTGTTCTACCCGGGCGGCGGAGGGGTTAGCCTGCGGCTATGACGACGCCCAGCGACGAGGTTCGGTTCAGGTCTGCCCTGGACGACGTACAGGCTTACAAGCCCGGCAAGCCGCCCGTGCGGACGGATGGCCGTCCGACGTACAAGCTGTCGAGCAACGAGAACCCGTACCCGCCGCTGCCCGGGGTGCTGGAGGCCGCGACCGCCGCGGCCGCCAGCATGAACCGGTACCCGGACAACGGCTCGGTGGCGTTGCTGGAGGCCTTGTCGGCCCGGTTCGGCGTACCGACCGAGCACATCGCTGTCGGCACTGGATCCGTCGCTGTGCTGTTCCACCTGTTGCAGGCTGCTTGCGAGGCTGGTGACGAGGTTGTGTACGCCTGGCGCTCGTTCGAGGCTTACCCGATCGCTACCAAGTTGAGTGGCGCGACGCCGGTAGAGGTGCCGTTGACGGCTGACGCGCGCCACGACTTCAAGGCGATGGCTGCCGCCATTACGGACCGCACGCGCGTCGTACTGGTCTGTACGCCGAACAACCCGACCGGTCCCGCCGTACGGACTAACGAGCTGCTGGAGTTCCTGGACGCGGTGCCGCGCAACGTGCTCGTCGTAGTCGATGAGGCCTACCGGGAGTTCATGCGCGGGGAGGACCTCGTGGATGGCGTAGAGGTCTACCGGGATCGCCCGAACGTCGCCGTACTGCGTACCTTCTCGAAGGCGTACGGACTGGCCGGGTTCCGCGTCGGGTTCGCCATCGGGCACGAGCCGACCGTGGCGGCCATCCGCAAGTGCGCGCTGCCGTTCGGCGTGAGCCACGTCGCGCAGGCTGCGGCGGTCGCTTCGCTGGAAGCCGAGAAGGACCTGCTGGAACGAGTCGAGACCCTCGTCGCGGAACGGACCCGTGTAGTCGACGCGCTGCGCGGTCAGGGCTGGGACGTCCCTGAGGCGCAGGGGAACTTCGTATGGCTCTCGCTCGGTGACGACACCTTGGCCTTCGCGACGGCGGTGGATGCCGAGGGCGTCTCGGTCCGGCCGTTCCCCGGTGACGGTGTCCGCGTCACGATCGGTGAGCCCGAGGCGAACGACGCCTTCCTGGCGGTCACGGCCAGCTGGCGCCGGTGAGCCTGGTCTGGATCTCGGGCGCCTCGGCCGGGATCGGCGCCGCCCTCGCCGCCTCGGTCCCGTTCGCGGACGCCCGCGTCATCGACATCTCCCGCCGCGGCGGTACGACGGCCGGGCACGTCGCCGCCGACCTGGCGGATCCCGCGAGCTGGCCGATGGTGGAGCAGCACTTCAGCACCGAGCTCGAGCAGTACGACGGACCGCGCGCCGTCTTCGTACACAACGCGGGCACCATCGAGCCGATCGGCCCGGCGGCAGAGGTGGATCCCGGCGACTACACCCGGGCGGTGCTGCTGAACTCCGCCGCGCCGCAGATCCTCGGCCGGGCCTTCCTGCGCGCCTCGGCCCATTTGTCCTGCCCGCGCCGGCTGATCCTCGTCACCTCCGGCGCGGCCCGTACGCCGTACCCGGGCTGGTCGTCGTACGCCGCGGGCAAGGCCTCGGTCGATCACTGGGTCCGCACGGTCGGAGCGGAGCAGGGGGTGGCGGGTTGCCAGGTCCTCGCGGTCGCTCCCGGGGTGGTCGACACCGGCATGCAGGCGGTGATCCGGGCGGCGGACTTCCCGGCGGTCGAGCGGTTCCGTGAGCTGGCCGAGACGGGTGGTTTGAGCACGCCGGCCGATGCGGCGGCAGGGATCTGGTCGTTGCTGGATCGGGAGCTGCCGAACGGCTCCGTGGTGGATCTTCGCACGCTCGGCCGAGCTCGCTGAAATCCGGCGAACGCTGTGTACCGTTGGCGGTAGAACTGAGACGTGGTTGAGATTTCGGCCGGTCAACGTAGCCGGTCCGGCGGATCGCCTGTCGGCGACACGCCGCGCGAACCGGCCGTAGGTTCAAGGTGATGACTTCCCTTACATGGAAGGGATTTCGCGCTTCTGGTAACCGAGTGACATTTGTTGCCCCCAGCCCGTAACGATCCCCGGATGCCTTCGTTGGTAGTTGGCGTCAGCAGAAGTCGGCTGATGAATTTGCTCATTCCAAGGGCGCGACGGCTGCTGGGTCACAAAACCGGCGCCGGTCGTGCTGGAATCCGGAGGTTTTTTAATGGAGCAAGGGGCGAAGCAGCGCCGTGCAGGCGCGCTTCCCAAGTCCGGTCGTGCGGCCGTGGCGTTCGTAGCGATGGCGTCATCCGCCGCGCTCGGATTCGCCACGCTGTCGACCGCATCGGCGGTGGAGAGTGGTTCGGCGGGCTCGGTGGTCGCCGAATCGCAGACCTCCACGTTCGTCGACGCGAACTTCAACGCGGGCAAGGCCGGCTGGCAGGGCTACCAGGAGTACTCGGTGGGCTGCTTCGCGCGGGGCGTCACCTGCTCGAAGATCGACAACGTCTACAAGGCCAACGGCGGCAAGAACGGCGCCGGCGACGGGTACCTGCAGTTCAAGGGCAACTCCCCGGCCGTGTTCCCGTGGTTCTACGGCCAGGCGTCGTACTCGGTCTGGCGTTCGCCGGAGTTCACCTTCACCGCGGCCAACGCCAAGGCGATGGTGCTGGACTTCGACTGGCGCGCCACGATGGCTTCGTACGCCATCGGCTGGAACGGTATCCAGGTCGAGCTGCTCGACTCGGACAACCGCGTCGTCAAGACCGCCATGCCGGCTCGCCTGTCGGTGCCGACCAACAACTGGTCGCACTACCAGGTCGCGCTGGACGGTCAGTCGGACCTGAAGGACGGCGAGCAGTACCGTCTCTCCTTCGTGGCGATCAACTACACGGGTCCGTCGGCTGCCACGCTGGGCAAGCACGACATCGACAACGTGAAGCTCGTTGGCACCAACGACCCGTCGGTCGACCCGGTGATCCAGTGCCGCAAGGACTACACCAGCCACGAAGAGGCCATTGACGCGGCGCTCGAGGACGGTGCGGGCAGCTTCTGCTCCGTCACCGAGCCCCTGGGCGACTCGCTGAAGCCGGCTTCGAAGATCGTCGACGCCCTGTCCAAGCAGGAGGGCATCGCCAAGCTGCTGGAGACCGGTAACGGCGCCTTCATCGTGCTCGACAAGTTCACCGGCCACGTGGCCGGCTGGGCCGTCGGCCGTAACAACATTCCGAGCACCGACCCCCGTCGTCTGTACATGTGGCTCGACGGCGGCAACGTCGGCGGCGCCGCGGACTTCGCGGTCGTTTTCGTCGTCAGCAACGCGGAGCACGTCGTCAAGGAGACCTTCGGTCACCCGGACGGCCTGGTCGGCGCGGTGAACGGCGTGCTCGAGGGTCAGCTGGAAGCCGCTGGCCAGGTCCTGAGCGACCCGGTCGGCGAGGCGCTGGACATCGACGCCAACTGGACCATCGCCAACGTCATGTGGCACATCAACACCCTGCTGGGTGGCAAGGGCACCGTCGGCGACGGCCTGCCCACCGGTGGCCTGCCGATCGACATGCCGAAGCTGGATGGCGTGAAGAAGGCCAACGCCGGCAAGAAGGGCGACCTGCCGGGTCTGCCCGGTCTGCCGAAGCTGCCGACCGAGGGCAAGCTGCCCACGGAGGGCAAGCTGCCGGTCGACGGCAAGCTGCCGCTGCCGAACAAGGAACTGCCGAAGCTGCCGAACGGCGAGCTCCCCAAGCTCCCCGCCGGTCGTTGAGACCAGTAGTTCCTAGCTAGACCCGCTGCCGCGCGCATCGGCAGCGAGAGGAGGACCCGGGCACCCCATGGGAGCCCGGGTCCTTCGCTTTGCCCGGAAACGCTAGGGCTTGGTGCGGCTGAGGCGTTCGGCGCTGACGACCAGGCCGACGCCGACGACCACGATGGCGCCGCCGAGCAGGATCTTGCTGGTGACGGGTTCGTCCAGGATCAGCCAGCCGAGGAACACCGCGACCGCCGGATTCACGTACGCGTAGGTGCCGATCAGCGAGATCGGCGCGTTGGCCAGCAGGTAGGCGTAGGCGCTGTACGCGAGCAGCGAGCCGAAGACCACCAGGTACGCCAGCGCGAGCCAGCCCGACACCTCGATCGACGCCGGGTGCAGCCGGCCACCTTCGCCGGTGACGAGCCCGATCAGCACCATCGCCGTACCGCCGATGGCCATTTCGTACACGCTCGCGACCAGCGGATCCTTCGGCAATCCGAGCCGGGGTGAGAACCGCGAACCGATGGCCCAGCTGATCGAACCGATGATCACCAGCGCGATCGAGAACGGCCGGGCGCTGGTATCGCCGCCGGACAGGCCGAGCATCGCCGCGCCGGTGAAACCGACGCCCACGCCGATCCAGGTGAACAACCGCGGCCGTTCGCCACCGGCCACGCGCAGCAGGATCAACCACAGCGGTACGGACGCGACCAGCAGCGCGGCCAGACCGGACGGCACGCTCTGCTCCGCGACCGCCACCAAGCCGTTGCCGAAGGCAAGCAGTAGCAGACCGACGACACCCGCGCCGAGCAGTTCGCGCCGGGTCACCCGGAGGCGCTGCCGGCCGGACCGGATGGCCAGGATCATCGCCAGCAGGGCGCCGGCGATCAGGAAGCGGCTGGCCATGCCGAGCATGGGTGGAATGTCGGCCTCCACCACGACCCGAATGGCCAGGTAGGTCGAACCCCAGACGAAGTAGATCACCAGCAGCGCGGACCAGATCATCGCGGGCGAGGCGCCCGGACGCGCACCCGCTCCGGCTGGGGCGGTACTGATGGCGGTCATCGTGGACCTCGCTATTCGTGAGCGACGAATGGGTCAGGGGTAAAACGACCCAATGATGCTGACACTATGACCGCGAGGGGTGCCGCGGCAAGGTGGTTTCGGCCTGGATTCGACCGGCGGTGGTGACGCCTCGAAGGCGTCAGGTGACGTACGGTGAGAGCTCGGTGAGCTAGCCGGAATTGGTACGGATCTGTGACAGATGCCGCTCCCCGTCGCAATCAGGTGTCACATCCGCGAATCCAGCGGAAAGTTGCCGTGTCAGGTGACCAGTGGCCGGACTGGTGTCTCACCATGGGACCGGAACTCCGTACTGCCGTACGAACCAGCGTCCAGACAGTTCGCAGAAGCATGGTCTGCTCTGTACGGTGTCCGGCAAGATGGGCAGTGGATACCACTGCGGAGGTGCATAACTGGATCCACGCGGTCCTGACGACTAGGCCTCACCCGGCTGAATCGAGTCGGGGCCCGTGCAACGTTGCGGACGCGGCGATCCCGCGCCGAACCCCGAGGAGTGCATGTGAGTGAGTCGGTGCCGGGAATCTCCCCGGAAGTGTTCGCGCCCGCTGAGGCGCCCGTCAGCCCCAAGCAAGCCAGCGAAGAGGTCGAGTTCGTTCAGTTGCTGACGCCAGAAGGTGAGCGCGTCGAGCATCCGGACTACTCCTTCGATCTCGACGACGACGCGATCAAGGGCTTCTACCGCGATATGACCCTGGTCCGCCGGATCGACACCGAGGCGACCGCACTGCAGCGCCAGGGTGAGCTCGGCATCTGGGCCTCGTTGCTCGGCCAGGAGGCCGCGCAGATCGGCTCGGCCCGCGCGCTGAACTCCAAGGACATGGTCTTCCCGACCTACCGCGAGCACGGTGTCGCCTGGTGCCAGGGCGTCGACCCGCTCAACCTGCTCGGGCTCTTCCGCGGCGTGGACCAGGGCGCCTGGGACCCGCGGGACAACAACTTCCACCTCTACACCATCGTCATCGGCGCGCAGACCCTGCACGCGACGGGTTACGCGATGGGTCAGCAGCGCGACCACGTGATCGGTGACGCCGAGAACGGTGAGGCGACGATCGCGTACTTCGGTGACGGCGCCAGCAGTCAGGGCGACGTGAACGAGGCGTTCATCTACGCCTCGGTCTTCAACGCGCCGGTGGTCTTCTTCTGCCAGAACAACCAGTGGGCCATCTCGGAGCCGATCGACCGGCAGACCCGCATCCCGCTGTACCAGCGCGCGGCCGGCTTCGGCTTCCCGGGCGTTCGCGTCGACGGCAACGACGTACTTGCGACCTACGCGGTCACCCAGGCGGCGCTGCGCCGGGCCCGTGAAGGCAGCGGCCCGACGTTTGTTGAGGCCTACACCTACCGGATGGGCGCGCACACGACGTCGGACGACCCGACGAAGTACCGGCTGAGCGAGGACCTCGAGTACTGGAAGCTGAAGGACCCGATCGAGCGCGTGAAGGCGTACCTGATCCGCTCGGGCGCGACCGACAACAACTTCTTCGACTCGGTCGAGACCGAGGCCGACGAGATCGCGGCCAAGCTGCGCGAGGGCTGTCTGTCGATGCCCGACCCGGTGCTGACCGACTTCTTCCAGCATGTGTACGTCGACCAGACCCCGCAGCTCGACGAGCAGAAGGCGCAGTTCGCCGCCTACGCCGCCTCTTTCGAAGGTGAGGGCCACTGATGACGAAGATCACCCTCGGCAAGGGCATCAACCTCGGCCTGCGCCACGCGATGGAGAACGACCCCAAGGTCGTCATCATGGGCGAGGACATCGGCAAGCTCGGCGGCGTCTTCCGGGTCACCGAAGGCCTGCAGAAGGACTTCGGCGAGGACCGGGTGATCGACACCCCGCTGGCCGAGTCCGGCATCATCGGTACCGCGGTCGGCCTGGCGCTGCGCGGCTATCGCCCGGTGTGTGAGATCCAGTTCGACGGCTTCGTCTTCCCGGCGTACGACCAGATCATCAACCAGGTCGCGAAGATGCACTACCGCTCGATGGGCAAGCTGAAGATGCCGATCGTGATCCGGATTCCCTTCGGTGGCGGTATCGGCGCGGTCGAGCACCACTCGGAGTCCCCGGAGACCCTGTTCGCGCATGTGGCCGGCCTGAAGGTTGTCGCCTGTGGCGATCCGGTCGACGCCTACTGGATGATCCAGCAGGCCATCGCCTCGGACGACCCGGTGGTGTTCTTCGAGCCGAAGCGGCGCTACCACGAGAAGGCCGAGCTGGACGAGACCGTTCCGCCGGCGTACCCGCTGCACAAGGCGAAGGTGGTCCGCGAGGGCACCGACGCCACGCTGTTCTGCTACGGCCCGATGGTGAAGACCTGCGTGCAGGCGGCCGAGGCCGCGGTCGAGGACGGCCGCAACCTCGAGGTCATCGATCTGCGCACGATCTCGCCGCTGGACCTGCCGACGATCTTCGAGTCGGTCAAGAAGACTCGGCGCGCGGTGGTTGTGCACGAGGCGCCGCTGTCCCTCGGCCCGGGCTCCGAGCTCGCCGCCCGCGTCACCGAGGAGTGCTTCTACCACCTGGAGGCGCCGGTTCTGCGCGTCGCCGGTTACGACACCCCCTACCCGCCGTCGCGGATGGAGGAGGAATACCTCCCCGATCTGGACCGGGTGCTGGACGGCGTCGACAAGGTGATGGGGTACTGATGGGCATCCAGCAGTTCAAACTGCCCGACGTCGGTGAAGGCCTGGTCGAGGCCGAGATCGTCGCCTGGAAGGTCAGGCCGGGCGACACGGTCAAGCTGAACGACACCATCGTCGAGATCGAGACCGCCAAGTCGCTGGTGGAACTGCCCGTGCCGTTCGCCGGCGTGGTGGCCGAGCTGCTCGTGCCCGAGGGCGAGACCGTGCCGGTCGGTACGCCGATCATCTCGGTGCGCACCGAAGGTGGCGAGGACGCCCCGGTGGCTCCTGCCGCGGATGACGCGGAAGAGGAGATCGAGGCGGGCAAGATCGGTGGTGCCGCGCCAGGTGGCCGGACCGCGATCCTGGTCGGCTACGGTCCCAAGACCACTGAGGCCAAGCGCCGTCCGCGTAAGGGCGCCGAGGCTCCTGCCGCTGCTCCTGCGTCTGCCGTCGCCCCTGTGGCTCCGGCGGCTCAGGTCGCGGCACCGGCTCCGGAGATCGCTCCGGTCGAGGTGCCCGCCGCTCCCGCCGCTTCGGTCGCTCCCGCCGCTTCGGTCGCTTCGGTCGCTTCAGTCGCTTCGGATGCGAAGGTGCTGGCGAAGCCGCCGGTGCGCAAGCTCGCGAAGGACCTCGGCATCGACCTGGCCACCGTCACTGCGACCGGCCCGGGCGGCATCATCACCCGCGCCGACGTCGAGTCGCACGGTACGACGGCCGCTCCCGCGGCTTCAGCACCGGTGCAGGCGGCGGCCCCGGCCGCCGTGGCCCCGGCGCCGGGCCAGACCGAGACGCGCATCCCGATCAAGGGCGTGCAGAAGGTGATGGCCCAGGCGATGGTCGCCAGCGCCTTCACCGCACCGCACGTGACCGAGTGGATCACCGTCGACGTCACCGCCACGATGGAACTGGTCGAGCGGCTGAAGACCGATCGCGCCTTCCGGGACCTGAAGGTCAGCCCGCTGCTGATCCTCGCGAAGGCCGTCACCCTGGCCGTGCGCCGTACGCCGATCATCAACGCGGCGTGGGACGAGGCGGCCCAGGAGATCGTGCTCAAGCACTCGGTCAACCTCGGCATCGCCGCCGCCACCCCGCGCGGGCTGATCGTGCCGAACATCAAGGGCGCCGACGCGATGTCGCTGCCCGAGCTGTGCGCCGCGCTGAACAACCTGGTCGCCGTCGCCCGCGAGGGCAAGACCCAGCCGGCCGATCAAGCCGGTGGCTCGTTCACGATCAGCAATGTCGGCGTCTTCGGCGTCGACGCGGGCACGCCGATCATCAACCCGGGTGAGGCCGCGATCATGGCCTTCGGTGCGGTGCGCAAGCAGCCGTGGGTGGTGGACGACGAGATCGTGCCGCGCTGGATCACCACCCTGGCGCTGTCGTTCGACCACCGCCTGATCGACGGCGAGAAGGGCTCGATCTTCCTCAGCGACGTGGCCTCGATCCTCGAAGACCCGTCGCGGGCGCTGCTGTTCTGATTCGACCCGTTTGACCGGCCGACGTCCGGCGGACCCTTGCGTTTCGATGCAGGGTTCGCCGGACGTCGTCGTTGTCGGGCCGTGGGTGTTTTGGCTGAGATCGAAGGCGTTGACGAAGGTGCGGCAGCTACCTACGTTCCGTAGCAGCACCGCCCACTGATGGAGACCGCCATGCGTCGTCTGCTCCTCACTTCCCTCGCTGCCGTCACTGCGATCGCTGCGTGCCTGCCAGGCCTCAGCCCGGTCCCGGCCGTTGCTGTTCCCGAAGCCGATCCGCCCCTGGGCAACCTGGCCCCAACGCCTCCGATGGGCTGGAACTCCTGGAACCGCTTCGAGTGCAACATCAACGAGCAACTCATCCGGGAGACTGCGGACGCCCTGGTGTCGTCAGGGATGGCCGCTGCGGGCTACAAGTACGTCAACATCGACGACTGCTGGATGGCCTCGCAACGAGATGGCGCCGGGCGGCTCGCTGCGGACCCGGCACGCTTCCCCAGCGGCATCAAGGTGCTGGCGGACTACGTACACGCCAAGGGCCTCAAGCTCGGCATCTACTCGTCAGCCGGCTCGCACACGTGCCAGGGCCGTCCTGCCAGCCTCTACCACGAGGAGGTTGATGCGCGGACTTGGGCGGAGTGGGGCGTTGACCTGCTCAAGTACGACAACTGCGGCCAGCAGGACGGCATCCCGGCCAAGGAGCGGTACAAGCGGATGGGCGACGCGCTAGCCAAGGCAGGCCGGCCCATTCTCTACAGCATCTGCGAGTGGGGGCAGAACCAGCCGTGGCTCTGGGGCGCCGAAGTTGGCGGCCACCTGTGGCGAACCACTGGGGACATCACCGACACCTGGGCCAGCGTGATGGACCTCCTGGACCAGCAGGTCGGTCTAGAGGCCTACTCCGGCCCGAACAAGTGGAACGACCCGGACATGCTGGAGGTAGGTAACCCCGGCCTGACACGTGGCGAGAGCCGTGCCCACATGAGCCTCTGGTCCCTGCTCAATGCGCCACTGATCGCCGGGAACGATCTACGCTCGATGGACTCGTGGACCCGGTCGGCCCTGACCGATCCCGACGTACTGGCCGTCAACCAGGACTGGTCCGGGCGACAAGGCGCGAAGCTCCGGGACGACGGTCTGACCGAGGTGTGGTCGAAGAAGATGTCCGACGGCTCTGTCGCAGTGGTCCTGCTCAACCGCTCACCAGAGACCGCGGTCATCAGTACAACGGCTGCGGCGCTTGGCCTTTCCGGGACGAGCTACACGGTCAAGGACCTCTGGAGTAATACGACCCGCTCGTCGGCCGGTACGGTCCGGGCCCACGTCCCGTCGCATGACGCCGCGATGTTCCGGATCACGCCGGGCGCGGCTGCCGGCGTACCACCGCTTGTGACGGTTGAGCCGGTCTCACCCACGCCGTACGTCGATGGCGCGCGCCCGGTCGACGTACAGGTGCGGGTGCACAACGACGGGACCGAGGCCGTCTCGGATGCGCGGGTGACGCTGACGACGCCGGAGGGCTGGGAGGCTACTCCGGGCGGTAGCGCCGCGATTCCCTCGATCGCGGCAGGCCAGACCGGTACGGCGACCTGGAAGCTCTCGGCGGATCGGCCGGACCCAGCGACGGTTGTACTCAATGCGTCGGCCAGTTGGACCTGGGGACAGCAGGTACACGGTGCAACGGGCTCGGGCCGATTCACCGTCGTCAAGACACCACCCGCGGGTAAGTCGTTCTTGTCCGACCAAACCTGGTTGTACGCCGACAACGGGTGGGGCCCGATCGAGCGGGACCAGAGCGTGGGCGAACAAGCAGCGGGCGACGGCCGGCCATTGACGATCGGCGGGGCGGTTCACGCCAAGGGTCTCGGGATGCATTCACCGGGCTCAGTCGGGTTCTACCTCGGTTCGCAGTGCAGCCGGTTCACGGTCGCCGCGGGGATCGACGACGAGGTGGGCAACAACGGACAGGCCCGGTTCGAGGTCTGGGGTGACGGCCGTCGGCTCGCGCAGGCGGAGGCGACTGGCGCGGGTGGCGCCGTACCGCTGGATGTTGCGGTGACGGGCGTGACCACGCTGGAGCTGCGGGTCGACCCGATGGGGGAGAACCTTTACGACCACTCGGACTGGGGCAATCCCGAGGTGACCTGCGTCGGTACCCCGCCACCCGCGGGTGAGTCCGTGCTGTCCGACCGGCCCTGGCTGTACGCCGAGAACGCCTGGGGTCCGCTCGAACGGAACCAGAGCGTTGGCGGTCAGGGCCGGAACGACGGCCGGCCGATGACCGTCGCGGGCAAGGTCTATCCGAACGGGCTGGGCGGCCACGCGAACGGCAAGGTCGGCTATCACCTCGGCGGCAAGTGCAGCCGGTTGAACCTGGCGGTAGGGATCGACGACGAGGTGGGGGATCTCGGCCAGGTCCGGTTCGAGGTCTGGGGTGACGGCCGCCGGCTGGCGCAGGCCGAGGCCACCGGCGCGGGCGGCGCCGTACCGCTGGACGTCGCGGTGACGGGCGTGACCACGCTGGAGTTGCGGCTCGACACGGCCGGTTCGCCCGACTACGACCACGCGGACTGGCTCAACCCCCAGCTCACCTGCGCATAATTCCCCCAGCTGATCTGCGCATGAAGAAGCGCGTCCGGCGGATTCCGCCGGACGCGCTTCTTGCGTTCAGATCAGCGCTCTTGCTGTGCGGTCAGCGCTGAACGGCGTCGAGGGCGTCGACGAGGCCCTCACCGAAGAACGCGTTCTTCGCGGTGCTGCCGGTGCAGCGCGCGTCGACCGGAGCGATCGGGCACGCGACATCGTCGGCCTGCTTGTGCAGGGCGCGGGTCAGCTCGCGCGGACCCCACCACGGGTGCACCGACTTCATCAGCGCGGCGACACCCGCCACGTGCGGTGAGGCCATCGACGTACCGCTGGAGGTGCCGTAGCCACCGGGAACGGTGGAAAGAATGCCGCGCCCCGGAGCGGCGATGTCGATGACGTTGAGCCCGAGGTTGGAGAAGCTGCTGCGAGCACCGCTCTTGTCGGTGCTGGCGACGGTGATCACGCCGGGCAGCTCGGTCGGCATGTCCAGGCAGCCCGCGTTGATCGGACGGGTGACCGGAGTGGAGTCGTTCGGGCTGCTGCTGTCGGTGGTCTTGTTCGCCAGGTCGTAGTTCGAGTTACCGGCGGCGGCAACGGACAGCACGCCCTTGTTGGTGGCGAAGTTGACGGCCTTGCGAACGGCCTGCTGGACCGCGCCCTGGTCGCCGTTGTCGTTGCACCAGAATTCCCACGGGTCGATGAAGTAGCTGTGGTTCGTTACGTCCATCCCGCGCTCGGCGGCCCAGATGAAGCCACAGATCGCGTACTCCGGGTAGATGTAGCCGTCGGGGTTCACCACCTTCACCGAGGCGATCCGGACACCCGGGGCGACACCGACGATGCCGACGCCGTTGCGGGCGGCAGCGATCGTGCCGGCCACGTGGGTACCGTGCGAACCGCTCGGACGCCAGGAACCCGGCGTGGTGTCCGGACGGCCGTTGTTCACGCAGCTGACCGAGTTGGCCGCGTCGAAGTTCGGCTTCAGGTCCGGGTGCTCGTCGTCGACGCCGGAGTCGTTCACGCCGACCAGCACCTTGCGCGAGCCGTCGGTGATCGCGTGCGCCTTGTCGGCCTTGATGGCCTGCATGTCCCACTGCTCGCCCTCGCGGGGGTCCGGCACCGGTGCGGCGGTCTCCTGACCGGCGGCGGAACCGACGGCCTTCGCCCGGGCGGCGGGGCCTTCCGAGACGGCGGCGGTGCGGGTGGCGCCGGCCGACTGCACGAAGCGGCCGAACAGGCCGGTCCGGACGTCACCACGGAAGTCCGGGTTGGTCGACTGGGCGATCACAACGCCGATCTGCGGCCAGGACTGCACCACCGAACCACCGGCGGCCTCGATCGCGCGCTCGGCGAGCTTGCTGTGGCCGGGATTGGCCTTGGTGTTGACCACGTAGTTCATCAGCGGGCCACTTTCGTCCACCGGCACCGCCTGAGCGGTACTGGTGCCGAGCGAGACGATCGCCAGCGTGGTGATGGCCAGACCGGCGGTGAGCCGGGTACGACGCGAGGTCCGAGTCAACGGATTCTCCTTGGACGGGACAATGGAACTCCCCGACTGTAAAGCGCGGGTCAAGAGTTGTGACCGGGCCAGCGGCAAGCCTGGGGAAAACCTGCGGACCGCCCTCACCGGCTGTGCCGAAGGTGACCCTGCGCGACGATTTCGAGATGTATGTAAGATAGATACAACAGGCATTTATCTTGTACGCATCACCGGCGCGGTGTTGCCGGAAGGAGTTGGGTGAGTAGCGGGCGGGGATCGTCGAGTGAGACGACAGGGGAGTTCACACTCGGTGAGGAAACAACGGAGATCGCCCGGATCGTGGCGGACTCGGCGCCCGGGGTGGAGCGAATCCCCGCAGCGGAACGGGTCTACGCCTTTGTGAAGGCGGCAATCCTGGACCGGGTCTACCCTGGCGGTGAGCTGCTGACCGAAGGTCAACTGTCCGAGGCCGTTGGTGTTTCCCGTACGCCGGTGCGCGAGGCTTTGCTGCGTCTGGAGTCCTCCGGGCTCGTCAAGCTCTACCCGAAGAAGGGTGCGCTGGTCCTGCCCGTGCTGCCGCAGGAGATCAACGACGTCCTAGAGGCGCGCGAGTTGATCGAGACCCACGCGGCCGCCAAGGTCTGGCCCCGGCGCAAGGAACTGGTCGCGGCGCTCGAACCACTCCTGCGCGAGATGCGCGTGCACCGGCGGGCGAACGACGCCAAGAAGTTCCTAGAGGCGGATCGGGCCTTTCACGAGGCCATTGTCGGGGCCGCCGGCAACGAGATCCTCGCGAAGCTCTACGACAGCTTGCGCGATCGCCAGGTCCGGATGGGCGTCAAGAGCATTATGGTCGCTCCGGCGCGGATGGACAGCTCGATCGCAGATCACCAGCAGATGATCGACGCCCTCGGCGGTAACAGCGGCAAGCGGTTCCGCGAGTTGGTTGTCGCGCACATCCACAACGCCGCGACCCACCTCCGGGGTCTGCAGTGACCGAACTCCTCCATCCCCTTGGCGGCAGGCGCGCCTGGGCGGTGTGGGTGACGGCTGTCGTCACTTACCTCGTCACCGTGCTGCACCGAGGCTCGATGAGCGTCGCCGGTCTGCAAGCGGCTGAGCGGTTCGACATCTCCGCGTCCGCTCTTGCCAGCTTCACCGTCGTACAGCTCACGGTGTACGCCGCGATGCAGGTACCCGTCGGGATCCTCCTGGACCGGTACGGCTCGAAGCGCCTGCTCGTCGCGGCCTCGGCCTTGCTCTTCGTGGCTCAAACCGCCTTCAGTCAGGTCGAGTCGTACCCGGCAGCTCTAGCGGCTCGGGCCCTTCTGGGCGTCGGTGACGCCTTGGTCTTCATCAGCGTGTTGCGCGTGCTCATGCTGTGGTTCCCCGCGCTGAAGCAGCCCGTGATGTCCCAGGCCACCGGAATGCTCGGAGGGCTCGGGGCGATCGGAGCCACCGTGCCAATGGCCGCGGCTTTCCGTCACTTCGGCTGGACGCAGACCTTCGGCGGAGCCGCCCTGCTCAGCCTCGTCACCGGTGCCGCCGTACTGTTCCTGCTCAAGGACTCGCCGTACGACGAACCACTGCACCGTACGAAGCAGTCCCTGCAAGAGGTACGGAACAACGTCAAGCGGGCGTGGAAGACGCCGGGCACTCGGCTCGGCCTGTGGACGCACTTCACCACTAGCTTCTCGGCGGGTACGTTCGGCCTGCTCTGGGGATTCCCGTTCCTGGTGAAGGGCGAAGGCCTTTCCCCGACTACGGCGGCCACCTTGCTCGTACTGCCCGTGCTAGCCGGTATTTGCTACGGGCCGGTCGTCGGCCGGTACGCCGCTCGCTACCCGTTCTACCGTTCGTGGATCGTGTTGGCGGTCATCGGCGCCGCTGCCGCGATGTGGACGGTTGTACTCGTTTGGCCGGGCCGAGCACCTTTGCCTGTGTTGATCCTGCTCATCGTCGTACAGGCCGCGTGTGGGCCCGGCTCGATGCTCGGCCTGGACTACGCGCGTACGTTCAACCCGGCGACGCGCTTCGGCGCCGCGAACGGCATCGTCAACACCGGCGGCTTTATCGCCACGTTGATCTGCATCGGGGCCATCGGCGTAGTGCTCGACTTGTCGGCCGGTGGAGCCGCGCAGACCGTCGGCGACTACAAGTGGGCCTTCTGCGTCCAGTACGTGCTCTGGGCCGTAGGCGTCATCCAGATCCTCCGCTACCGCCGCCGCGCCCGCGCCACCCTCGCCCGCTACAACCCCGAGGTCTACGAAGCCCTCCGCGCCAACCGCGTCCTCCCCCTCACCTGACCGCCCCGCCGCCGCGTTGCATCCCGTTCATCGGACCCTTGTGACGCGGCGTGTCGGCATTCATCGGACTCTTGTGACCACGCGAGCCCTTGGCCATAAGAGTCCGATGACACGCCGGAGGTTGGTCACAAGCGTCCGATGAACCGCGACACGCCGCGTCACAAGCGTCCGATGAACCGCGACACGCCGCGTCACAAGCGTCCGATGAACGGTATGCAGCGGCGGGTCAGGTGGGGGTGAGGGGGAGGGCACGGCGGTCTACTTTGCCGGTGGCGGTGCGGGGGAGTTCGGGTAGGAAGACGATGTCGCGGGGGACTTTGAAGCGGGCGAGGTTCTGCCTGATGTGGGACTTGATCGTGTCGGCGTCGAGCGGGCTGCCCGGGTCCTTGACGACGAAGAGCCGGAGCCGCTGACCGAACTCCTCATCCGGTACGCCGAACGCGGCCGCCTCGGTCACGCCGGGCATGGCGTCGACGAGGTTCTCCACCTCGATCGGAAAGACGTTCTCCCCGCCGGACACGATCATGTCGTCGTCACGCCCGTCCACGAACAACCGGCCACCTGTGTCGAAGTGCCCGAGGTCGCCCGTACTGAGCAGGCCGTCGATCATCTCCTTGGTTCCACCGCCGGTATAGCCGCTGAAGGCCAGTCCGTTGCCGACGAAGATCCGCCCGGTGACGCCGGCACGAGTGACCGCCCGCCCGGCATCGTCGTACAGCCGGACCTGGCAGCCGTGCGGTGGGCGCCCGGCGCATCCCGGCGCGGCCAGCCAGTCCGCGGGCATCGCCACGGCCGCGACGGCCACTTCGGTCGAGCCGTAGAGGTTGTGCAGTACCGGGCCGAAGGTCTCCATCACCCGATTGCCCAGGTCCGTCGGCAGCAGGGCGCCCGCGCTCATCAGTACGCGTAGACGGCTCGTGTCGTAGGCGCCGAGTACGTCGGGCCCGAGCGCGAGAATTCGCTGCAGCATCGTCGGTACGACGATCAGGGCGGTCGCCCCATGATCGGCCATACCCTGCAGCGTGGCCAGCGGGTCGAACCGCCTGCGCAGGATCATCGTGGAACCCAGCGCCAGCGTCATGATGAACTGGGTCAAACCCGTGCCGTGGAAGATCGGCGCGGCGATGTACACGACGTCACCCCGGCGCAGCGGGACCCGCTCGAGGAATTGGGCCGCGATCAAGGGTGAACGTACCTGCCGCGCGGCGCCTTTTGGAGTGCCCGTCGTGCCGCCGGTGAGCAAGACCATGCCGGCTTGTTCCGCCGGCGGCCCGAACGAGTCTCCGTCGGCGGACGCGATCAACTGATCCAGGCTCGCCTCGGCGTCACTGTCGGAGTTGCCCCAGGCAACAAAACGCCGTACGCCAGCGTGAATTGCCGAGAGCAACGAGCCGAACTCCGCGTCGTAGACCAGGACCGAAACGCCTTCCCTGGTAGCGACATCGGCCAGCTGGACCCGGCTGAATCCGGTGTTGAGTAGGACCAGGCGCGCGCCGAGCTTGCCGCAGGCGATCATCGCGTCGACCGCGCCACGATGATCGCGACACAGTACGCCGACCACCGCGCCCGGCCGGATCCCGATCGCGGACCACGATCGCGCCAGCGCGTTGGCCCGGCGGTCGAGTTCGCCGTACGTCAGTCGGCCGAGGTCGTCGATCAGCGCCAGGTCCGCCGGATCGCGCCGGGCGGCGATGTGCGCGGCGCCCGCGATCGGCCCGAGCCGGCGCATCGCGAGCGAGGTCTGGGCGGTCAGCAACGGGTGGCGGAGATCGAGCAGTCCCGCGCGGCGCAGCACGGAGACGGCGTGGACTTTGTCGACAACAGCCGGGGCCATAGGCCACCTCCGTGGCGGGAGAGAAGCGAAAAGCTGTCTTTTCACTTAACTACTGGCGCGTACTGTAGGAGCACGGTCGCTACCATGACAAGACTTCGCGCCAGACCAATCGCCGAGAGGTGTCATGACTGAACCCGCTACCCGCCGCTATTCCGGGCGCTCGGTCGACGAGTGGAAGGCGGCTCGCCGGGAGCGGTTGATGGAAGCCGCGTTCGAGTTGTTCGGCACCGAGGGCTATACGTCCACCTCGGTGGAACGGCTGTGCGCGCACGCGAAAGTGTCGACCCGGCACTTCTACCACGAGTTCCCGAACAAGGAAGCCGTGCTGCTCGCGGCCCACAAGCACATCATGGAGACCGGCGTTCAGGGCACCACCGCGGCCCTGGCGGAGCACATGAACGACAAGGTGCCGGTGCGGGTGCGAAGCGCGGTCGACGCTTACCTGCGGATGGTGATGTCGGACCTGCGCCGGGCCCAGCTCTCGTTCGTCGAGGTGGTCGGTATCAGCCCCGCGCTGGAGCATCAGCGGCTGGCGTACCGCGAAATGCTGGTCGCGACCGTCGTGCACATCGGCGAGACCGGCGTCGCGCGCGGCGAGATCAGCCCGAAGGACTTCCGGTTCCTCGGGTTGTCGTTCATCGGCGCGGTCAACACCGTGGTCTACGACTGGATGGTGTGCGATCCGCGCCCGCCCGCCGACGAGGTCCGCGAGGCGCTGATCAATCTCGGCCTGAGCCTGATGCTCGACTGACGTGAGCCGCGGACCCGGTGAACCGCAGGCCATTACCATCGCGGAGTGACCGATATCGCCGCTCAGACTCAGTCCTCGTTGGTGAAGATCATCGCCGCACGGCAGGTGAAGGGCCGCGTGCCCGGCATCGTCGGCGGCGTCGCGCGGGAGGGGGTGCTCGCGTGGTCGGCCGGTGTCGGCTCGGCTGACGTCGGCTCGCCCGGGGTGGCGCCGACGGCCGACTCGCAGTTCCTGATCGCCTCGCAGAGCAAGACCCTGACGGCCGTGCTGATCATGGCGCTGCGCGACGAGGGCAAGCTCAGCCTGGACGACCTGCTGGAAAAGCACATCCCGGAGAGCAAGCACCACGGCATCACCATCCGGCAGATGCTCAGCCACGTCACCGGTATGCAGCGCGAGCCCGTCGACGAGGTCTGGTCGGTGTTCGAGTTCCCCGATCGCGCCCAGCTCATCACCGGCTGGAACGACGCCGAGCGCGTGGGCCGCCCGCACGATCGCTGGCACTACTCGAACCTGGTCTACTCCCTGCTCGGCGAGCTCGTGGCCCGCCTGGACGGACGCGACTGGATGGACTCGATCCGGGCCCGCATTCTCGAACCGCTCGAGATGCGCCGTACGTCGCTCGGCTTCGACGGTGGTCCCGCCGCCACCGGGTACTACGTACCGCCGTACAGCGACGTGCCCGTGCTGGAGCCGGTGTTCGACCTGGGCGCGATGGCGGCCTGCGGCGGTCTGGCCAGTACGGCGGAGGACCTCGCGAAATGGACGTCGTTCGTGGCGAACCCGGTGGACGAGGTGCTCGCGCCGGACACCCTCGAGGAGATGTGCCAGCCGCAGATCATGGCGGACGTGGACCAGTGGACGCTCGGGTTCGGCCTCGGCTTCATGCTGCTGCGTCAGGGTGAGCGGGTGCTGGTCGGTCATACCGGCGGAATGCCCGGCCACATCACCGGCAGCTTCGTGCACCGCCCGTCGGGTACGGCCGGGATCGCCCTGATGAACTCGACCTCCGCGCCGGACCCCGCCGGTCTGGCGGCCGCGCTCGCGCTGGAGGTGCTCGACAACGATCCGCTGCCCGACGCGCCGTGGATGCCCGGCACGTCCGTACCGGCTGAGTTCACCGGGCTGCTCGGGACCTGGTTCTCGGAGGGACAGCCCTACGTGTTCTTCGTGGTGGACGGCCGGCTGCACGCGCGCGGCGCCGCGGCCCCCGCGCACAAGCCACCGTCGGTGTTCACGCCGGTGGGCGAGGACCTCTACCGGACGGAAGCGGGTCGAGAGCGAGGCGAACTACTGCGTATCGCTCGCGACCCGTCCGGCGCGGTCAAGACGTTGCACTGGGCAACCTACTTGTTCACGCGTGAGCCCTACGCCTTCGGCGAATGGCTTAAGTAGCAGGCGATTCCGCCGCCACCTCGTAGCTGGTGATGCCGTCCAGCAGTTCCCGGATGGCGTCCAGGTGACCGAGGTGGCGCGCGGTCTCCTCGATCAGGTGCAACAGGATGTACCGCACGGAGGCGGCTTCGCCCTTGCCCGGGTTCTTCTCCAGGTCGTCGAGCGAATGGCTCGCCGCGATCGCGTTCGACCGGGCCCACTCCTCGTCGTACTCGTCGAGCAACTGGTCCAACGGTACGTCGTCCACGAACATCTCCGCATCGACGTGACCACCTTCCTTCCACGGCGTCTGGTCCGTTTCGGGAATTCCCAGCAGGTTGAGGTGGAACCACGCGTACTCCACCCAGCGAAGATGCGCGACGACTCCCGCCATCGTCATCAACGGCGACGCCGGCAATACCGGCCGATGCGCGTCGGCCTCGCTCAACCCCTGGCACTTCATCCGGACCAACCGGCGCTGGTGATCCAGCATGCCGACGATCTGGCTTCTCTCGTCGCCCGTACGCGGCGCACGTGTACTCGATGGCACTGCCAACTCCCACTGTTCGTCATCAGCCGCGGGCCTCACCACCGCCGGCCTCGAATCAGCCGAGAGAACGACGGCAAGACAGCGCGACACCAAAACCCTTCACCACGCCACCCCCTCTCCGTCTCCCACCCACCCTAACCTTCGAGTCATCCACAGTCGCCTGCTTTTGCCGTGTACGGATCCCTTTCCGCCCACGAATGGACGCCTCTGCCCGCGAGTGGTCGCGTCAGAACCGCTGCCCCATGCCGCTACCTGGTTTCAGCGCGGCTACCGGCTTTCGTCAGGGCCGCTGCCGGATTTTGTGTCGGCTGCCCGGCTGCAACCATGTAGCGGCGCCAGAACTCGGCAGCCAACCCTCACCGCACGAATTCGCGAAGCGCGCGCGGACGCGACCACTCGTGGAGGGGTGTGCAGACGCGACCAGGGTTGGCGCGGGAGGCGCTGGCGGCGTCCGGGCTGAGGTGCCGAAGCGGGCGAGTTCCGGAATCAGGCGGTGGTGGTTAGCTGGGACTTGATCGGGGGTTTGAGGACTTTGCCTACTTTGGAGCGGGGGAGGTCGGGCCAGATTTCGATTTGCTTGGGGGTTTTGACGCTGCCCAGCAGGGCTTTCACGTGGGATTGGGCCTCGGCCGGGGTGAGGGTGGCGTGGGGGTGGAGTTGCAGTACGGCGGTGACGCGTTCGCCCCATTTGTCGTCGGGCAGGCCGATGACGGCGCAGTCCTGAATGGCGGGATGGGTGAGCAGGGCCTGTTCGACCTCGGCGGAGTAGACGTTGAAACCGCCGGTGATGATCATGTCCTTGGCCCGGTCGACGATGGACAGGTAGTTGTCCGCGTCGAGGTAACCGATGTCGCCGGTGTGGTGCCAGCCGTGGCGGCTCGCGTCGGCGGTGGCGACCGGGTCGCGGTAGTAGCCGGCCATCACCAGTGAGCCGCGTACGACGATCTCGCCGCGTTCGCCGGTGGGCAGCAGGTTGCCGGCGTCGTCCATGATCGCGACCTGGACGAGTGGGCTCGGACGGCCCGCGGTGGTGAAACGTTCGACCGCCTGGCTGCCGTCCGGTCGGAAGTGGTCGGCCGGGGCCATCGTGGCGATCATCATCGGCGCCTCGCTTTGGCCGAACAGCTGTGCCATCACCGGGCCGATCCGGGTCAGCGCCTCGCTCAGCCGGGCCGACGACATGGGCGCGGCGCCGTACCAGAAGCACCGGAGGGAGGTCAGGTCCGTGTCGTCGAGCGCGGGATGTGCGAGCAGCATGTAGATCAGCGTCGGCGGGAGGAACGTGTGGGTAACCCGCTGTGCCGCGATCAAGTCCAGGAACGACGTCAGGTCGGGCGCGGGCATGATCACGATCTCCCCGCCGAGCGTGAGCACCGGGAAGCACAACACCCCGGCGGCGTGGGTCAATGGCGCCAGCGCGAGGTAGACCGGGCGTTCGCCGAAGGGATAGCTCATCAACGTAATGGCGGACATCGTTTCGAGGTTGCGCCCGGTCAGTGGCACGCCCTTCGGCCGGCCCGTCGTACCGCCCGTCGCGACCAGCAGGGCGAGGTCGTCGAGCGGCTCGCACTCGAACGGCTCGGCCGGTACGTCGCCCAGCCAGCGGGTCAGACCGGTCGCGACGGCGGGTTCCGCGTCGAGGCAGATCAGCGTGGTGAGGCCGGGGAGCCCGGGCAGAATCCGTTCCACCAAAGGGAGAAACGCCTGCTGGAAGATCAGCGTCGAGCAGTCGAAGGTGTGCAGGAGTTCGCGATTCTCCAGTGCCTCGTTCCGCGGATTGACCGGGCACCAGACCGCGCCGGCCCGGGAGATACCGAAAACACACGCGAAGGCGATCGGGTTGTTGGCCGAGAGGATCGCGACCTTGTCACCAGGGCGTACGCCTGAGCGGTGCAACGCGCGGGCCACCTGCCAGGACAACTCCTGCACCTCGCCGTACGTCAGTGAAGTGCCGGACATCGTCAGGCAGGGCGCGGACGCCCCGAGCGAGGTGCCCTTGTCGAGGTAGTCGAAGAGCCGCACGGCCACTCCTCCAAAAGGGTGCGGGGTGGCCCGCGCACCAGCTCAGTGATGAACCGTGAGGACCGGTTCGAGGACCAGGCCGAAGCTGCGCAGCGCGCCGAGCAGCCGGCGGTGTCCGAAGGCCTGACAAGCCGACGCAAGCCCAGCACGCCGTGGAGGCTCCTGCAGCAGGGAGTTCGCTGCGAACGCCTGCAGTAGGCCTGTCTGCTTGTAGTTGCTGTTCCCGTAGATGACGCAATGCGCCCGCCCAAGTGGCCCAGAGGCGTGTACCGAGTCGAGCGAGGTGTTGAGGCGTGGGTTCTCCCTAGGCGGCATGCCCGCTTGGACCGACGCGGCGACCTCGGCGAGCGCGCCATCCTGTTGTTCGGGCGGCAGCGTCTTGATCTGCGATTCGACCATCTGAACCGCGTCGACGACTCCCTGCATCACGGCCCGATCGAACACCCCGCCCGCGACCTTGACCGTCGCAACTCGCGGATCCTGCTGGAACCACACCGGGTGGCTCGTACCGCCCCAGGGCAGTGCGAGCGCTGTAGCGTGCTGACCCGGTACGGCGACCTCGAACGTGGTCAGAGGATCCCACTTCTGCAGCTGGTTCTCTTCCAGGTAGTGCCAGTCTGCCTTGAGGATCGTGAAGATGGTCTGGGTCGAGGCGTAGGTCGGGAAACCCTTCCACAGCACAAGAATGTCGAGCGTGTCGAGCCCAGGCGTCTCCAGGCAGATGTTCGCCGCGATCTCGCCGGTGGTGTACATCTGGGCCACGCCGGGCGACAGCAGCAAGCCTTCCGCGGCGAACGCGTCGCCCCAGCGGGCCCGCGCGTCGAGCAGCCAGTCCTGTTCGCCGGTGGTGTCCAGGTAGTGGCAGCCCGCGGCGAGACTGGCCTCGACCACCTCCGGGCCGTACTTCACGAACGGGCCGACCATGTTGCTCACGACCTTCGCCCCGCTGAACAACTCGGTCAGCGCACTGACCTCGTGCTCCACCTCGACGATCTCGTGATCGACCGTGTCGATACCGGGCACCTTGCTGAGCACGTCCTTGATCCGCGCGCCATCCCGGCCGGCCGCGATGAAGGGAATGTTGAACTCGCGCAGGTACTCGCAGACCAACCGGCCGGTGTATCCCGAAGCGCCGTAAACGACGACTGGCTTGCGCATGGTCACATCCCCATTCCGCCGTCGACCGGCAGACCGGCACCGGTGATGAATCGGGCCGCGTCCGAGGCCAGGAAGACCACCGCGTCGGCCATGTCCGAGACCTCGCCGAGCCGTCCCAGCGGAGTCAGCCCGATCACGTCGCCAACGGCCGCCTCCGCTGATGGCCAGAGCCCGAGCGTGACCATATCGTCGGCGAGCTTCATGCCCATCTCGGTCGGCACCAGGCCGGGATAGATGCAGTTGACCCGTACGCCGTACCCGAGCTTTCCGGACTCCAGCGCCGCCACCCGGGTAAGCCGATCGACCGCGGCCTTCGTCGCGGAGTAACCGGCGATACCGGGGAACGGGATCGTGGCGGCGACCGAGGAGATGTTGATGACGGCGCCACCCGCGCCGGCCGGACCGCCCGGGCGCATCGCGCGGAACGCGTGCTTCACCCCGAGCGCGGCGCCGAGCACGTTGACCTGCAACATGCTGGTCACGTCCTGCGGATCGAGGTCGATCACCAGTCCCGACAGCTCGATTCCGGCGTTGTTCACCAGGATGTCAAGCCCATCGAGCTCGCTCACCGTGGTCGCGATCGCGTTCTGCCAACTGTCGTCATCGGTCACGTCGAGCGGTACGAATCCGGCCACCGCGCCCGCGTCGCGCAAGGTGTCCGCGGTCTTCTGGCCGGTGTCGGTCTGGATGTCGGCGATCATCACGCTCGCGCCGGCTTTGGCGAGCGCCTCGGCCATACCGGCTCCAAGTCCCTGCGCGCCACCGGTCACAAGTGCCTTGCGGCCTGTCAGGTCGAACTGAGTCATCTCGGGGTCCTCCTAGGAACGCGGGAACAACCTCAGCGTCACCGAACTCTGGACACTCGTCAAGAGTTTCTTGGACAAGTGTCAAGTTTTTCCCTGGTTCGGGCTAAACTGCTTAGGCAGCCCTTAGAAAGGCCTGACCGTGACCGAGGTGGAAGACCGGATCTCACGCCGGCAGGTGGACAAGTTCGCGGAGCGCCGCGCGCAACTGGCCACCTCCGCTCTGCATACCCTCTCCGAGCTCGGTTATGCCCGCACGAGCCTGCGGGAGATCGCGCAGAATTCCGAGTTCTCGCACGGCGTGCTGCACTACTACTTCCGCGACAAGGTCGAGCTGATCACGTACTGCGTCAAGCAGTACAAGGCCGAGTGCGTGACCCGGTACGACCACATCGTCGCGACGGCGACCACCGCCGACGCCCTGTGCAAGGATTTCGGCATCGCCCTGGCCGGCACGTTGCGCGACGACGGCGCCATGCACCGCCTTTGGTACGACCTGCGTAACCAGAGCCTGTTCGACGAGTCGTTCCGCGCGGACGTGCACGAGATCGACAAGACGCTCGAAGAGATGATCTGGCGAATCGTCAGCACTTACGGCGAACTGAGCGAAGCCCCGATCACCGTTCCCCCCGCCACGGCGTACGGCATCTTCGACGGCCTCTTCCAGCAAGGCCTGCTCCGCTACCTCTCCGGCCGCCAGGAAGCCCTCGAAGAACTCTCCACCGCCGTCCAGCAAACCCTGCCCAAACTCCTGCTCTAGCGCGCCACCCGCATTCATTCGTCGGAATCCACCCCTCGACTCGAGCGGACCGATGCACGCAGGCGGTCGGGGTCGAGTGCGTACGCGTCCACTCGTGGACGGGTGGGGCGCATCGGCGCGCAGGCCGACATCGGCCGTACGGCGTCCCGGCCGCGTCCGGCAGTTCGCATCCTGCGTCCGAGTGTTCGCATTTCACGTCCGACCGTGCGCCTTGAGCGGGGCCTTCGGGCAGTCCGCGCGCGGAGCAGCCTCGCTGGGGACGCCTGTCACGCCGAGCCGCCGTACTGGGGACACCTTGTGGGAGCCGAGCACCCCTAACCGCTTCCGGGCAGGGGTAATAACCCCAGCTAGGACGCCGTTCCCATGCCGGGACACTGTTTCCCCTGCTAGGACAGCGGACCCGGGCGAAGTGGGCGTTGCCAACCCGTCGGGGTGATCAGCGGGTGTCGTGGATGCGTTTGGCTTTGCCCAGGGAGCGTTCCAGGGCGTGCGGCGGGACTACCTCGATCGTGGCGGTGACGCCGATACGGTCCTTGATGCGACGAGCTAAGGCGGTCGCGAGGGGTTCCGGGTCCACCATGCCGGGAGCGGCTTCGACCTTGACGGTGAGTTCGTCCATCCGGGCGGGGCGGCTCAGCACGCACAGGTAGTGCGGCGTAAGGCCTTCGATCGTGAGGATCTGCTCCTCGATCTGGGTAGGGAACACGTTCACCCCGCGGACGATCATCATGTCGTCGGTGCGGCCGGTGATCTTCTCCATCCGGCGCATGCCGGGCCGCGCGGTTCCAGGCAGCAGCCGGGTCAGGTCGCGCGTGCGGTAACGCAGTACGGGGAAGGCCTGCTTTGTCAGCGTGGTGAAGACCAGTTCGCCGATCTCGCCGTCCGGTAGTACCTCTCCGGTGACCGGGTCGATGATCTCCGGATAGAAGTGGTCCTCCCAGATGTGCAGGCCGTCCTTGGTCTCGACGCATTCCTGCGCTACGCCCGGGCCCATCACCTCGGACAGGCCGTAGATGTCGACGGCGTGCATCCCGGTCCGGGTCTCGACCTCGGCGCGCATCTGCTCGGTCCACGGTTCGGCGCCGAAAATGCCCACCCGCAACGAGGTCGAGGTGGGATCGATGCCCCGGGCAACCATCTCGTCGAGAATGGCGAGGAAGTACGACGGCGTCACCATGATCACCGCGGCGCCGAAGTCCCGGATCAGGTCGACCTGCCGCTCGGTCATGCCGCCGGACACCGGGACCACCGTGCAGCCGAGGCGTTCCGCGCCGTAGTGCGCGCCGAGTCCACCGGTGAACAGCCCGTAGCCATAAGCGACGTGGCAGACATCTCCGGCCCGTCCGCCCGCGGCGCGGATCGAACGGGCCATCAATCCGGCCCACGTGTCGACGTCCGCGGCGGTGTAACCGACCACCGTCGGCCGCCCGGTCGTGCCCGACGAGGCGTGGATCCGGACCACCTCGGAGCGCGGTACGGCGAACATGCCGAACGGGTAGTTCTCCCGCAGGTCCGCTTTGGTGGTGAACGGCAACCGCGCCAGGTCCGCGAACGACTTCAGGTCATCCGGCGCGAAGCCCACGCCGTCGAGCGCGGCCCGGTAGTGCGGCACGTTCTCGTACGTCGCCCGCAGCGTCGCGCGTAATCCCGCCAGCTGCCGCTCGCGAAGTTCGTCGATCGAAAGGCGCTCGCCGGGATCCAGCAGTTCGGCCGGACAGGCCTCGCCGAGCAAGGTCATGGCCGTTCCAGCAGGGTCGCGATGCCCTGGCCCACCCCGATGCACATGGTGGCGAGCGCGTAGCGGCCCTGGCGGTGCCGGAGCTCCAGCGCGGCGGTCAAAGCGAGCCGGGCGCCGCTCATACCGAGTGGATGACCGAGGGCGATTCCGCCGCCGTTGGGGTTGACGTGTTCGGCGTCGTCGGGCAGCCCGAGCCGGCGCAACACCGCGAGCGCCTGCGACGCGAAGGCCTCGTTCAACTCGACCACGTCCACGTCCGCGAGGCCAACGCCGTACCGCTCCAGCAGTTTCGTGGTGGCCGGGGCAGGGCCGATGCCCATGATGCGAGGCGGTACGCCGGCCGCGGCCGTGCCGACAACCCGGGCAAGCGGGGTCAGGCCGTACCGTTCGACGGCCTCGCCGCTCATCACCAGCAGCGCGGCGGCGCCATCGTTCACGCCCGAGGCGTTCCCGGCGGTCACGGTGCCGTCGGTTTTGAACGGCGTCTTCAACCGGCCGAGGGCCTCGATCGAGGTTTCGCGCGGGTGTTCGTCCACCGACACCACGACGGGTTGACGGCCCGGCACGGTGACGGGTGTGAGCTCTTCGGTGAGACGGCCGTTCGCGATGGCCTTGGCGGCTCGTTGCTGGCTGCGCAGGGCGAACTCGTCCTGATCGGCGCGGGAGATGCCGAAGTCGGCGGCGACGTTCTCGGCGGTCTCCGGCATCGAGTCGATGCCGTACTGCTCCTTGAGTACCGGGTTCACGAACCGCCAGCCGATGGTGGTGTCGTAGATCTCCGCGTTCCGGCCGAACGCGGTGGTTGCCTTGGGCATCACAAAAGGTGCCCTCGACATCGATTCGACGCCGCCGGCGATCACGATGTCGTTGTCTCCGGCAACGATCGATCGGGCGGCGGCGGCAACGGCGTCCAAACCCGAACCACACAAGCGATTCAGCGTCGAACCAGGCACGCTCTCGGGTAGGCCAGCGAGCAGAACGGCCATCCGGGCGACGTTGCGGTTGTCCTCGCCGGCCTGGTTCGCGCAGCCCAGCACGACGTCGTCGATCGCCGCCGGATCCACCGGCGTACGCGCCATCAGCGCGCGGATCGCGTGCGCCGCGAGATCGTCCGGGCGGACCGCGGCGAGCGCGCCGCCGTACCGGCCGATCGGGGTGCGAATGCCGTCGACGAGATAGGCCTGCCGGATGGTCATGCGTGCTCCTCCACAATGGTGCCGCCGATCTGACGGCTCCGGCCGCGGAATTCCGCGATCAACTGCTCGCCACACCGAACGGTGACGTCGTAGATGCCGTTCCGTCCGTACGACGCCCGCTCGGCCGCCTCGGCCACCAGCAGGTCGCCGCGGCGCGCGGGCGCCACGAACACGATGTCGCAACCCTGCGCCACGGTCGAGACGTTGCGCGAGTTACAGGCAAAGGCGAAGGCAGAGTCCGCGAGGGTGAAGACCAGCCCGCCGTGGGCGATGCCGTGCCCGTTCACCATGTCGTCGCGGACCTTCATCTCCAGCTTCGCGTAGCCCGGGCCGACGTCGGCCAGCCGCATGCCCAGCCCGGCGCTGGCGGCATCCGCCGCCCACATCGCCGCAGCCACCCGCTCAGCCAACTCAAGGCCCGGCTCAGCCACCTCGGCGGCCGGCCCGGCGATGGGTTCAGACATGTCGGCGGCAGGCCTTGTGGCAGGCCTTGTGGCAGGCCTTGTGGCAGGCCTTGTGGCAGGCCTTGTGGCAGGCCTTGTGGCAGGCACAGTGACCGGCTCAGCGGCCAGTTCGTCGTCCACGAGACCACCTTCTTGTGACACTACGTTCACGAATCGGCAATTGACTGTAACATCGAGGCTGTCCCTACGCTGATCAGACGACCCCGACCGACTCTGGAGCGCTCATGACCTCGGCACCCGCAGCCCCCGCCGCTTCCGACTGGCTGGCTGCCCATCGCGAACGGCTCGACGGAGCCCTGGCGGCGATCCACAGCCGGGGTTACTACTCCGCCTTCCCCGAGTCGCCCAGCCCGCGCGTGTACGGCGAGACCGCCGCCGCGGACGGCCAGGCGGCGTTCGAGGCCCACCGCGGTACGACGTACGACCTCAGCACGCCGGGAGCCGGCAACACGGTCAGCAGCGAGCGGTCGCCGTTCGGCATCCCGCTTGACGTGCAGTACCCGCATGTCACCGAGGACGGTCTGGACGAGCTGCTCGCAGCGGCTGGCGCGGGCCTGACCGGCTGGCGCCAGGCTGGGGTCGACGGACGGGTCGGCGTCGGCCTGGAGATCCTGGACCGGCTGCACAAGCGCGTGTTCGAGCTGGCGTACGCCGTTCAGCACACCAGTGGTCAGGCCTTCGTGATGGCGTTCCAGGCCGGCGGGGCGCACGCGCTGGACCGGGCGCTGGAGGCGATCGCCTACGCGCACGAGGAGATGAGCCGCTACCCGGCGACGGCCGAGTGGACCAAGCCCGCCAAGGGCGACCCGATCCGGCTGGAGAAGAACTTCACCGTGGTCGGCCGCGGCGTCGCACTGGTGATCGGCTGCAACACCTTCCCGACCTGGAACTCCTGGCCCGGCCTGTTCGCGTCGCTGGTCACCGGTAACGCGGTCGTGGTGAAGCCGCACCCGCTCGCGGTCCTGCCGCTCGCGATCACCGTGTCGGTCTGCCGCGAGGTTCTGGCCGAGGCTGGTTACGACCCGAACCTCGTCACCCTCGCCTGCGAGCACCCCGGTGACGGTCTGGCCAAGCCGCTCGCCACCCGGCCCGAGATCAAGCTGATCGACTTCACCGGCGGCAACGAGTTCGGCGAATGGCTCGAGCAGAACGCCAAGCAGGCCACGGTGTTCACCGAGAAGGCCGGCGTGAACGCGGTGGTGATCGACTCGACCGATTCGTTCAAGGCGCTGACCGGCAACCTGGCCTTCACCCTGTCGCTGTACTCGGGCCAGATGTGCACCACCACGCAGAACCTGTTCATTCCGGCCGACGGCATCGAGACCGACGAGGGCCACAAGAGCTTCGACGAGGTCGCCGCCGGTCTCGCGAAGGCGATCGACCGCCTGCTCGGCGACGACGCCCGCGCGGTCGAACTGCTCGGCGGCATCGTCAACGAAGGCGTGATCAACCGCCTCGAGCTGGCCCCGGAGTACGGCGATGTGGTGCTGGCCTCGCGGGCGATCGAGCACCCGGCGTTCCCCGACGCGGTTGTCCGGACGCCGCTGCTGGTCGCACTGGACGGCAAGGACGAGGACACCTTCAGTCGCGAGTGCTTCGGCCCGGTCTCGTTCCTGATCCGCACCAGCGGCACGGCGGAATCGATCGAGCTGTTCGGCAAAACGGTCGCCGAGGGTGGCGCGATGACGGCAGGCGTCTACTCGACCGACGAGGCCGTGCTGGCCGACATGCGCGAGGCCGCGCTGGACGTGGGTGTCGCGCTGTCGGAGAACCTCACCGGCCAGGTCTTCGTGAACCAGTCGGCGGCCTTCAGCGACTTCCACGGCACCGGGGCGAACCCGGCCGCCAACGCGACCTACACCGACGGCGCGTATGTCGCCGGCCGGTTCCGGGTGATCCAGTCTCGTCGTCACGTTGGGTGAAGCGCCTGACGCGTAGCGATGACTTTGCGTAGAGAAATCGCGGCAATAGTCACTCTTTGTCTTCAAACCTTGCCAAGTGGCGGCGAACTCTGAATACTCTCCGTTAGTTGAGGGTGTAGTTAACGGGGGCCCTCGGCGTACGGGGGGAGATCCCGGGGGCGGGTGATCTCGGTGCGCGCGACGTCGTTGCGACCGTCGCGCGCGCCGGCGCACCCGGCGCCGATGGACGCATCCAGGCCGGCCGGGCGCGCGCCACCCGGCCGCGGCGCGGGAGCGCGCCGCCGCAGTGGATGTGGCAGGTTTGGGTCCATGCCGCTCGCTGAGGTGCTGACCTACTTCGATTCCCTGCTGGCCTTCTCCCGGAACTACCTGCGGGTCCCCGGGATCCAGGCCGCCGTCCATGCCGAAGGCCGGATCGCCTTCGCCGGGTCCTACGGCCTGGCCGATGTCGAGAACGACGTCGCGCTGACCGACCGGCACCTGTTCCGGATCGCCTCGCATTCCAAGACGTTCACCGCCACCGCGATCTTCCAGCTGCTCGAACGCGGCCGCCTTCGCCTGGATGATCAGGCCGCGCAGTACGTCGCGGAACTGACGGACCACCCGGCCGGCGGTATCACCGTTCGCGAGTTGCTCGGCCACGTCGGCGGCCTCACCCGGGACAGCGGCTCGGCCGACTTCTGGCAATTGCGCGACGCCTTCCCGGATCGCGTGCGCCTGCTGGAGATCCTGGCCGGCCCGGACGCCGACGTACTCGCGCCGAACCAACGGTTCAAGTACTCGAACATCGGTTTCGGCCTGCTCGGGCTGATCATCGAGGCCGCCACCGGTACGCCGTACAACGCCTATGTGCGCAAGGAGATCGTCGACCGGCTCGGCCTGTCCGACCTCGGCCCGGAGCTGGATCCCGACCGGCTCGGCGAATACGCCACCGGCTACAGCGCCTACGCCTACGCGGATCGGCGCGTACCGATCGATCACGTGGACACCCGCGAGCTCGCGTCCGCGACGGGCTTCTACGGTACGGCGACCGACCTCGCGTCGTACTTCGCGGCGCACCTCCCGGACGACGACCGGTTGCTGACCGAGGCCTCGAAGCGCGCGATGCGGCGGCCGCAGTGGCCGGTCAAACCGGATCAGACCGATTCGCGGTACGCCCTCGGTCTGGCCGTGCTGAAGGTCGGCGAGCGCGATCTGTACGGGCACGGCGGCGGCTATCCCGGTCACATCACCCGGTCGTTGTTCGATCCCGAGGCCGGTATCGCCGTTTCGGTGCTGACGAACGCGATCGACGGCCCGGCGCTGCAGCTCGCCCAGGCCTTCTACAAGCTGCTCGACCTCGCTCTCGACGAAAGCCCGTCGAACGACGACCCTGCGGCGGATCTGTCGCGGTTCACCGGACGGTTCGCGAACCTGTGGGGCGTCGTCGACGTGGCGCTGCTGGGCGGACGGCTTTACGCGCTACATCCGACCGAGACCGACCCGACGGCCGAGGCGCAGCCGCTCGAACTCGCGGGCGACTCGTCCCTGCGGGTGGACGGCGGCAACGGTTACGGCGCTCCCGGGGAGTGCTACGAGTACACCTTCGGCCCGAACGGCGTGACCAAGATGCGTGGGGCGAGCGGTCTCACGTACGAGCCGCTGGACACCTTCCGGCTGCCGGAGCGCGTGACCACGTAGCGTTCGGGCCATGACGATCCATGGCGAGCACCCGTTCCTGCCGCCGGAGTCCGACCGCAGCCCGGTACGCCGGTTCCGCGGCCGGTTGCCCTCGCCGGTCGGCCTGTGGACCACCTCGTACGACGGCCGGCGCGCGGGTCTGACGGTGTCGTCGATGGTGGTCGCCGACGGTGAACCCGGGCACATCCTCGGCCTGATCGACCCGGACTCCGAGCTCTGGGAGGCCCTGCGCGAGGCCGGGACCGCCGTGGTGTCGTTGCTGGGTGAGCCACATCGTCAACTGGCCGACGCCTTCGGATACGTGGCGCCCGCGCCCGGCGGGCCGTTCCGGATGGCCGAGTGGACCGAAACCGAGTGGGGTCCCGCGCTCGCGAGCGCGACGACCTGGGCCGGATGCCGGCTGGTGGATCCGGCACCACCGGAGCTGGGGTGGTCGCTTGCGGTGAGCCTGGAGATCCAGCACGTCGAACTGGCCGACGACACGCAGCCCGCGCTGGTCCACCGCCGGGGTCGCTACGGCACCGCCTGACCCCGCAGGGCATCCGGTTAGAGTCGGCAACATGCTCGCCACCACGATCCACGCGCCGTTCGACGTACGCCTGAGCGAGGTACCGGATCCGACCATCGACCAGCCGACGGATGCCATCGTGCGCATCGTGGCCGGCTGTATCTGCGGTTCGGATCTGTGGTCGTACCGCGGCGAGAACAACATCACCGCGGGGCAGCGGATCGGTCACGAGCACGTCGGCGTGGTCGAGGCGGTCGGTTCGGCGGTGCGCACGGTCAAGCCGGGTGACTTCGTGGTAACGCCGTTCATGATCAGCGACGGCAGCTGTCCGAACTGCCAGGCCGGAATGCACTCGGTCTGCAAGAACGGTGGTTTCGTCTCGAACCTGCCCGCCGATGGTGGCCAGGGCCAGTTCGCCCGCGTCCCCCAGGCCGACGGCACGCTGGTGGCCACGCCGGAAATGCCCGACCGGTCGCTGATCCCGTCCTTGCTCACGCTGTCCGACGTGATGGGTACGGGCTGGCACGCCGCCGTCTCGGCCCGCGTCCGGCCCGGGCACACCGTGGTCGTGGTGGGCGACGGCGCGGTCGGCCTCAGCGGCGTACTCGCGGCCGCGCGAATGGGCGCCGAGAAGGTTGTCGCGCTGTCCCGGCACGAACCCCGGCAACGCATCGCCCGGGAGTTCGGGGCCACGCATGTGATCGCGGAGCGCGGTGACGCCGCCGAGGCCGCCGTACTCGAGTTGACCGACGGCGTTGGCGCGGACGCCGTACTGGAGTGTGTCGGCACGGGCCAGTCGATGGCCACGGCCTTCGCGGTGGCACGACCCGGCGCGATGGTCGGCTTTGTCGGCGTGCCGCACGGAGTGGACGTGCCGATCCGGACCATGTTCAGCAAGAACGTCGGCCTGGCCGGGGGAGTCGCGCCCGTGCGGGCCTACCTGCCGGAGCTGATGGCCGACGTGCTATCCGGCGCGATCAACCCGGGATTGGTGTTCGACCAGGAGCTGCCGCTCGCCGACGTCGCCGAGGGCTACCAGTCGATGCACGAACGGCGCGCGATCAAAACTCTGCTCTGGCCGTGAAAATCGGTTACGTTGCGTAGGTGCGAACCAGCTCTCTGCTCAGTGCCCTGACCGTTTTCGCTGCCGTTGGGGTGGCTCCAGTGGCTCCAGCGACCGCATCGACGGCCGGGTCTTGTTCGCTCCGGGTGCCGGCGCGGATCGCGATCAACTCGCCGTACCAGGCGGTGAAGGTGAGCCTCGGGCCGAACTGCGCCGCCGCGGGCGTGGTGGACGCGTACTGGACGGCGTACCACCCGGTCGCGGGCGGTGCCGCGTTCGCCGCCTTCGAGACCAAGGCCCGTACCGGCGTGGTGGACGTCTACGACTTCGATCCGCTCGGGCGATGGAGCTGGCGGCCGAGCGGTGCCTTCGGCGACGGTTCGGAGCCGATCGCGCAGAACTCCCTTACCAGCATGGTGAAAGTCGCCTCCTGGTCAGGTTTGAAGGCCTCACGCGCGGGCGCCAAAGTCACCCTCACCGTCTCCGCCGCAAGGTACGCCGCGTCCCTCGACCGCCTCGTCGGCTGGGCCGCCGCCACGGGCCAACTCCAGTACAAGGTGCCGGGCACAACAACCTGGAAACCCCTCAAGTCCGTACGCACCACCAACACCGGCCACTACACCTACACCTACACAATGCCCACCCCCCGCGACTACCGCGCCGTCTTCCCCACCACCTCGCTGATCTGGAACACCACCACCCCCACCACCCGCAAATAACCCCACCCCCCGCCCACCCCCGGCTGCCCCCCGCCGCCCGACACGCCGGGCGGCGTGTGGATACCGTTCATCGGACTCTTGTGCCGCGGCGTGTCGGCGTTCATCGGACCCTTCTGACCGCGCAGGCCGAGCTGTTTCCGGCCGGGCCGTATTCCGACCGTCGGCGGTCGGAGTAGGGGTGGCCCTTGGTACGTCGCCCCCGATTCCGACGGCCGACGCTCGGAATCAGACGGGCACGCAGATGTCGGCGCTTCAACCCGGTCGGACGGCGCGATCGGAGTGGACGGAAGGGCCCGACGAGCCGCAACGTGCCGCGTAACAAGGGCTCTGACGAGCCGCGTAACAAGGGGACGGACGAGCCGCGACGCGCTGTGTCGTAACGGTCGACGAGCAGCGGCGTCTCCCGTCACAAGAATCCGATGGACGGCGACGTGCCGCGTCGCAACGGTCCGACGAGCCGCGCACGCCTCGTCACAAGGGTCCGATGAACGGCGACACGCCGCGTCACAAGAGTCTGATGAACGGCGACACGCCGGGTCAGAAGGGTCCGATGAACGGTATGTAGGTGGGCGTTCTGCGTGTTGCTTGGAGGGCTGGTGGGGGAGGCGTTTTTCTACGATGGGAAGGGAATTGGGGGAGGTCGTTGCCCGGTGGTGGTTTTGTGCGGACCACTGTGCATACTGGCCTTCAGTGCCGTCGTGGGCGCGCTCTCATCTCAGCTGGGCCACGGGGTCACGTCTGCGCAACGCGCCTGCGCGGATCGTTGACACCCGGCTCGCCTTCCGCCCAGAGTGGGGCCGTCAAGGGGGCAACGTTGTCAGCCAGCTCTTTGAGCTGAACGGAGAGTGAACAAATGCGTGGTGGGATGAGCAAGGCCTTCGCGGTAATCGGTGCCGCTGGCCTTCTCGCTGTCAGTGCGTGCGGCAACAGCGACGACGGCGGTAGCGGCGGCGATTCGGCCAGCAAGGATGTCACCGTCTTCACCTGGTGGGCAGACGGCGGCGAGAAGGCTGGTCTGGACGGACTGGTCTCGGTCTTCAACAGCAAGTGCTCCGACTACAAGTTCGACAACGCGGCCGTTGCCGGTGGTGCCGGGGCGAACGCCAAGCAGGTGTTGGCGAACGACCTGGCGGCGGGCCGTCCGCCGTCGACCTTCCAGGCGCACGCCGGTTCCGAGCTGAAGGACTACATCACCAACGGGCAGGTGGAGGACGTCAGCGGCCTCTACAAGGACTTCGGCCTGGACACGGCGTTCCCGAAGAGCCTGCTGGACAACCTCACCGTTGACGGCAAGATCTACTCCGTACCCGCCAACGTGCACCGCGCGAACGTGGTGTGGGCGAACCCGGCCGTGCTGAAGAAGGCCGGTATCGACGCGACCAAGGC
The DNA here is from genome assembly GCF_042434725.1 of Kribbella deserti. Lineage (NCBI taxonomy): Bacteria > Bacillati > Actinomycetota > Actinomycetes > Propionibacteriales > Kribbellaceae > Kribbella > Kribbella deserti. The sequence goes on along the minus strand of NZ_JBHLTC010000014.1, from coordinate 82,266 downwards.
TCCGGCCACGATCGACGCGTGGATCGCCGACCTGGACAAGCTGAAGGCCGCCGGCGTCAAGGCTCCGCTCGCCACCTCGAAGGGCTTCGCCCAGGAGATGGTGCTCGAGGTCGTACTGCTGGCCGAGCTCGGTCCGGACAAGTTCACCGGCCTGTGGAACGGTGAGACCGACTTCAACGGTGCCGACGTCACCGCCGCGCTGCAGAAGTACGCGAAGCTGCTGACCTACACGAACACCGACCGCGAGGCCGTCGACTGGCCGGACGCGCTGGGCTACGTGAACAAGGGCCAGGCCGGTTACACCGTGATGGGCGACTGGGTCGCCGCGCAGCAGCTTTCCGACGGCGTCGCCGAATCGGCGTACACCTACTGGCCGGCTCCGGGTACCGCGGGCGTCTTCCAGTACCTGGCCGACTCGTTCACCCTGCCGGTGAACGCGAAGACCCCGGAAGGTGCCAAGTGCTGGCTCGAGGTCGTCGGTAGCGCCGAGGGCCAGAAGGCCTTCAACACCAAGAAGGGCTCGATCCCGGCACGTTCCGACGCCGCCGCGACCGACTACCCGACGTACCAGCAGGCCGCGATGGCCGACTGGAAGAAGGACAAGATCGTGCCGTCCTGCGCACACGGCGCGGCCTGCACGCTCGGCCAGAACGACAGCATCCTCTCGGCCATCGGTCAGTTCAGCGGCAAGCCGGACGTTCCGACGCTGCAGAAGGCGCTCGCCGCCGCGGCTAAGACCTCTTAATGCACGGAAGGATCCGGACCTGGGGGCCTGGCGCGCTCGTACTGCTGCCAACGGTCCTGCTGCTCGGGTACTTCGTTTACGGGCTTATCGGCTGGTCGGTCAACACCTCGTTGACCGACCGGCACACCGCCCGGCGAGGTCCCGCCGAGTACGTCGGGTTCGAGAACTACGTGAACCTGTTCGGCGAGGACCGGTTCCTGAACTCGCTGAAGAACCTCGGCGTGCTCACGGTGGTGTTCATCGTGGGCACGCTGGTGTTCGGCCTGCTCTGGGCGTTGTTGCTGGAGAAGGGCGTTGTCGGCGAAGGCATCTTCCGCTCGGTCTTCCTGTTCCCGATGGCGATCTCGATGATCGCGTCGGGTGTTGTCTGGGGCTGGCTGCTGAACCCGTCACAGGGTGAGGAGGCCCGCGGCCTGAACCGGTTGTTCGGCATGGTCGGCATGGACTTCCTGCAGAACGCCTGGTGGACCGGGGGTAGTCGCTGGACCACGATGGCGGCGATCGCGCTGCCGGCCATCTGGCAGTTGTCGGGCTACATCATGGCGTTGTTCCTGGCGGGCTTCCGGGGCATTCCCGGCGAGCTGCGCGAGGCGGCGCGGGTGGACGGCGCGAGCGAGTTCAAGCTCTACCGGCACGTGCTGTTCCCGCAGCTGTCGCCGATCGCCTTGTCGGCGTTGATCATTCTCGGCCACATGTCGCTGAAGCTGTTCGACCTGATCTACGCGATCACCGGGCCGAACCAGTTCCGCACCGAGGTGCCGTCGGTCTACATGTGGAACACCTTGTTGCGCAGCGATATGGCGAAGGCGGCGGCGATCGCGATCGTGCTGCTGGTCGTCGTCGCGGTGCTGGTCGTGCCGTACGTCGCGTACACCGTCAAGCAGGAGAGTGAAGAGTGAGCGCCACCGCTGCGGCCGAGCAGCCGGCCTCGAAGGCACTGCGGAACAAGCCGTCCCGGAATTCCATCACGGACGGCTCGACCGCGACCAGCCGTACGGTCCGGTACCTGCTGTTGCTGCTCTTCCTGTTGTTCGTCCTGATGCCGGTGTACGTCGTTGTCATCACCAGCTTCAAGACCTCGGCCGACACCAGCGCGGCGGATCAGTGGAACCTGCCGCAGACCTGGACGCTCGAGCCATGGCGTAAGGCCTGGGACGTACTCCAGCCGTATCTGGTCCGATCGCTCACGCTGGCGGTGCCGGGCGCGATCATCGCCTCGATGATCGGATCGGCCAACGGGTTCGTCCTGGCCCGCTGGCGGTTCCCCGGTGCGAACCTGGTGTTCGCGTTCATTCTCTTCGGCATGTTCATCCCCTACCAGGCGGTGATGCTGCCGCTGCGGACGACGTTCCAGGAGCTCGACGTCACCCGGGGGGTGCCGACGCTGCTGATCGCACACGTCATCTACGGCATTCCGATCTGTACGTTGATCTTCCGCAACTACTACGCGACCGTCGTGCCGAACGAGATCATCGAGTCGGCCCGGGTCGACGGCGCCGGGTTGATCCAGACCTACGCCCGGATCATCCTGCCGGTGTCGATCTCCGGTTTCGTGGTGACGCTGATCTGGCAGTTCACCTCGATCTGGAACGACTTCCTGTTCGCGTTGTTCCTCACCCAGCAGAGCAACGGGCCGGTCACCCTCGGTCTCGCGGCGCTGTCGGGCGGCCAGAAGGTCGACTACGCGGCGAGCATGGCGGGCGCGCTGATCACGTCGTTCCCGACCTTGTTCGTCTACATCGTGCTCGGCCGCTGGTTCATCGGCGGCCTGATGGCAGGCGCGCTCAAGGGCTGACCTCAGCCAGTACGACGGCCGGCCTCAGCCAGTACGACGAACGGCCTCAGCCAGTACGACGAACGGGACCTCGCCCGCGGGCGGGGTCCCGTTCCGTTTGCCGCCGACCCGGCACGAAACCGGCCGCGGGTCCCTCTGCGCCCGGCGTGTCGCCAGGACTCGCGCACTCATCTGCGGTGACGGGTTCGTTCCCGGTAGCCTCGCTGACGTGGCCAAGTCACGAGGCGGAGACAAGCGCCGCACCCACCTGCGGCTGGTGGGATCGTCGGATGGCCCTGCTCCGTCCCGCCCGTCCGATGGCCCCGACCCGGAACCACGCGACGCCGTACTCGACACTTTGCAGGAGACGCTGACCCTCGATCTGGCCGCGGCTCCGGCCGAACTGTTGCCGGTGATCGCCGAGGCGTCGGTGGCCCGGTTGTCCACGATGGTCGCGGACAAGCTCTGGCCGGAGGACGCGCCCGAGGAGATCGGCGAGGTCGAACGCCTGTTCTGGATGGACGTGGCCCGCGTGCTGGCGGATCGCCGCGACGCCGAATCGTTTGTGTTGCTGACCGGACTCGCCCGTACGGTCGGCCAGGCCGGGCGTCTGCCGTTGCAGCGGGCTCTGATGACGCGAAGCCGCGTCACCGCCGACGTACCGGCGTGGGTCGAACGCATCGCCACTTTCCGGTTGACCAGCACGGTGTTGTCCGAAGACATCAGCGGCGACGGCCTCAGCGTCGTACTGGACTATGACGACGAGTACCACCCGCACACGGTGATCGTGTTCGTCGACAACAACCTCGGCGCGCTGGTGAAGGACGTTTTTGTCGGACCGCCCTTGCAGCAGGTCGTCGAGGCCTATCAGCGTGGTGGCCGGGTGAAGGTGCGGACCGTGCGGCCGGCCGTCGCCGCGGGCATCATCCTGCAGGCGCTCGGCGAGACCAACGAGTACGACGATCCGCCGGTGACCGACGACTTCGAGTTCTTCTCCGGGCTCCTGGTGAATCGCCTGACCCAGTTGCCCGAACGGCCGATCCGCCCACCCGTACAGGCCCGGTGGTCCGGCCGGCAGCGGGATCGCCTGGTGTCGGACTTCCTGGCCTGGGCCGGCGCGGACGAACTACCCGACGACGCGGCCGGTATCGCCCGGCTGTGGTTGGACCACGCCCTCGACTACACCGCGGGCGGCCCGTTGCGGGTGAGCGCCGTACTGGTCGAACTCTTCATCACGCAGTGGATTCCGAACAAGGTCATTGCCGATAGCAACTACTCGCGCGCGGTCCCGCCGGTGCTGAAGGCGTGGTTGCGATTCGCCGCCGAGCGGTCGGAGGTGGACCAGGAAACGCTGGCGGAGGCCCTCGATGCGGTCGACACCTGGTCGCCGGCGCTGTGGTTCCGCCCGCCGGGCGAACCGGTGGAGATCCCGACGCCTTCGGTGGAAGACCTCGAGGCGATGACGTTGATCCTGCCCGGCGCTGGTTCGCCACCGGATCCCGATCTGGACGGCCTAGGTCAGGCGGACGCCGCCACCCTGGTTCTGCTCGCGCCGCACGCGTGGACCCTGGCCGGCGAAACCCTCGGTCCGGCGTACGCCCTGGAGGCCTTCACCCTCGCCGAGCGCCTGGTCCGCGAAGCCCCGCAACTACTCACCAAGGCCCGCCTCAGCACCTGGCCCCGAGCCATCGTCTGGTCCGTAGCCACCCGCCACGGCCTCCTCAGCTCTGGCTCTTGCCTAACTCCCGTAGGCCTCGCCGGCGACCTCAACTCCTCGCCCCCCACCCTCCGCAAAACCGCCAAACTCCTCCAAGAAACCCTAGACCCCGGTACCTGACCCCGCGATCAGCGCGGGTCAGCCCAGAAGAAGCGCGACGATGGGCGCGGGAATCGCCCAGGACTTCTCGCCGGTATCAGTGATGTTCTTTGTGGCCAGTACGCCGTCGCCGAACTTGCCCTCGATCACGCGGGCTTCTCCGCGCCACCCCTGGGAGACCCACTTGGACTCCAGCGGAGTGGTGTATTGAGTGGAACCGGCCGTGGGCACCGGAACCGGGCCGAAGTCGACCTCGTTGCCCTTACCGGTTCGGACGTAGCCGATCGTGTCCGCACTGGTCCAGCGGCCAGGCTGTGCTTCCTCGATGGCGGTCGCGAGCATGACTGCGAGAGTGGTTTCGGTGAGTGACGTCATGCTGGGCTCTGGCAGTCCAGCGCGCAGGTGATGTCCCAGCCATCCCAGCAGCGGATCGGACAGGTAGAACTTGGACTGCGACCCGGCCACGCGTACGCCGTTCTCGGAGACCTGGTGACACCAGAGGCCCGCAAAGCTGCGAACCAGTCGATTCAGTCGTACGTCGAAGGTCTGCGAGCTCGGGAATCCCAGCTCCTCAGCGGTACTGCGACGGTTTAGCGGTGAGGTCGAGCGCAGCTGCAACTCGGCCGGCATCCGCGGGATCGAATCCAGCGAGGCATCCGGATCGACGTCGCGATGTAACCAGGCGACCAGATCTTCGAGAAAGGCCGGACTGACCATTCCGGATCGGTGATACTCGGCTACCGCCCTTGGGAAGCCTCCTGACGTCAGGTACGACTGCCACGCCAGGTCCAGGTCATCGACAGCGAATTGAACCTCCTCGGCCATCCTCTTTGCCTCGGCGCTCCGTAGCAGCCACGCTGCCACCGGTCCCGGACGTGGCAGCCCCTTCCGGGTCGCAGCCAGGAAGTCACGGAAGGACATCGGCAGCAACAGACGAGTTCGCTGAGTCGCTCCCGAGCCGGCGCGCCCCGCCAGCAGGTCGCGTTCGACTTCGCCGGTGTCGCTCCAGGAGGAACCGGTACACACGACGGTGTCGTCCCCGACCAGAGTGTTGTCCCGTAGGTACTTCAGGATCGCGGTCCAGCCGTCGATGCCGGTCACCTCGTCGAGCAGCCAGATCCGGCGCCGCGCTGACGAGACGTCCACGGAACGGGTCAGTTCGCGGCCGAGGACCAGAGCACGGCGGAGGTCCTTCGCCGTCATGCCGTCGGCCGGCAGATAGATCAACTGCCTGTTGTCCACGTCGGCGCGTGCGGTGATTCTCGCCGCGGTGTCTTTGAGCGCGACGGACTTGCCGACTCGACGCGGGCCGCGAAGTAGCACCAGCTTGTCGTCGACAGGTCCTTCGGCGACGTCGTCGAGAACGCCGGCCCGGTAGCCGAGGTCATAGCGGGCGCGGTCGCGCAGGACGCGATCGGCTCCGGTCCAGGCATCGTTGGCTGTGCCAGTGGTCCGCCACCACGGGTTGACTTCCCGGAGCCGGGCCTGGATCTCATCGTCTCGCACCATCGGGGCTTAACAAAAGGGGGGTGGTTTTGATGAAACGTTCACGCACAAGGGGGGGAGTGCTGCCGTGTCCGGTAACTGGCGGAGAATGGCGTCATGCGATTGCGTGCGCCTGAGCTCAAGGGGCGGTCCTGGTTGAACACCGGCGGAGCGGAATTGTCGCTGGGGGATTTCCGGGGACGGTTCCTGTTGCTGGACTTCTGGACCTTCTGCTGCGTGAACTGCCTGCATGTGCTGGACGAGTTGCGTCCGCTGGAGGAGAAGTACGGCGATGCGCTCGTGGTGGTGGGGGTGCATTCGCCGAAGTTCGCGCATGAGGCGGATCTCGACGCGATCAAGGCGGCCGTCGAGCGGTATGAGGTGGGTCATCCCGTGCTGGACGACCCGGAGCTGGTGACCTGGCAGAACTACACCGCCCGGGCCTGGCCGACGCTCGTGCTGGTCGATCCGAACGGGTACATCGTCGCGCAGTACTCGGGCGAGGGCCACGCGCACGCGTTGGACGCCCTGCTCGCCGAGGCCATTCCGGAGCACGAGGCCGCTGGCACGTTGACGCGCGGCAAGTCGCCGTACGTCGCGCCGAAGCCTGAGCCGACGGACCTGCGCTTCCCGGCCAAGGCCGTCGTACTGCCGAACGGCAACCTGCTCGTCGCGGACGCCGGTCACCACAGCCTGGTCGAACTCGCCATGCCCGAGCCGGCTGGTCACAAGAGTCCGATGAACGCCGACACGCCTGGTAACAAGAGTCCGATGAACGGCGACACGGCGGGGGGTGTGGTGCGGCGGGTGGGGACGGGGGAGCGGGGGCTGGTTGATGGAATGCGGGCGCGGTTCTCGGAGCCGAATGGGTTGGTGTTGTTGCCGGCGAAGGTCGCGGACCAGGTCGGATATGACGTGGTGGTCGCGGATACCGTCAATCACGCGTTGCGCGGGTTGACCCTTGCCGATGGCAACGTTCGGACCCTGGTGGGTACGGGCGCGCAGTGGATGGATGGCGACGGCACTGACGTACTGAGTTCGCCCTGGGATGTCGCGTGGTGGCAGGACCGGGTGTGGATCGCGATGGCGGGGGTCCACCAGTTGTGGACGTTCGATCCGCTGACGGGGGTTACCGAGGTCGCGGCTGGTACGACGAATGAGGGGCTGCGGGACGGGGATGCCGCGCAGGCGTGGTTCGCGCAGACCTCCGGGTTCGCGGCGACGCCGGAACGACTCTGGTTCGCCGACTCCGAAACCTCCGCCCTCCGCTGGATCGACGCTCACGACATCAACGCCGACAGCAACAACGACAACAACGCGCGGGACCGGAACGACGGCTTGCAGGACTTGCAGGTCCATACGGCGGTCGGGACCGGGCTGTTCGACTTCGGGTTGCGGGACGGGAAGGCGGAGGAGGCTCTGCTGCAGCATCCGCTCGGGGTGACCGCTTTGCCCGACGGTTCGGTGGCGATCGCGGATACCTACAACGGTGCCGTACGACGCTTCGACCCCGCGACGGGTTTGGTGGAGACGATGGCAACGGGTCTGGCCGAACCAAGCGGCGCGGTCGTGACCGGCTCGGAGCTGCTGGTGGTCGAGTCGGCCGCGCATCGACTCACGCCGGTACCACTGGGCGCCTCGGCGGAGATCAACGAGTTCAGCACCCGGACGCAACGGCCGCCGACGATGATCGCGGGCGGGGAGATCACGCTGGAGGTGGTGTTCGAGCCGCCGCCCGGGCAGAAGCTGGACGACCGCTATGGGCCGTCCACGCGGTTGATGATCACGTCCACGCCCACCCAGCTGATCCGCAGCGGCGAAGGTGATTCGACCGATCTGGTCCGGCGGCTGGAGATCGATCCGCGGGTGGGGGACGGCGTACTGCATGTAGCTGTGCAGGCGGCGTCGTGCGACAACTCCGACGAGGTCGAGTTCCCGGCGTGCCACCTGCACCGGCAGGACTGGGGTGTGCCGGTCCAGGTGTCCATGGACGGCCCGGACCGGCTTGAACTGGTGTTGTCCGGAGCTGCTACTCCTTGATGTCGCGGTGCTCCTCGACGACGCGGTACTCCTCCTCGACCGCCGGGTCGAGCGCGTCGGTCGCGACGCTGCGGCGGCGGTTCGTGATGTAGAAGGACAACGCGATACCGAGGCCGCCGGCGAACATCAGCACGAAGCCGACGACGGTGAGATCCACGGCGTCCCAGGAGTCCCGGACAGCAAACGCCAGGATGGCCCCGACGGTAAGCAGGAAGATGCCAACACCGATGCTCATGCCGAGCCTCCTCGAAAGTGGTCAGACACCTCTGACGCTACGCTGCGTCTCCCCTTCAGGTGACCCGTCGTGAGCGTGTCGAAACAACCTATCGGCTCTCAGCGGCTGCCGATACTGATGTTGCCGCTGGTGGTGCGGGCATCAACACGGTGCGTAGCGTCCGCCGTGGAGCCCAGGTCGTTGTCCACGTCACCGCTGGTGGCGTCGGTGTCGACCTGGTAGCTGCCCTTCGGCACGGTGATGTCGATATCACCGCTGACGCCGGTGGCAGTGACCGAATTGGCCTCGGCGAGTTCCAGTTCGATGTCCCCGGAGGTGGTTTTGGCCTTCACCGCGCCGCCGGAGAGCCGTTCGGCCTTGATGTCACCGGACTTCACGTCGATGTCGAGAGCGCCCTTGACGTTGTCGAGCTCGACCTTGCCGGAATTCGTGTCGAGGGTGACCGCCCCCGTCACGTCGGTGATCGTCACGTCGCCGGACTGGGTCTTGGCGTCGACTCCGCCCACGCCTTCGAGGACGATGTCGCCGGAGGCGGCCTGGCCGGTCACCTTGGTGCCGCGGGGCACGGTGACCACGTAGTCGGACTTGCAGTTCCAGCCGCAGTCGCCGGTCAGGCGCAGCGTCTCGCCGTCCACCTGGTAGCCGTCGCCGCGCTTGAACATCCAGAACGAGCGCTTCTCCTGGATCGTGGTGTCCGGGTCGTCGCTCACCTTGATGGTGACGTCGCCGTCGCGGGAGCCGAGTTCGACCACCGAGATCCGCTCGCTGACCTCGTGCCGCTGGTCGGCCTCCCGGTCTCCGAAGGACCAGACGGCCAGTGCGGCCCCGGTCAGTACCAGCAGCATGCCGAGCCTGCGGTTGTCAGCCATCTCGTGCCCTCTTCTCGATCCCACCCGTGACGTGTTGTCGCCTCGACAGTAGGACCGCGAGTGCCGTGCCCGGATCGGGCACAACCCTCAGATCTGCCCTGACCACTGATCAGGGTCCCGGGTCAGGACCGGTGTTCACCCCGGCCGACGGCGTCCGCGAGGTTGGTGCCGACCGAACCGAAGAACGTCCGCGCCCAAAGGTCGTCGCCATGCCAGTACGGCCCGTCGGAGCCGCGCAAAGAGGCTGGGGCGGCACCGCGCCGAAGGGCCTTTCGGCAGTCGCCGCACAACGGCAGTTCCAGGGTGTGGCCGTCGGACTCCACCGTCGTGAGGTCACCGGTCGACCGCGGGTGCAGCGGGTTGAACGCACACAACGGTGGTACGACGGCCGGCTTGCGGCCCGCCTCGACGGCCCGGGCGGCGTCGTACTCGCGCTGGGCCAGGTCGAGCAGAACCGTCGCGCCGACCACGTCGATCAGGTCGTCCGAACCGTCCAGGACGCGTCCGGCCGCTTGATGCGCGTCCAACGCCCGCTGCTGCAGTTCGCGTGCCTTCGCAGAGGTTGCCACCGGCAACGAAGCGAGGCGTTCGCCCAAGCTGGTAAGGCTTTCGCCCGCCTCCCGGGTGAGCTGCCGGCGCTTCTCCGCGGCAACCGCCACAGCCACGTGCGGGGGAATCGTGAACGCCGCCTTCTTGCTGCGCTTCCGCCCGCGTGACCCGCGCCGGACCAGGGCGAACAGCAGCACGGCCAGGGCCGCGACACCGCCCCAAACCCAGACAGCGCCCGAGCCTTCCTCCGAGTCGCCGGAGCTCGGGCGCTGCCACGGCAGGCCCTTGGTCGGCTTCGAAGTGGACGGCGGTAGCGCCGGCAGCGCCAGCAGCTCGTACATCCGGGTCAGTACCTCGGCCGGTCCCGCCTTGTAACCGGTGTCGTCCAGCGCCCGTTTCCGCGCGGCCGACACCTTGTCGTAGTCGGGAGCGGCCTGGTCCACCAGGTCGTGGTACGGAAAGCGCCCGCCGCCGTCGACCAGCACGTACAACCCGGGCTTGCGCATCGCGTCCTTGATCAGCGTGAGCGCGGTCTGCTCGTCGCCCCGGAAGAAGTCGTTCGCGGTCAGCGGCAGGATCACCGTGTAAACGGGATAGCCGAGCGCCTTGGCCCTGGCCTTGAGTTCGGCCCGGACCGGCGCCGGGAACGCCGCGTCGTACGCCGGATCGATGTAGACCGGGTCCTTCGCCAGCGCGCGGGCGATCTCCTGCGCGCGCTGCGCCGGGGTGGCCGGCGGCGTGGCTGCCAGGGCCGGGGTGGCCGTCAGCAGCACCACGAGTGCCGCCAGTACGCCGATCAGCTTCTTCATTTCCGTCGTCTCCTTGACACAACCACGCCGAGCAAAGGTGCGAACACGATCGAGCCGAGGATCACGCCGATCATCAATCCACCGAAGCCGTTGCCCAGTGCGGCACCGACCGTGAACTTCTCCGGCGGTCTCGGCGCGGAGTCCCGGTACGACGGCATGGCCTTGGTCCGGGCCGGCCTCGGCGTCCTCCCGGCGTCGGGCTCGATCTCCTTGAGGTAGCCCGCCAGTTGGGCGCCGGGCGTGTACTCCTTGGCGCCCCAGGCCCGCGACGGCGCGTTGGCGCTGACCAGGTGGGCCACGCCCCTCGCGCTGGAGTCCACCACGACGTAGATCCCTGGTTTGCCGTTCACCGTGGCCAGCCAACCCGCCAGCCGGAGCGTGTCTTCGCCCTCCGGGAAGAACTCGCCATTGGGGATCACCGCGGCGAAGACCGGCACTGGCATCGCCCGCATCTCAGCGATCAGTGCGGCTTTCTGGTCAGTGGGAATGGCCCCTTCGTTGATCGGATCGATGTACAACGGCGAGGTCTTCCACGCCTTCACGGCAGCCTGCACGCGAGGATCCGGCGGTACCTCGGCGGCAGCGGTCGCCATCGGTAACCAGCCGTACGCGAAGATCGCCGCGATCAGCAGGGCAAGCCGCCTCATCGGTTCATCACCCGCTCGGCCAGGTCGTCGCTCAGCGCGCCGAAACCGGTCGTGACAAACGGGTTGTCCGACTCCATCGACCAGTACGGCGCCTCGCCCGAGCCCAGGCCGAACAGCTTCGCGGGCTGAGGTACGCGCAGGGACAACGGTTCTTCCCCGGCCTCGACGGCAACCCCGCAGACCTTGCAAGCGGGAACCTCCACGTCCGACCAGACCACCATCGACGTACCGGCCAGGTGGGTCGGATTGAAGAAGCACGGCGGCCGTACGACGCCCTCGGTCAAGCCGCTCAGGGCCTGCCGGGCCAGCACCAACGCCGCCGCGGCGGGTTCGAGACCGGTCTCCTTGCGCAGCGCCCGGGCCGCCTCCAGCCGGGGTGCCGCGTCGTCGCGTCGATCGAGGATCTCCGCCGAGGCCTTGTCCCTGGAGATCTGCGCCTCCACCTTGCGGAGCGCGCGGGCGGCCCGGTTGATCATCGCGTCGGCCTGCTTCCCGAGGCCGGCCTCCGTGACCTCGGCGGCGTTCCGGGCGCCGCGACGAGCTGCGGGACTCGGCTGCGGCGCGGTGCCGCCCCAGCGCAGGAACACCAGCAGCCAGAAGAAGAAGGACAGCACCGCGCCCGCACCCATGCCGATGTACGCCGAGCGGTCCTTCATGTCCTGGGCGGACATACCGCGCCGGCCGGGACGGATGTCCAGGTCCTCGGTAGGAATGGGCGGCAGCGCCGTACCGTGCAAGGCCGCTTTGGCCTGCTGGATCCGGCGGACGATCAGCGGTGCCGGCTGGTCGTTCGTAATGTCGCGGGCGGCCTTGTCGTCCGAGCGGAGGTCCTGGAACCGCTCCTCGGCCTGGCTACCGCGTGGGGCGACCAGCTCGTGGTAGCCGGCCCAGTAGCCGCCGTCGACGTGCCAAACCAGGAAGAGCCCGTCACCGCCGACCCGGCCGCGCAGCAGCGTCGTCAGCTCCCGCCGGTACCGGGACGGCGAACTGGGCGATGGGAGCAGCGCTACGTAGACAGGGAGGTCCAGTGACTTCGCGGCCTTCCGAATCCGGGCCAGCTCCGCCGGAGGAATCTGCAACGAGCTGTAGACGTAGACCGGGTCCTTGCGCCAGGAGGCAGCGATAGCGTCCAGCACCTCAGGAGCGACCGCAGGCGCCGCAGCCGCAGGGGACACCGGGCCAAGCGTCAGCAACGTCAGCACGAGTACGAACAGTCGGCGCATCAGAGGCAATCTACTAAGTGCCCTGGGTTCGATGTTCCTTGGCGATTGAGGCGCCCAAGCACGCACCTCCCGGCACTGGCGAATCGTCCACGATGCTCCGCATCGAGGACGCGCAGCCAGCACCACGATGCAAGCACTTGACCACCTCAATCGCTCAAGGAACACCGAACACAGGGCATTAGGTGTCGCGGCAGGCACATCCAAGCAGACGCGCTGCCTCTCCTCCTAGTTCCGTAACCCAGCGCGGCCGTCCAGTTGGTGCCGTAAACACAGCTGTCCCTGACCTGGACAGGGGAGGCCAGGGCAGGGACAGCCGTGCTGAACGGTTTTCAGGGGACTAGAACGCCGACTCCGGCAGGTCCATCACGTCGAGATCGGTCATCTCGGCCTTGATCCGCTCGGCGCGGACCGTCGGCATGGTGGACCGGACGAACCACTGGGCGGCCGCGACCTTGCCGGCGTAGAAGTCCTGGTCGGCGGGCGACAGGTCCTCGCCGAGGCGGTTCAGGGCGACCTCGGCCTGGCGCAGCATCAGCCAAGAGCAGACCACGTCACCGAGCACGAACAGCAGCCGCGAGGTGTTCAGGCCGACCTTGTAGATGTTGCGGATGTCGCCGTTCTCCGCCTGCGGGTTGCTCGACATCAGCGCCTGGCCCATCACGCCGAGGATCTTCTGGGTGTCCTCCAGGCCCTTGGCGAGCAGGCCGCGCTCTTCCTTGAGACGGCCGTTTCCGGCCTCGGAGGCGACGAACTGCTGGATCTGGTCGGCCAGGTGGCCGAGGGCCTTGCCCTGGTCCTTGATGATCTTGCGGAAGAACAGGTCCTGGCCCTGAATCGCGGTCGTGCCCTCGTACAGGGTGTCGATCTTCGCGTCGCGCACGTACTGCTCGATCGGGTAGTCCTGCAGGAAGCCGGAACCGCCGAAGGTCTGCAGCGACTCGGTGCCGAGCAGCGTCCAGGACTTCTCCGAGCCGTAGCCCTTCACCAGCGGCAGCAGCAGGTCGTTGACCCGCTCGGCCTCGGCGTCCTCGGTGCCGGCGTACCGGGCCTGCTCCGCGCGGTCCTGGTAGGTCGCGGTGAACAGCACCAGCGCGCGCAGCGCCTCGGAGTACGACTTCTGGGTCATCAGCGAACGGCGCACGTCCGGGTGGTGGGTGATCGTCACGCGCGGCGCGGTCTTCGCCGAGTTGGTCAGGTCGGGACCCTGGACCCGCTCCTTCGCGTACTCCAGCGCGTTCAGGTAGCCGGTGGACAGGGTGGCGATGGCCTTCGTACCGACCATCATCCGGGCGTACTCGATGACCTGGAACATCTGGGCGATGCCGTCGTGCACCTCGCCGAGCAGGTAGCCCTTGGCCGGGGTGTTCTCGCCGAAGGTGATCTCACAGGTGGTGGACACCTTGATGCCCATCTTCTTCTCGACGTTCGTCACGTAGGCGCCGTTGCGCTCGCCGGTGAGTTCGCCGGTCTCGAGGTCGAAGTCGTACTTCGGCACGATGAACAGGCTCAGGCCCTTGGTGCCCGGGCCGCCCACGCCCTCGATGCCCTGCGGCCGGGCCAGGACCAGGTGCACGATGTTCTCGGACATGTCGTGCTCGCCCGAGGTGATGAAGCGCTTGACGCCCTCGATGTGCCAGGTGCCGTCGGGCTGCTGGATGGCCTTGCTGCGGCCGGCGCCGACGTCCGAACCGGCGTCCGGCTCGGTCAGCACCATGGTGGCGCCCCAGCCGCGGTCGATCATGTGCTTGGCGATGAGCTTGTCGCGGTCGGTGCCGTTACGCCACAGCACGTGCGCGAAGTTCGGCCCGGCGGCGTAGATGTGCACGGCCGGGTTGGCGCCGAGCACCATTTCGGCGGCGGCCCAGCGCAGCGAGGGGGGAGTCGGCTGGCCGCCCAGCTCCGGCGGCAGCTCGAGCTTGAACCACTCGGCGTCCATGTAGGCCTGGTAGCTCTTCTTGAACGACTCCGGCATCTTGACCTCGTGGGTCGCCGGGTCGTACACGGGCGGATTGCGGTCGGAATCCTCGAAGGACCCGGCCAGTTCGTTCTTCGCCAGCCGGTCGATCTCGGACAGCACCTCGCGGGCGGTGTCGACATCCATGTCGGCGTACGGACCCTGACCCAGAACGTCGCCGCGGCCCAGCACCTCGAGCAGGTTGAACTCGATGTCCCGCAGATTCGACTTGTAGTGGCTCACGTCGTGCTCCCCTGACCTTTGACTTGCCTACCGGCTTTACTCACGAGTAACTTAAGTATATACCCGTCAGTAGTAACCGCAAGTGCTTTGGCCGATCTGAGAGCCTGGACACGTGCCAGTCCGCATCGTGTACGAGACGCACGCGACCACCGTCGACAACGAATCCGGCTTCGCCACCGGGCACCGGCCGGGCCGGCTGTCCGCCGCGGGCCGCCGGCAGGCGGTCGAACTGGGGCAGCGCCGTCGCGACGACGGCATCGACGTGGTCTTCAGCTCCGACCTGCGGCGCGCGATCGAAACTGTCGAGCTCGCCTTCGATGGATCGGCCATTCCGCGGCGCCAGGACGTCCGCCTGCGCGAGTGCGATTACGGCGACCTGAACGGCGCTCTGGTGATGTTCCTCGAACCACGACGGCAGTACGTCGACCGGCCCTTCCCGAATGGCGAGAGCTATCGAGATGTGGTCGAGCGGACGAGGTTGTTCCTGGCGGATCTGCAGCCGGAGTACGGCGACGCCCGGGTCTTGCTCGTAGCCCACTCGGCGAATCGGTGGGCCCTGCAATGCCTGCTCGCGGGCGCCGTTCTCGAAGATCTCGTGGACGCGCCGTTCGCCTGGCAGCCCGGCTGGGAGTTCGACCTCCCAGCCGAGCCACTCTGACGCTTTGACCGCTAGCCGAGCGTGACGACCTGCTGCTGACCAGCGAGCTGAACCCTCACCTTCGCACCTGGTGTGGCCGGAACCAGCAAGGCGTTGGTCATCGGACTGCTCCAGGTGCCGTCCTTGTGCTGGAAGCTCAGCTCCGCGCCACGGCCGGCTACCAGCCAACCCTGGCCCTCGGGTAGCTGGACCCGGACCGGTAGCGGGTCGTTGCGCCAGGGAATACCGGCGCCGACCACCTTCGACCGACCACCTGGACTGGTGATGTGCGCGAAGACCCGGGTCGGGTCGCCGTCCAGCGCGAACTCGCCCACCACCACCCGGTCGCCGTTCGGCGTGGTCGCGTACGCGTGCCACATCGAGAACGCCGAAACGAAGGTGGCCGGGTCCGAGGCCTTCTGGACCGCGGCGGCGAACGCCTCCCGCTCCGCCTGGGTGAACTCCGTCAATCCGGGGGCCGCGGGCCAGCCGTGTTCGTCGGCGGCGTCCACCCAAAGCCGCTGCTCCACGCTGGCCGGGTTACCGGCAGGGCCGGCGGCCACAGCGATCCGTCCCGCCTCGTTCGCGGGGAGCCGGCTGACTCGGATGGACAGCGCGGTTGCCCCTGGAGCGAGCGGTACGACCGCTGCGCCGCCTTGGAAGGTCACCGACTGGTAGGTCCGGGTGCTGCCGCCGGTCGCCGGGTACTCCCGCTGCATGGAGACGCCGACCTTGGGCGTACCTGTGTCGAGCACGACCAGCGCCTTCTGATCGACCCCGCCCCGGCCGGAGCCGACGACGAAGGCCATCGGGGGAGCGCCGACGCCGGGGGCCGGGTAGGCGTCGTCGACCACAGTGGCCTTGCCGTCCGCGCCCATGCCGACGAAGCCGGCCAGCGTGAAGAGGCCCTCGCGGGACAGTTGGATGTTGTCATGGTGGCGCAGCTCCGCCCGCTGGATCACCATCGCGGCCCGGCCGGCCGGGGTGTTGCCGGCCCAGACCACGTGCGCCTCGCCCTTGAGGTGGTCGAAGATGCCGCGGTCCTTGTTCGCGGAGCGCCCGTGGCTCTTGTGCCAGGCCCGCAGCACCTCGTCGAGGTACTTCGCGTCGTTGGCCAGGTCGCCCTTGGTCGGCTTGTTCAGGAAGTACGCGTAGGGATCGTCGGTGGCGATCGTCGTCCGGGCGTTGGCGGCGGCATCCGCCTGGGAGTCGAACCTTTCCAGTCCGACGCCGGCGGTGAGCACGCCGCCGATCGCGAGCACGGCGACGGCCACGGTCGCGACCGCGGAGATCCGCTGGCGGCGCAACCGCTTGCTGCCGCCGGCCCGGACCCGGTCGATCAGGTCGTTGGGCGGCTCGACATCGGCGACGCTGGCGGTGAGGCGGCTGTGCAGTTCGGTTTCGGTCATCGCAGGCCCTCCACAAGCGCGGGTTCGGTGATGGTGCGAAGGCGGTCGAGCGCCCGGGAGGTCTGGCTCTTCACCGTGCCCACGGAACAGCCGAGGACCTCGGCGGTCTGGGCTTCGGTGAGGTCCTCGTAGAAGCGCAGCACGATCACCGCCCGCTGCCGTGGCGCGAGTTCCTGTAAGGCGGTGAGCAGGTGATCCCGGTCCGCGTACTGATCGGAGCCGTCGGTGGTCGGCTGATCGTGGTGAACGGCCAGTGCGACCTCGGGTTTGCGCGACCGGCTGCGCCACCGGTTCGCGATGTGGTTCAGCAGCGCGCGGCGGGCGTACGCCTCGGGCGCGCCCTTGATCCAGCGCCAGCGCACGTAGACCCGCTCGTAGACCTCCTGCAGCAGGTCCTCGGCTGCCGGGCGGTCACCCGTCAGTAGTACGGCTGTACGCAACAGCCGGGTCGACGTACCTCGTACGAAGTCGTCGAAGTCATCCCCTCGGGCGACCATCGGACCTCCTCTTCGTCGGTTCACCCGCAATGACACCGACGCTGCCCCGATGGTTGCCTCCGGCGAGGGACGGCCCGGCTGGGGACCGAATTCCCAGCCGGGCCGGCGTTACCTCAGCCGGTGTAGACCGCCCTGCGGCCGTACAGCTTCCTGGTGAAGGTGGAGATGTAGGCGCTGGAGTCCGTGGCGCCCAGGTTGTAGGTCAGGAACGCCCCGTAGCCCTCGCTCACGGTACGTGCCGCGAGGTTCGCGGTGGTGGTCGTACTGGTCGAGTTGATGTGTACGGCGGCGGGGGACAACCGGGACTTGGCGCTCGGGCCGCGCGGCACGGACCAGGTGCCGTAGTACGGGTTCCAGGCGTAGTCGAAGGTGTTGGCGATGCTCTGGCCGTTGTAGGTCAGGCGTTCCGCGGACGGGCCGATGTCGTACAAAGTGATCAGCTTGTTCGGCAGCAGTTCGCGCAGTGCCGTGACCAGGTAGAAGAACGAGCTCTCGTTCGGCTGGCCCGTGCCGTTCTCGCCGTACTTCGCCCACTCGTCGTCGAAGTCGATACCGTCCAGCCCGTAGCGGTTGACCGCGTCGGCCAGTTCCTGGGCGAACGCGGCGGCCGCCTGCTGGGACGGGAAGTTGGCGAAACCCGCACCCTGGTGGTTGCCCAGAACGGACAGCACCACCTTGATGCCCTTGCGCTGCAACGGCCGGACCTGGGTCGCCACGTTGTCCAGCACGTTCTGCACGTTCTCGTTGAAGTGCAGATAGGCCTTGGTGCCGTCGTAGTTGATGTTGGCGGCGAAGATCATCGCGATGTCGAAGACCTGCGCGCCGCTACCGGCGAGCACGTACTTGCCGGCGTTCAGCATGCTGTTGCTGTTGACCTCGATGTAGACGACCGACAATGGGCCGGACTTCGCGCACGCTCCGGGCGCCGCGCTGGCCGGTGTGGCCAGGGTGGCGCCGGTCGCGGCCGCGGCGGTGGTCGCGCCGATCATCGACAGCAGCGTTCTGCGGCGAATGAGCTCTTGTCCCATCTCAACTCCTCCATGGGCGGGCGGGATTAGCTATACCGATTAACTCCGGTCTCCCCGGCCTGGGCGCGCACGAACGCAGGCCAGGCAGATAAACCGGTATAGCTCCAAGAGCATCGGGGGCCGCTGATCGGCTGTCAAGACGTCGTGACGGGCCGTGCGCGATGTTTTCGTCGATCAACGCACTCGCGCGAAGTGGAACTGATAGACCAAGATGGCTCAGCAGATCGGAAAAAACTCACGGGAGTTTGGAGAGCCGCCGATGACCACCCAGACCTCCACGGCCGAGACGCAGCGGTCCCGCCGGGCCCTGGTCGCCGGATCCGTGGGCAACTTCGTCGAGTGGTACGAGTTCGGCGCGTACGGGTTCTTCGCCACCGTGATCGCGGCCAACTTCTTCAGCCCGGACGGCTCGGGCGACGCCGAGAGCCTGATCCGCACCTACGCCTCGTTCGCGCTGGCCTTCTTCTTCCGGCCGATCGGCGCGGCGCTTTTCGGCCGGATCGGTGACCGGATCGGCCGGCGGCCGACGTTGATCCTGGTGCTGCTGCTGATGACCGGTGCCACCACGCTGATCGGCCTGCTGCCCACGTACGCCGCGATCGGTGCCGCCGCCCCCTGGATTCTGACCGGCGTACGGGCCTTGCAGGGCTTGTCCGCGGGCGGTGAGTTCGGTGGGGCCGTGTCGATCATGACGGAGTTCGCTCCGAGGGGACGGCGCGGCCTCTACGGCTCGTGGCAGTCCTTCACCGTGGCGCTGGGCCTGCTCGCGGGCGCCGGCCTGGCCGCCGTACTCGGCTCGGTGCTCAGTGCGGAGGCGTTGAACGACTGGGGCTGGCGGGTGCCGTTCCTGCTGGCCCTGCCGCTCGGCCTGGTCGCGTTGTGGCTGCGCCTTCGGTTGCCGGAGACGCCGCACTTCGAACGTGCCACCACGCAGGTCGCGTCGCCGCCCGGGCGGGAGACGGTGAAGGCCATCGCGTTGGGCATCAGCCGGCTGATGGGCTGGTCGGCCGCCGGTTACACCTTCCTGGTGGTGCTGCCGTCGTACCTGCAGTCCAGCCTGAACGCGACGTTCCAGCAGGCGCTGATCGCGACCGTGCTGGCCAATCTCGGCTTCGCGCTGACGATCATTCCGGCGGGCTGGTTCAGCGACCGGGTCGGCCGGAAGCCGGTGATGGTGACCGGCTCGGTCCTGATCGTTGTGCTGGCCATTCCGTTGCTGAACCTGCTGCAGGACAAGGAGGTGGGCAACGGCGTCAAGGGCGTGGCGGTGCTGCTCGCGGGCGCGGTGGTCGGCCTGCTGGCCGGACCGGGCCCGGCGATGCTGTCGGAGATGTTCCCGACCACCGTGCGCTACACCGGTCTCGGACTGGCCTACTCGCTGTCGAACGCGGTCTTCTCCGGATCGGCCGGGCTGATCATCATCGAGCTGATCAAGCGCACGGGCAATCTCGACATCCCGGCGTACTACGTGCTGGTGACGTCGCTGGTCAGCGTGGTCGGTCTGCTGACGCTGCGCAACGAACATGCCGAAGAGCTGAGGGACTGAGCCATGCGAGTGATCGGCCTGATGTCCGGAACGTCGTACGACGCGATCGACGCCGCTGCGGCGGATCTGCGGATCGACAACGGCACGCTCGTCATGCAGCCGCTAGGCCTGCTGAGTTCGCCGTACTCGCCGGAACTGCGGGAGGCCTTGGCGGCGGCGCTACCGCCGGCCGCGACCACGATGGAGGACGTGTGCCGCCTCGACACGGCGATCGGCCAGGCCTTCGCGGCGGCCGCCCGGCAGGCGATCGAGCAGCTTGGCGGCGGTGAGGCCGATCTGATCGCGTCGCACGGTCAGACCGTCTACCACTGGGTGGAAGACGGTCAAGTACACGGCACGCTTCAGCTCGGACAGCCCGCGTGGATGGCCGAGGCGACGGGAGTCCCGGTGGTGTCCGGTTTCCGCACCCGGGATGTCGCCGCGGGCGGACAGGGCGCGCCGCTGGTCAGCCTGATCGACGTGCTCTGGCTACGCGGCCGAGGTGGTACACCGGTCGCCCTCAACCTCGGCGGTATCGCGAACGTGACGGTGGTGCCGCCCGAGGCGGAGCCGATCGCCTTCGACACCGGTCCGGCCAACGCGTTACTGGACGCGGCCGTGTGCGATCTGACCGCGGGCCAGTTCGCGTTCGACGCGGATGGCGCGATGGCCGCGCGGGGCCACGTGCACGAGGAGTTGCTGACGCGCTTGCTGGCCGAGCCGTACTACGCCCGGCGCGGCCCGAAGAGTACCGGCAAGGAGCTGTTCCACCTGCCGTACCTGGCCGCCGCGATGAACGGCCTGGACGTGATTCCGGCCGACGATCTGGTGGCGACGTTGACTGCCTTGACCGTACGGACCGTGGCCGACGCGGTTCGCTCGTACGGCGGCACCGAGGTCATCGCGTCTGGTGGCGGTACGCGCAATCCGGTGTTGATGCAGCTCCTCGCGGCGGAACTGGGCGAGGTCCCGTTGCGAACCACCGACGAACTCGGTCTGCCCTCGGCCGCCAAGGAGGCCTACGCCTTCGCCGTACTGGGCTATCTGACTCTGCACGGGCTCACCGCCACGGTTCCGAGTTGTACGGGCGCGAGGCACGCGAGCATCCTCGGGTCGATCACGCCAGGTCTAGGTCCTCTACCGTCCACCCCACTGGTAGCGCCGCCGAACCGCCTCGTAGTCGCTCAAGAGGCCCAAGCCCGTCGGAACTAGTTCGACGACCATGGGGTCAACGGACGCTCCAACCGAACTCCGTCGACCTCAAGGTCCACCTGCTCGGTGAAGAACGAGACAAGCCCGGCAAGCCGCTGCATCCCGTCGAGCGGCTCCGGGTAGGCCCAAGCGATGTTCGGGGCTGTAGTTCCTAGCGACCAGTACGCAGCGTGGCCTTTGTAGGCGCAGGTGGTTCGCAGGTCACTCGGCTGGAGCAGCTCCATCCGTACGTCCTCGGGCCGCAGGTAGTACCTGGGCGGCAGGAACGTCTCCACCAGCAGCAAAGGCCGAACCGAGTTGGCCAGCTCGACGCCATCAAGCTCGACCCGCACGTGCCGCGACGACGCGAGCAGGTCGATTCGCGAGCGGGGATCGCGCGGATGGCCGACGATCGGTTCGTCCTCCTCGAGCCATTCGTCGAAGGCGGCCCAGTCGAGCAGCACGTAACCGTCGAGGTCTGGGTCGTCCGGGACGAACCCTGCGGCCTGGCAAGGGCCGACGTCGAAGGTGGAACCCGGGCAGGTATGAACGGCGAAGGCCGAACTCGGGTCCAGCACGGGGGAGTCGATCATCCGCACGGGATGTTCCGCCGCCGCCGGCGCGGGTGCTTCGGTCAGATCGGCGGCGATGTCCGCCACGGGTACGGCGTACTGGCCGACCACTCGGCGGGGTTCCCAGACAATGCGGGCCTGTTCGGAATCGACCAGGGTTTCGCCGTTCTTGCGAGCGCGGACCCGCTTAGGCGTCGGGTGGAAGCGCAGTTCGCCCAAGGAGCGCCGGTACTCGTCAGTGATCAGCAAGGCCATCCCTCACCATCGAACGACCTGGCCCACCGGTCAATAGGATCGAGTCATGATCACCCGGCCGGGCTACGCGGTGCTGACGCGCGTGCGCGTACCGTGGCCGGCCGAGGTCTGCTTGACCTTCGAGTTGGTTGAGGGCCAAGGATCGCGGCGTGCCTGAACAACTGCTCACCATCAGCTCCTTCGCCCGCCTGGTCGGACTCACTCCCAGCGCGCTGCGGTTCTACGACGACTGTGGACTGCTTCCGCCTGCTGAGGTCGACGACGGCAACGGCTATCGCTACTACTCGCCCGCGCAGGAAGGCCGGGCCACGATGCTCCGGGACCTTCGCGAGATCGACCTGCCGCTGGCGCAGGTTCGCGTCGTACTGGACGCCGGGCCGGAGACCGCCGCCGAGATCATCCGTACGCACCTGCGCTCGATCGAGCTGCGGGCCGAGGCTGCCCGGCAGGCGGCTGCCCGGATCCTCGCCGGTTCCGTTCCCACGGCGACCGCCGTGTCCCTGGGCGGAGCCGAACTCGCGAGCGCGATTCGCCAGGTTTCGCCCGCAGCGGCCACGTCGTCCGAACTGCCCGCGCTGACCTGCGTCCTGCTGGAAGCCGGCCCGGACGAGGTGAAGCTGGTTGCCACTGATCGCTACCGCCTGTCGATCCGCCAGTTGCATCCGAAGGCGTTCACCGGCTCGGCTCGTTCCGTACTGGTTCCAGCCGCCGCCTTGGTCGAACTGCTGCGCACGCTTGCCGCGATGCCAGAGGTGCAGGTGGGTATTACGGCCGGCTCGATCACCTTTGGCGAGGTCGAGGTGGCCCCGATGGCCGCGGAGTATCCGGCGTACCAGGCGATTCTTGACGGTCTGGACGCGCCAGCGACTCGGTTGTTCGTCAACCGGCTCGGGCTGCTCGCGACGTTGGACACCGTCACGGGCGATCTCGTGCTCAGCGCCACGCCCGACGGGTTGAGCGTCGCGATGCCGGATCAGCCGGAGGTGTCGGTCGAGGCCATCTGCACCGGTAGGCCGGCCCGGATCGGTTTCAACGCGTCCCTGCTCGCGGCGGCCCTGAGTGCCAGTGTTGGACCCGACGTATTGCTGGAGATCGGCGCGGTCGATCGTCCGGTTGTGGTCCGGTCAGCGGATCAGGGCACCTTCACCACGCTGGTGATGCCGATCCGCCTGGACGCGTGAGCACCGATGTCCGGCAGCAGGCTCTTCCGCGGTCCTTCCACTACTGGCTGGCCGCCGCCTCGCTGTCGACGTTCGGTGATGTCGCGCTGTACTTCGCGCTCGGCTGGGCCGCCACGGGATTGGGACCAGGTCTCGCCGGTCTGGTCCTGACCTGTTTCGTCATTCCGCGCGCCGTGCTGTTGATCCTGGCGGGCGTGCTCGGCGATCGGTGGGGCCCGCGCCGGGTGATGATCGCCTGCGACGCACTGCTGTGCGGGCTCACCCTGGGGCTGGCCGGAGTGATCGCGATCGCCGGGATCAGCCCGGCCGCACTGCTGATCACCGCGCTGCTGGTCGGTGGTGTCGAGGCGTTCTACCTACCGGCGTCGGGCGCGTTCCCCCGGCTGTTCGCCACCGACGAACAGTTGCCGAGGGCAATGGCCTTGCGCGGTACGACCAGTCAGGTCATCACCCTCGCCGGTGGGCCGGTGGCCGGTCTGCTGGTGGCCGCGGTGGGACTGACCGGGGCGCTGCTGGCTGATTCGCTCACGTTCGCGATCTGCCTGGTCGTCGTACTGCTGATCCGGCCGCCGTTTTCGGCCGCGCCGCCAGCCGGTCCGGCCGTCTCCTTGCTGGCCTCGGCCCGGGACGGCCTGCGGACGGCGTGGTCAGATCCGATGTTGCGCGCCATCCTCGTCGCGGTGGGCCTGGTCGCCGCCTTTGTGCTGCCGGTGTTGTCGCTCTGCCTTCCGCTGCTGGCCCGTGCCCACGGCTGGGGTCCGGCCACGGCAGGCCTGCTCGCTGGTTCGTCGACGGCCGGGAGTCTGTTGGTGACCGTCGTGATCGCTCGGCGGGGGACCTTCCGGCGGGCCGGCCTGGTGACCGGTCTCGCGCCGCTGGTCATCGCGGTCGGGACGGCTGGTCTGGCCGTCGCGGGTAGGCCGCCGGCCGCGATGGCGACGGCGTTTGTCCTGGGTAGCGGGATCGGGCTCTTCACCGCGCACATGGGGCCGTTGTTCGTGACCGCCACGCCGCGGAGTCACCTGATCCGGCTCCAGTCGCTGCTCGGATTGGTCCAGACCCTGCCGCTGCTGGTCGCGAACAGCCTCATCGGCGCGTTGTCCGCCCGGACGAGTCCGCAGTGGGCGGTCGCGGGGTGCGCGGTCGCGACCACCTTGGCCGCGATCGCCGTACTCTCCTCCCGCCAACTCCGCGCCATCGGCACGAGATCTCAACAGATCGGCGAGACGGCGCTAGTGTCGGGCCCTGCTGGTGCCACTGGGTCCGGGGCTGGCATGTCGTAACACGGGGAGTTCTGTCATGCGTGTTGTCCGCATCGCGCTGGGGTTGCCGTTCGCCCTGGTGGGTTTGTTGCTCGCGATCGTCGCCGGAGTGGTCGGGTTCGTCCTGATCGGCCCGGACGACACCATCTGGTCTTCGGAGCAACGGCTCTCGACACCCGGTCCGGCCGCGATCAGCGCGCCGGAGCTGATCCACCGGCACGGGCCGCTGCTGCAGATCAGCGCGCGTCCGTCCGACGGGCAGCGCGAACTCTTCGTTGGTGTTGCCCGTGACTTGGACGTTGCCAGCTATCTGAAGGACGTCCGCCATCTGAAGATCGACCGTATTCAGTTGCCGATGCAGCTGGGTGGCAACGAGGTCAATCGCGAGGCCGGTGCGGTGACCCCGCCGGCCGGTCTCGACTGGTGGGTCGCGCGCGGCGGCAACGAGGTGAGTTGGCCGATCGCCGATGGCCCGTACGACGTGGTGGTGATGAACGCGGACGGCAAACCGGCTCTCGACGCGCAGGTCAAGTACGGCGTCGAACTACCCGGCGCCTTCGTCACCACCCTGCTGGTCGCCGCGGCCGGCCTGCTCCTGCTGGTGGTAGGCCTCGTCCTACTGTTCCGCCGCCCCACCGGTGATGACGCAACTGCCGGAACGCCCGAGACCCCGGCTGTACGACGCGATGCCACCGCCGTACGCCGCGACGCTTCGGCCGTACGCCGCGGGGCCGTTGGGGCGCGGGAGGTGGTACAACGCGAGGTGGTCGCGCGGGGCGTCGTACGACGAGGCGGCGGCGTCCGGCGTGGGGCGGGTGCTCTCGGGACGACCATATTGATGCTCTCGGCAACTAGTTGTGCCGCGGTCGCGGAGCGGGACACCGTCACCGCGCTCAGTCGGCCGGCCACCACGGCGGAGGCCGGCCGTGCCGAGGTGCGGCGCTACCTCGACGTCTTCGCCTCCGCCAACCGGACCCGCGACGAGGCCCTGATCACGACCGTCGAAGGCGGCCCGCTACTGGCGCAGACCCGGGCCTCGTTCCAGATCGGCAAGGCGCTGCGCAAACCGGTACTGCCGCCGTTCTCGTACACCCGGCCATTGATCGCCGCACCGGACCACACCGGATATCCGATGCGCTTCGTCGTCTCGTCCGGAGTGTCCACGGACCAGAAAATCCGCCAGCTCGGCGTGTGGCATCGCCAGAATGCGGGTAGTCCGTGGTTGTTGACGCATTCCGTGCGACCAGCGGCGGTAATGCCAATACCGGATCTGGCCGGACTGCGAGTTCCTTCTCCGGCAGATAACGCGGCCGCGCTGAATGCGGCCACCGACCTGGCGGCGTACCTCAGCAAGGGGGTGGACGGGCAGAACTTTCTCAACTCACCCGACCTGACCGAGTTGCTGCGCCGCCGTGCGGCCGAACAGGCGAAAGATCTGCGCGACGTCTACATCGCCGGTGTCACCGATACCTTCACGCTGTCCGGAGAACCGGTCGCATTTGTCACGACAAGTGCGGAGGTGCTGGTATTCGCCGCCTTCAGCGAGCGATATCTGCAGACGATTCGGCTGGGCGAGGCCGCGAAATGGGCCCGCGGCGATGTCACTGCGTTCAGTAATGGTAAAGAATTCACTCGCACGCT
This sequence comes from Kribbella deserti, assembly GCF_042434725.1. Taxonomy (NCBI): domain Bacteria; kingdom Bacillati; phylum Actinomycetota; class Actinomycetes; order Propionibacteriales; family Kribbellaceae; genus Kribbella; species Kribbella deserti. Next base: position 56,679 of record NZ_JBHLTC010000014.1, on the reverse strand, counting down.
GAGCTACGACATGCTGTACCAGATCGCGTTCGTCGTACCGCCGAAGGGAAACGGGAAAGTGCGGATCCTGTCCGTGGATTCGCAGCTGACCGGCGCCGGCGGCAGCTGACTCCGGCCTGCGGAAACAAGAAACCCCAGGTCGGGATTGCGGTCCTGACCTGGGGTTTCTGCGTGGAGCGGGTGACGAGAATCGAACTCGCACTGTCAGCTTGGGAAATCAATCTAGCCGTGCTAGCCACCGTCATCAAGCCGGACGGCACTACCCCTGACTTACCGCTACGGGCCCCTGCATGCCCCGGCTTGTGGCACGCATGTTGCACGCCGCCGGAGCCGTCCGACTAGGCCTTCGGCATGTCGTAGTCCTCGACCTTTCCGCCCCCGTGTAGGTCCATCTGGAAGAGCGCGCCACTCATCCGGCCGGGGACGACTTCCGTTCGGACGTGCTTGAAGCCCTGTCGCATGTAATAGGCGTGGAGGGCGGTGTTGGTCCGCCACACGTCGAGACGTAGCCACCGAGAGCCACGCCGCATCTCTGCGGTCTTCACGGCAGACAGAAGGTTCGCGCCGTAATGCTTGCCGTGTTCCGCAACGAGGAATCGACTTAGGTAGCCCTGCGGTTCTGCTATCTCTTCAGGGGTCCAAAAATCTGCGTCCGGCTCAGTGACGGCGACAACTGCGACGACTTGATCATGCGGCGCAATCCCAACGAATTGCCCTGCATCAAATAGCCGGTCAATATCGGAGTGGGCAAATTCTGACTTGGAATTGGGTCCGGCCGTGTACTGATCCAGGCCCTTCGACGCCACCCACTCTTCGGCCTCATTTCGAAGGCGGTGAATCAGCTCCCGATGTTCTTCGCGCTCTAGGAAAACCAAAGGCGGGAACCAGCGTCGATCCTGATCGGCATACCGATCTGAAACCGAAAGGCCTGTCGTGGTCATACGTCTTTCCCACTTTCTCTTGCAGCGCGAATTAGGTCTAATCCGGTTCGGTTGCCAACTTCCCAGATGAGTCGGTTGCGGCGTCCAAGGCGGTGGAACTGGCTGACTCGGGTGATGCGTGTGCTGCTGGCGGCCGTTCGAGTCTGCACCAGGAGCGGCGCGCCGACAGGCACCGCCAGGTCTGCTGCGTCGGCGGGCCCTGCCGATTCGTCGGTTACTTCATCGACGCGAGCGATTTCCTCGAATCCCGCATCGGCGAGCGCTCGAATTGTTCCCTGGGGAAGGTCGTCGGTCGTATCGAGTCCGGCCTTCTGCGCCAAATCGAGAGCGTAGTAGCTCGTTTCGCGAGCCCACGGCTCACCGTCCAAGATCTGGTGACTGATGCGAATGACAGCCACCTGATCATGCGGAATTCCCAGGCGGTCAGCGATCCACACCGGCGGTTTAGCCATTCGCATCTCGAATCGCTTAGAAGGCTTCCTGCCAACCTTCTTTGCGTTCTCCGAGAAAGCGTCATACGACGATTTGCCCCGGTCTGACCTGAGCGAATCGGTCGCATAGTGATCCGTGCGGCCAATAGAGCGCACGATTATTCCGCGTCGGCCACCGACGTACCCGGAATACACCATGCCCTGTTTGCCTAGTTCGTCAATGGCCGACGTGATGGTAATCCGGCTGACGTTAAAGCGCGCTTGTAGGTCCTTGTGGGTGGGCAGCAACGTGCCAGGCGGCCACGTGCCAGCGGTGATCTCTTCCGCCAGCGTCTCCGCGATCTCTACGTATGCAGGCAACTGCGTGAGCCCTTCTCTCCATGTTGGACATGTCGAACATATCGACACGAGGTCGTGCATGTCCAAGCTTGACATGTTGGACATGCACAGGTGAACATGTTGGACATGTCCAAGCTTCCCGGCTCAAACAAGAGCGACGCCCCGGCGGTGGCACCCGCCGAGGCGTCTAGGGCGAACTCGATCCGTCTGCACAGAGGAGATCTACCCGTGAGCATCATCCCCCTTCAGCACCCGTACGACGTAGAGCCCACCGCCGCCGATTTGGCCGCGATCGAGCGTGAATGGCCGCTGATCGCGGCCGACCTCGAACGACTCGACGCCGAAATTTCCCTGATCAACGCTGGTCCGCTGGCTTCCACGCTGGACCGCCGCCGTATCCGTCGGGCGGAGAACCGCGTCCTGGCCGCCCGTCGCCAGCTCGCCGCCCAGACCGAGACTCCCGAGGTGGCGTGATGACCAACCGCCGAATCTTCCGTAAGGACAGCACCGACCGTCCGGCCGTTGACCAGGCCTGGAAGGTCCACGACACGGCCGCTGGCGCGATCGGCAAGGCCGACAGCAAGGCCCAGTTCGCCGCCGGACTGGAAACCGCCGCGATCGCGGCCGTCGTCACCGTGGCCGGTCAGCCGTTCATCGCCACCGCCGGAAAGGTTGCCCTCGGCATCTCCGCCGGTCTGCTGCTGGCCGCGCTGGTCCTGGCCGTCGCCGCCGTGCTGCCGATCCTGCACAACCGCAAGCGCGGCGCGGCTGTGCCCGGTGACTACCTGTACTTCGGTTCCCTGCGTCGCACCACCGCCGCCGAGCTGGCCGACCGCCTCACCCACGAAGACGCCATGACCGGGCTGTGCGCCCAGACGATCACGCTGTCGCGGCTGGCCTGGGCCAAGCACCGCCTGTTGCAGGCCTCCCTAATCGCGGCCATCGCCGGTATCGCCCTGGCGGCCGTCACCGTCCTGCTGGCCGGTGTCCGATGAGGCGGCCACGCGTAATGAGCCTGGCTGACGTACAGGCCGAGCGTCTTGGGGTTGACCCGGCCGCTGTACCGGCCGAACTCGAAGCCCGTTTGGTGGCGTTGCTGGCCACGGTGACCGGTGACGTTCCGCGCGCCGACTCGGCCGAAGCCGCAGTTGCCGCTGGCGGCTTGTGGGCGCTGTCCGGATTTCTGACCGACGCTCGCCGCGTCCTTGCAGGCAAGGAGATTGCAGCATGAGCATGCCGCTTCGCACCACCTACCCGACCCCGGTCGAAGACCTGGTTCCGGACGCCCGCAAGCTTGCCGACAAGCTCGGCCGGGTCCCGTCGCAGAACATGCTGAAGACCGAGCTTCGGATCGGCACGGACAAGGCCCGCGCGGTCCGGGCGGCCCTCATCGCCGCCGACACCGACACCAGTGCGGACCTGCCTGCCGAGCCTGCGCCGGAACCGGTCGAGCCGCGTCTACACGTGGTCCAGAACTGGACCCCGGACGCTGACACCGGCACTGACGCTGGCGGGGAGGAGATGCCCCCCGCGCCGGTCGAGGCCGATCAGCCGGAGACGGCGATCGAGGTAAAGCCGCAGGTCAGCCCGGACGTAGACCCGGTTCCGGCAGAAGGGCAAACCGCGGGAAGGGGCATCTCCTGGTGGCAACGCAGGTCGCCGCGTGCTGAGGCGGTGGGCGGTCGGCCGGTGTCGTCGTGGCCGGTGCTGCTGCTGGCGCTGCCCGCGTTCGTCGCGGTCTGGTCCGGCTGGGTCGGGCTCGGTGCCTTGACCGGGTTCGGGGTGGTTCACCCGCTGCCCGGGATCGCGGACGGGTTCTCGATCAACTCCGCCATCACCTTGCCGATCGGAGTCGAGACCTACGCCGCGTTCGCGCTGCGGGTCTGGCTGTCCGGCCAGGTGCCGGTATCGGCTCGCACGTTCGCGAAGTGGTCCGCCATCGGTGCTCTGATCCTCGGCGCGCTGGGGCAGGTCGCCTACCACCTCCTGGACGCGGCCGGGGTCACGTCGGCCCCGTGGTGGATCACGACCGTGGTCGCCTGCCTGCCGGTCGCCGTACTCGGCGCGGGTGCCGCGCTGGCCCACCTGATCCACGCCCGCCCTACCGCTGAGGAGAAGTGACGTGACTGTCTACGTCGATGACATGCGGCGTCAAATCCTGATCGAGGCCGTTCAGTGGTCGCACTTGTTCGCGACGACCTCCGAGGAGCTGCACGAGTTTGCCGCTCGGATCGGCCAAAAGCGCGAGTGGGTCGAGGCTGAAGGCACGATCCGCGAGCACTACCTACTGACCGAGCCTGAGCGCGCCGCTGCGCTCGCCGCCGGTGCCGTCCCGCTGTCCTATCCGCGCGGAGTGGCGCTGCTGTTGACCACCAAGCGCCGCGACGCCCGCAACCAAGACCGGGAGGTCTGAGCGATGACACAGCCCACCCCTCCCGAGCGGGTTGCCGAGTTCACGCCGAACGAGATCGCGCACTTGATGGTGGCGCTGGTCTGGCTCGGCCCAGACCCGAAGGTGTTCCAGACCTGGCCTCATGCCACGCAAGCCGCTGTGGCGAAGGCGATGAACAACACCTACGTCGAACTGATGCCCGACGGTCAGATGGGGCTACGTGTCGGCACCTTCCGAATCGTCACGAACGCCAACGAGAGCGGGGAGAACTGACATGACCGAGACCATCGAGCACGTTGCCGACCCGATCGACCTGGACGCCCGCCGCGCCCGCCGTGACGACGCGACCCCGGCTAGCGATTCGGCCGGCACTCCAATGCCGCTGTCGGCTGGCGAGGTCGAGCGGATGGATACCGCCTATGAAGTGGCGCTGGACGAGGACCAGGGCGACGACGCCGCCCCGGGTGCGGGCAAGGTGCTGGTGCCGGTGGATCGCCCGGGCCTGGCGGTGCCGGTGGCCGAGGGTGAGCGGCAGCCGATCATTCCGGTGCATCTGCTGCCGGGCAACCTGCGCGGCACGATCACGAAGGCGCTGGCCCGGTCGGGTCACGTCGCGGCATTCCACGCGGTCCGCTCGCCGTGGTACGGCCTCAAGCTGGCGTGGTTCGCCGGGCGTGGCTTCACGCGGCTGGTCCGCACACAGGTTCGCTGGTGGTGGGTACCGGGCGCGGAAACCCTTCACCAGAAGGCCGCTGATGAGAAGGCGTACAAGGAGTGGAGCCAGATCCACCGCCAGGTGAAGGCAACCCGCGCGTGGCGTGGCGGCGTTTTGGCGGCCCAGAACATCGGCCTAGCCATCAGTGCACCGCTCGCGCTGAACATGGCTCCTAGCGCCGCTGTAGCCGCTGCCGGGGCCGGTGCGGTCGCCGCGCTGGCGCACTACGGCCGCCCGGCCGGTCAGACCCTGGTCGGCACCGCCGTGGTCGCCCCTCGGTTCCGCAAGCTGAACTCCGACATCGTGTTGCGGGCCTACTACGCGGCCGGTCTGGGCAACCCGGACAAGACCGATAAGCAGGTCAACTTCGGGTCCACCATGTCGCGGGACACGTCCAACACCGGGACCGAGGTCGTGATCGACCTTCCGTGGGGTTTGGGCTGGTCAGACGCCCTAAAAGCCCGGGAGAAGATCGCCTCAGGCCTGGACGTGCACGAGCGTCAGGTGTTCCTGAGCCCGGACGACTCCTCCAGCCGTCGCCACAAGTTGTTCGTTGCCGACGTGGACCCGCTGGGCATCCCGGCCGGGCGCACCGACATGCTGGATGGCAAGCGCCGCTCGATCTGGAACCCGGTCCGGTTCGGCCTGGACGAGCGCGGCAACACCGTGTGGCTGTCGCTGCCGTGGTTCTCGCTGCTGGTCGGTGCCCAGCCCCGCAAGGGCAAGACGTTCTCGGCCCGCCTGGTCGCCTTGCACGCAGCACTGGACCCGCACGTGAAGCTGATCATTGCCGACGGCAAGAACTCCCCGGACTGGCTGGCGTTCCGCAAAATCGCGCACCGGATCATTTTCGGTGAGGTCCCGAACATCAACGACCCGGACCCGATCGGGCACCTGCTCGCCGCGCTGGACGAGATCATCACCCACATCAACACCGTCAACGAGATCCTGACCGGCCTGGACCCTGAGGTGTGCCCGGACGGCAAGCTGACCGAAGACCTGGCCCGCGACCCGCGTTACCCGGATCTGCGGGTGTGGATCTTGATCATCGAGGAGTTCCAGAAGTACTTCGAGACCGAGGACCAGGAGATCAACAAGCAGATCGCCCGCAAGCTGTCGCTGATCCAGGCCGTCGGCCCGAGCGCCGGTGTGTGGCTGATCTCTGCGTCGCAGAAGCCGTCCGGTGTCGGCGCCGGTGACGTGGCCCGGTTGTTCAACCGGTTCCGCGACAACCACACGCTGCGGTTTGCGCTGCGCTGCGGTAACCGTGACGTGTCCATGGCCGTGCTGGGCGGAGACGCCTACCAGGAAGGCTTCGACGCCTCCACGCTGCCGCTGGGCGACAAGTTCCGGGGCGTGGGCTACCTGTACGGCGCCGACGACAACCCGCCGACCGTGCGGACCTACCTGGCCGACGCCAAGGACGCCGACCACATCCTGACCGCCGCCCGCAAGACCCGCGAAGCCCTCAACCTGCTCACCGGCGAGGCGGCCGGAGAGCAGATCGAGCGGACCAGCCGCGACGTGCTAGCCGACATCCTCACCGTCATGGGCGCCGACACCGCCGCGCACTGGGAGGCGATCGCCGGACGGCTCGCGGCCCAGATGCCCGAGCAGTACGACGGCACGACGCCGGATGCGATCTCGGCTCAGGCCCGCGCGCTGAAGGTCCCCAGCCGGGACGTGAAACGCGACGGCGTGAACCGCAAGGGTGCCCGCGCAGACGACATCCGCGCCGCGATCGACCGCCGCAACAACATCAACGGAACGTAACCAAAGTGATCGGGGTGGCGGGACGGTTCAGGTAGCGCGCCCGCCGCTACCGGTAGCGGCAACGCTACCCGCCCCGCTACCTCACAACTCCACTCTGACCAGGCCGTATTCCCGCAGGTAGCGGGTCGCGGCCCCGGCTCCTCACGCCCAAAAACAGCTCTCTGGAGGCTTTCCGTGTCCAGCACCCTCGCTACCTCTACCCTCACAGCCGCTACCCACGGTAGCGGCCAGGGTAGCGCCCTCATCGGCCTGAGTGCCGACCTGGCCGCCACTGCCCACACCATCACTCAGACCGCGATCGTGGCACTCACCGTCACCGGCGTCATCGGCTTCTACCTGCTCACCTGCCTGGTCTGGCCGTTCGGCAAGTGCCGCCGATGCGACGGCACCGGCAAGCGCAAAGCACCGCTCGGCAAGGTGTTCCGGCCGTGCGGCCGTTGCGAAGGAACCGGGCGCCGTGTCCGGCTCGGACGCCACGTCGTCAACCACATCCGCGACGCCCGCAGCGCGGGCATCAACACCGTCAGCAAAGGCGAGAAGAAGTGACCGGGGTGCCGTTCGACCGGTCGCTGTTGCACCCGGCCCGCGCCCAATGGATCGACCTGTGGAACGGCCAACAGGCACTCGGGTGGGACTGGTCCGGCACGCCGGTGTTCCGGTTCCGCTGGGCACCGACAGGCCTGGCCACCCGCCGCCAGCTCCGCGCCATGCGCATGTGCCCCGGTGGACAGGAGCCGTACGCGGTCGTGGTGTGGCGCAAAGGCCACCGCTTCGCGTGGCTGTACCGCCTCGACCTGGCCAAGCCATCCCGCGTCGCCTCACCCGCCCAGCTCAACGCCCTCGATAAGGCCATGGAAGCGCGCCGGACCTGCGGCCAGTGCCACACCGTCACCGACTACTGCATCCCGACCTCAGACGGCCGCTGTGTCGAGTGCATGACCGCACCCGCCTACAGCCACGCCGCCTAACCGGAAGGAGACCGATCGTGACCGACGTACTCACCGCCGCACTAGCCGCCGCCGACCACGGGTGGCCGGTGTTCATGCTGGGCCGCTCCAAGCGGCCGGTAGCCAACTGCCACGACTGCAAGGAGGCCGCCCGCCGCGAGACCCCGCACGACCCGGCGACCTGCGGGCACCTGACCTGCCACGGCTTCTACGCCGCCACCACCGACCCAGACCGGATCGCCGCGATCATCGCCGCCGTCCCGAACGGCCAACTGGCGGTGCGTACCGGCGCGGTCTCCGGGCTGCTGGTAGTCGACATCGACCCGGACCACGGCGGCACGGCAAGCCTTGTGCACTTGGTCGCGCGGTCGGTCCTGCCGCGTACCCGGTGGGTGCGTACCGGCTCGTTCGGGCAGCACCTGTACTACCGCCACCCCGGCCAGCACATGCCGTCACGGCCGATGCCCAACCGGCCCGGAATCGACATCAAAGCCGACGGCGGGTACGTCGTGCTCCCGCCATCGATCCATCACCGCACCGGCCTGCCTTACCGGTGGGCCGACGCTGACCACGAGGTAGCAGAGATGCCCCCGCCCCTGGTCGCTGCGTGCCTGCCAATTCGGCCGGCCGAATCACCCACCGCGCCGCCTCAGGCCGCCGTCGTTGGGGGAGGGGGCATCTCTCACCCCGACAAGCTCCTAGACGCCCATTTGGACGCGGTACGGCAAGCACCCAAGGGCAAACGCCGCACCACGCTCTACGGAGCCGCCAGAGGCGTAGCGCGCATGGTCGCGGCCGGAGCGATCGACTCCGCCGCCGCCGTTGCTGCCCTCACCTACGTAGGACACCAAGCCGCCCAAACCGAACGCGACATCAGAGCCGCCATCGCTGGCGGTTTCCGCGACGAAGGGATTGCCGCATGACCACCCACAAGCACGACCAGGCCGACGCCGCCGAGCTGATCGACGGTGCCGAACTGCTGGACGAGGTCAGCCGCACCATCAGCCGATACGTGATCCTGCCCAGCACATCCGCGCTGGTCGCTGTGGTGCTCTGGATCGCCGCGACCCACGGCGTACCGGCGTGGAACTGCGCCCCGCGGCTTGTCATCCGCGCACCGGAACGGCGGTGTGGAAAGTCGCGATTGCTGGACACGGTCGAAGGGATGTCGCACCGGCCGCTGATGACTGTCAACGCCTCACCCTCTGCGGTGTACCGCTCCATCGGTGAGGCACCCGCAGACCCGCCAACGCTGCTGATCGATGAGGCCGACACCATCTTTGGCCCGAAGGCAGGCGACAACGAGGACCTGCGCGGACTACTCAACGCCGGTCACCAGCGCGGCCGCCCCGCACTTCGCTACGACGCTGGCTCCAAGTCGGTCGAGAAGATCGACACCTTCGCCATGGCCGCACTGGCAGGAATCGGCGCGATGCCCGACACCATCGAGGACCGCGCCGCCGTGATCCGAATGCGCCGCCGCGCAGCGGGCGAAACCGTAGCGCCGTACCGGGTTGTACGCGACGGCCCCGAGCTGGCCGCGCTGCGCGAGCGGTTGTTCAAGTGGGTCAGTGGCCACATCGAGGAGCTGCGGGCAGCAACCCCGGACATGCCGCTCGAAGACCGCGCGGCCGACACCTGGGAACCGATGATCGCCATTGCAGACCTTGCCGGTGGCAACTGGCCACGGGCGGCCCGCAAAGCCGCTGTAGTCCTAACCAGCGACCGCGATGCGGGCGATGAGACATCCGTCCCCACTCGACTGCTGGCCGACTGCCGCACGGCGTTCCAGGACGCCGACGCGCTCCCGACCAGCGTGCTGCTGGAACGGCTCAGGAACGACTCCGAAGCGCCGTGGGCAACGATGGGCGCGGCCGGTCTGACCGCGATGAAGATGGGCAACCTGCTGCGTGACTTCGAGATCCGCAGCGACACCATCCGGTTCCCGAGCGGGCAGGCCAAGGGCTACTACCGGGCCGATTTCGTCGACGCCTGGAACCGCTACTGCCCCGCCCCGAAACCAGCCTCCGGGGAAGCCGTACCAGCCGTACCAGCCTCATTGTCCGAGGTCAGCCCCGACGAGGCTTCCACCACTGGTACGGCTCAAGCCGTACCACCCGACCAAGCCTCCTTGGCCCTGACCAGGCAAAACGAGGCTGGTACGGCTGGTACGGCTTGGGTCCCCAGGTCCGTGAAGCCTCTTGCCGACAACGGCGACCGCACCATCTCTGGCGCCGCATGACGGCGCGTCCGGCAACGCGCCGCCTTCCCGATCCGCAGACGACCCGAGGAGTTGCACGCGTGAGCACGCGAACGATTGAGACCTTGTTGACGGTTGCCGACGCTGCCCGAGTGCTGGGCACGTGGGATAGCAGCGGCGAGCGGTTCCCTCGCCGCCTGATCGCTGAACGACGTATCCGGTTCGTGCGCGTTGGCCGCATGGTGCGCATTCCGGAATCCGCTCTGGCCGAATACATCGACGCCCAGACGGTGCAAGCCATCACCCGAGGCAATGTGCGGAGGGCTGCCTAATGGCACGGCAGGGAAGGCGGAAGTTCGGCGCGGTCAGGAAGCTACAGTCCGGCAACTGGCAGGCGACCTACATCGACCCCATCACCGGTGCACGGAGACCCGCGCCGTACACCTTCGAGACCGAGACGCAGGCAGATGACTGGCTGACCGCGACCAAGGCCGACGTGATTCGCGGCCGATGGACTGACCCCGATATCGGACGCGAGCCGTTCGGGCCGTACGCCGCGAAGTGGATTGAAGAGCGGCCGAACCTGCGAGTCCGGACAAAGGCGCTGTACGTCTGGCTCAACAAGCGGTACCTGGAGCCGGAATTCGGCACCGTCGATTTGGTCGACATCACGCCCGCGCTGATCCGGACTTGGCGCGCGGAACTGATGGCCGAGAAGCATCTCAAGAGCTGCAAGGACTCATGTACCGACAAAACGCATCGCGGCGTTTCCGCAACGATGGTGGCGAAGGCGTACCGGCTTATGAGAGCAATTCTGATGACCGCGACCGATGATGAGCTGATCCGGCGTAACCCATGCCGGATCGTCGGCGCGGGGATCGAACGCCCGAAGGAACGCCCAGTGCTCACCATCGACCAAGTGTTCAAGCTGGCCGACCAGATGCCGCGCCACCTACGGGTCTTCATCTTGGTTGCCACCTTCGCGAGTCTGCGATGGGGTGAGGTGACTGCGATTCAGCGCAGGGACATTGACCTGACAAAGAAGACGATCCGCATTCGGCAGCAATGGATCGAGGTGGTCGGTTCCGGAATGGAGCTACACCCGCCGAAGTCCGACGCCGGTGTGCGGACGGTCTCCATCCCGGCCTTGCTGGTCCCGTTCGTGCAGGAGCACCTAGACGAGTTCGTTGCCCCCGGCCGCGATGCCTTCGTGTTCCTCGGAGAGAAGGGGTCGGTCCTGCGTCGTAGCAATTTCAACAAGTTGGGATGGAGCAAGGCGGCTGAGTCGGTCGGGGCAAAGGGCTTGCACTTCCACGATCTCAGGCACACCGGCAACACCCTCGCGGCCCAGTCCGGAGCGAGCACGAAAGACCTGATGGCCCGGATGGGACAGGACAGCATGAACGCCGCGATCATCTATCAGCACGCCACCCGGCAGGCCGACGGCGCGATCGCAGCGGCGTTGAACGATGCGATCGAGGAGTACAGGAAGGCGCACGGACCCGACGGGGGAGAGGCGTCCGAGACCGGCTGATCGAGGGTCCTAGTCGCACGGATGTTGCACGCTCAGGCTTTTGAGTGCGAAGAGGGCACCGTCTCCGAAAGGAGATGGTGCCCTCTTTTACGTGTATATATACGTGAAGCCTGGGTAAGAGCGGGTGACGAGAATCGAACTCGCACTGTCAGCTTGGGAAGCTGATGTTCTGCCATTGAACTACACCCGCGCTGCCGGTCTGACTACGTCCGGCAATGCGCAGAATCATACCTGGTCCGCGTGGATGTGTGCAGGGGGGTCCAGGGTCAACACGCCTTGGACTGGGCAGACGCCCGATCTTCTGGCAGATTAGAACGCGTTGCCGGGGGCAACATTTGTCGCAACGTGAGGACGCGGTCCTGGCCAGGACCGGACAAGATGGTTGCGGGGCAACACGATTCGAAGGGGTGAAGAGGTGGCAACTGATCCGAACGCGGCACTCGAAAACCTGGAGCATGAGCTCGTCACGCTGGCACGTCGCCTGCGTGGACTGCAGCGCACGCTCTCGGAGGAGGCCCATCCCGACCTGGAGCCCGCGCAATACGCGCTGCTCAATCATGTCGAGGAGCTGGCGCCGGTCCGGATGGCCGATCTGGTCGCTGCACTCGAGGTGGACAAGGGGCCCGTCAGCCGAGCTTGTGCACGTCTCGAGGAGCAGGGCCTGCTGAAGCGCGCGGCGGACAAGTCGGACGCGCGGGCCACGCTGCTGACGCTGACCGCGACCGGCAAGCGCAAGCTGGCCGCCGCAAAGAAGAAGCGCAGCAAGGTGGTCGAGGACCTGCTGAAGGACTGGTCTCCGGCGCAGGTGAAGTCGTTCGCCACGCAGGTCTCGAAGTTCAACAAGGTGTTCAAGTAGCCGGCCTGATCGGCTGAACGCGGTCGAGCGGTGAGCGGTGCGGTAGGTTTCGCTCGTGCTGCTCTCCGATCGCGACATTCTGGCCCAGATCGACGAGAAGCGGGTCCAGCTGGAGCCGTTCGATGCTGACATGGTTCAGCCGTCGAGTATCGACGTACGCCTGGATCGCTTTTTCCGGGTGTTCGAGAACCACCGGTATCCGCATATCGATCCGGCCGAGGAACAGCCCGACCTGACCCGAACGGTCGAGCCCGAGGGTGACGAGCCGTTCATCCTGCACCCGGGTGAGTTCGTGCTCGGTTCGACGTACGAGCTGGTCACCCTGCCCGACGATGTTGCCGCGCGCCTGGAGGGCAAGTCCTCGCTGGGGCGCCTCGGCCTGCTCACCCACTCGACCGCCGGTTTCATCGATCCCGGCTTCTCCGGTCACGTCACGCTGGAGCTGTCGAACGTGGCGACCCTGCCGATCAAGCTCTGGCCGGGAATGAAGATCGGCCAGCTCTGCTTCTTCAAGCTGTCGTCACCGGCTGAGCACCCCTACGGTTCGGACAAGTACGGATCGCGCTACCAGGGCCAGCGCGGCCCGACGCCGTCCCGCTCCTTCATGAACTTCCACCGCACCGACATCTGAGACCACCGACGTGGCGGAGAACCGGCTTCTCCGCCACGCTCGTGCGCCGGCGGTTCACCTGCTGAGGGCCGGACGCCGCACCCGCGGCTGCGGCTCCAACCGGTCGGCCCAGCGGCGCAACAAGCTCGCCGCCTGATGCCGAGGGCCGGGCGACGACTCGTGCAGCGCCGCCCTGGCCTCGGCTTGCTGAATACGTTCCTCGATGCGCAACCGCGCGATCTCTTCGTTCTCGCTGATCATCGTGCCGCTCCTCGCGGTACTCCCCGTGCGGTTCGTGCTCGGTCAGGTCCGGACGACGGTGATGTCACCGGACACGGTGCGGGCCCGCAGTAGTAGCGACGGCTCGCCTTCGGCGGGCTGCTGACCCGGTTCCAGATCGCAGCGGATCGACCCGGTCACGGTCTTCAGATCCAGGTACGTCGGAGTGCCGGTTGGTACGCCGACCTGGACGTCGCCCCGGGCGGTCTCGGCCCGCACGCTCGGGCCTTCGGCGCGATCGACCCGGACGTCGCCCGAGCCGGAGGTCGCCACCGAATGACCGAGCACTCGCTCGATCGAGATGTCGCCCGAGCCGACCTTGATGGTGGTGGGACCGGCCGCGTCACCGATCCGGACATCGCCCGAACCGGTCGAGGCCGCGACGAGCCCGTCGGCGCGGGATACCTCGACCTCGCCCGAGCCCGTCTTCATCCGGGCCGCTCCGGCGGTGTGGTTGACCCGGATGTCGCCGGAGCCCGTACTCGCGGTGAGCGTGCCTTCGACGTCGTCCAGCCGGATGTCACCCGAACCCGTGTCGAGCCGTGACTCCGACAACGGCGTGGTGGCGACGATGTCCCCGGCGCCGGTTTTGATCCGGGCCCCGAGCGCGCGTGGTGTCTCGATCCGCACGCGGACCTCGACGGAGTGGCGCAACAGGTGCTTGGGGGTGTCCACCACGAGCTCGCCCGAGACCACCCGGAAGGTGATCTCCTCGACGCCGTCCTCGGGCGATCCGCGCAGCACCTCCAGGAAGGCGTGGGTCTCCTCGCCGTCGATCGGCGCGATCTCCACCACGCCGGCGCCGATCTCGATCCGGACCCGGTCGATCGAGGTGTCCCGCAGTTCGAAGGGATAGTCGCTCACTGGGCCCACCCCTGCATGCGCTGACCCGGGCCACCATGGCGGCCGCGGCCATGACCGTCACCACGACGCCGGCCGCGTTCACCGCGTTCACCGCGTTCGCGCTCGCCGAAGACGCCTTCAGGGCCGAAGGGACCGTTGGGGCCGAACGGGCCGTCCTGGCCGAAAGGGCCATCGGGGCCCAACGGCCCGTCGGGACCGAACACGTCGAATCCCCGCGGGGGACGCGGCGGCCGGGGTGGACGAGGACCGCGGCCGCGGCCACGGTCGCCGGTCAGGCCGGTCATCACCGTGCGCATCAGCCACGCGTTCGCCGAGATGCCCTCGGCGCCGGCGGCTTCGTCGACCTTGGTCTTCACCGACATCGGCAGCCGCAGCGTGATCCGCGCGGTCGGCTCGTCGGCGTCGAAGTCGAAGCTCTGCTCCGGACCGGACTCGGTCGCGCTGTCGTCATCGTCGTGGTCGTCGTCATCCGCGCCGGTGAGCTGGCTGGGCGCCGGCGTCACTACGAACTCCGGCCGGCCACCGGCCATCCGGAGCTCGACCGAACCGGGCGACAGCTCGCGGCTGATCTCCCCGGCGGCGTCGGACAGGGCTGAGATGAGGGCCAGGCGGCCGGCGTCATCCAGCGTGGCTCCGAGGCGCTGGGCCACGGAGCGAGTTTGGTCGTCGGCCAACGCGGTGGCGTTCTGCACGCTACGGCGAACCGACTCGAGATAGTGATCAAGTTCCATGACAGCAAGCATGACGTCATGATGACGTCATTGTCAACCATCTTGATGTCACGGTGCCGCCAGGTGATGTCAGTTGCTGCCCAACGGCAGAATGAGGGCATGAGTCGAGGCGTGCTGGTGACTGGAGCTTCCCGTGGTGTCGGTGCCGAAGTGGCGAGGGCCTTCGCGGCCGGTGGGGATCGGGTGGTGCTGCACTGCCGTGGTTCCGTCGACCGGGCCGAGGCGGTTCGGGCCGGCCTGCCCGGCGAGGGACATGCCGTGGTCGCCGGTGACCTCGGCGATCCGGCCGAAATCCCTGCTATTGCTGAGGAATCGGCCCGCGCGCTCGGCCGGATCGACGTCCTGGTGAACAACGCCGCCATGTACGTCGACCAGCCCGTCGCCGGGTCCCGGCGCCTGGGCCACCCGCTGGCCGAGACGCCGTACGACGAGTGGGTGACGGCCTGGCGCCGTACTCTCGCGGTCAACCTGGAAGGCCCGGCCCACCTCACCTGGTGCGTGGCCCGGCAGATGATCGACGTCGAGCCCGCCGACGGCGTGCGGCGTGGCGCGATCGTGAACGTCGGCTCGCGCGGGGCCTATCGCGGTGAGCCCGACGTGCCGGCGTACGGCGCGAGCAAGGCGGCGCTGCACGCGTTCGGGCAGTCTCTGGCGGTGTCGCTGGCGCCACATGACATCACCGTGACGTCAATCGCGCCGGGGTTCATCGCGACGGACCTGACCGAGGGCATGATCACCGAGGCCGTCCGTACTCAGAGCCCGTTCGGCCGGGTTGCGAAGGCCGAAGAGGTCGCAAAGGCCATCGTCTGGCTGGCATCCCCCGACGCCGGCTGGTCCAGCGGCGCCGTCCTCGACTTCAACGGCGCCTCCCACCTGCGCTGACCCCACCGGTGTCTTCCCGCGGGCGGACGCCTCTGCACCTTCCCGCGCGTGTACGCGACCACTTGCGGAAGGTTGAGGTACGAAAAGACCCGCGAGTGGTCGCGTGTAACGCGTCCACTCGCGGGCCGAAGTAGGTGGTGCTACTCGCCGCGTTTGACGGAGGCGAGCAGGAGCTGGGCGACGTCGGCGACCTCTACGGATTCGCGGGCCGAACCGTCGGCCTGCTTGGCGGTGAGGCCGTCGGACAGCATCACCCGGCAGAACGGGCAGCCCGTCGCGATCTTGTCCGCGCCGGTCTCGACCGCCTCGGTGGTCCGGTTGACGTTGATCCGGGTGCCGATCTTCTCTTCCATCCACATCCGGGCACCACCCGCGCCGCAGCAGAACGACTTCGTCTGATTGCGCGGCATCTCCGCGAACTCCGCGCCCGGAATGATCTCGAGCAGCTCGCGCGGGGCGTCGTACACCTGGTTGTGACGGCCGAGGTAGCAGGGGTCGTGGTACGTGATCTTCTGGCCGTTGAGCGAGCTGTCGGCCGGAGCCACCGGGGTCAGCTTCTTCTCCCGGACCAGGCGGTTCAGCAGCTGGGTGTGGTGGATGACGTCGAGCTCGACGCCGAGCTGCGAGTACTCGTTCTTCAAGGTGTTGAAGCAGTGCGCGCAGGTCGAGACGACCTTCTTCGCGCCGGTCTCCTTGAAGACCTCCGCGTTCTGCATGGCCAGCTGCTGGAAGACGAACTCGTTACCCGCGCGCCGGGCCGGGTCGCCCGTGCAGGTCTCGCCATCACCCAGTACGGCGAACGAGACGCCCGCGATGTTGAGCAGTTCCGCGACGGCCTGCGTGGTCTTCTTGGCCCGGTCCTCGTAGGCGCCGGCGCACCCGACCCAGAACAGGTACTCGACCTCGGCCAGCGTCTCGACGTCCGTGCCGACCTGCTTGACCTCGAAGGGCAGATCCTTGGCCCAGTCCATCCGGCCGGACGGGCTCATGTTCCACGGGTTGCCCTTGTTCTCCAGGCCCTTGAACAGGCCGTTCAGCTCGGAGGGGAAGGACGACTCGATCAGGACCTGGTAGCGTCGCATGTCCATGATGGCGTCGACGTGCTCGATGTCGACCGGGCACTGCTGCACGCAGGCGCCACACGACGTACAGGCCCAGAGCGCGTCCTCGTCGATCACCGCGACATCGGGCGATCCGACCAGCGGGCGCTCGACCTCGGTCTTGACCAGGTCCGACAGCGACTGCCGCTCCTCGTCGGACGAGGCCAGCAGGTACGGCGCCTTGGCGTACGCGTGCTCGCGCAGGTTCATCACGACCAGCTTCGGCGACAGCGGCTTGTCGGTGTTCCAGGCCGGGCACTGCGACTGGCAACGGCCGCACTCGGTGCAGGTGGTGAAGTCGAGCAGGCCCTTCCAGGTGAAGTCCTCGATCTTGCCGACGCCCAGCGCGGCGTCCTCGTCCAGCTCCTCGATGTTCTCGAAGTCGATCGGCTCACCCTTGACGCTGATCGGCTGCAGCGCGCCCAGCGCCGTACCGCCGTCGGCCTTGCGCTTGAACCAGATGTTCGGCCAGGCGGTGAAGCGGTGCCAGGCCACACCCATGGTGATGTTCAGCGAGATCGTGATCATCCAGGCGAACGAGATCAGGATCTTGATCATCGCGACCAGGTAGATCGCGTTCTCCAGGGTGGAGTCCGACCAGCCGCTGAAGGCCTCGCCGATGAAGAACGTCAGCGGGAAGTGGAAGGCGGTCGCCTCGCCGCGAGCGATCGCGTACTCCAGGCCGCGCAGTAGCAGGATGCAGATCAGTACGGCGGCGATGGTGAACTCGACGTAGTAGCCCTGCCACATCCGGGAACCGGAGAAACGGCTGTACCGGCCCTCGGAGCCGGACGGGCGGTGCCGCATCCGGATGATCGTCAGCGGGATGATCGCGAGCAGGCCGGTCCAGCTGAGGAACTCGCTGACCCACTCGAACAGGAACCAGTGGCCGATCAGCGGCAGCACCCAGTGCGCGTCGAAGAGCTGGCCGAACGCCGTCACCAGGCTGAGGAACAGCCCGATGAAGCCGAAGGCGACAAACCAGTGCAGTACGCCGATGTGGCTCCACTGCAACATCCGGGTGTGCAGCAGCGTCTCCTTCGCGAGGGTGACGCTACGCTGAACCGGCTGGTCCGTCCGCTTGGCCGGCTGCCCGAGCCGGATCACCGACACCATCTGCCCGATCGTCTTCGCGAACAGCGCGATTCCCACGAGGGCCACGGTGAGCGAGACGACAATGGCGAAGATCTGCATACCAGTGATCGTATTGGCTGGTTACCGGCGAGTCATGTCCGTGTCACCTGTGTCACGGCCCAGTTCGGTATGGAACCCATCACGAAGGTGTGCCTAACCGGCAGTTTCGGAATCTTCCTGGCAGTCGGTCAGAGCGGGAACTTAGGTTCCGGCCATGCGTAAAGTACTAGTGGGATTACTCGCCGTAGTGCAGCTGGCCGTCGTCGCGCCGGGAGCCGACGCCTGCCCGGACTGGGTGCAGGTCGGTACGGACATCAACTCCGGCATCAGCGGTATCTCGGTGCTGAGCAAGAGCAACGGCCGCATCGAAGCGTTGATCGTGCGGGACAACAAGAAGCCAGGCCAGAACCGCATCGCGCGAACCACCTGGATCCCGGGCCGTACGCCGGTCACCGAGCCGCTGACGTGGCAAGGGGAGTTGCCGATCGATCTCGAGTCGATCGACCCGGTGCCGGGCCACGCCGGCGAGTTCATCGTGGTGGCGAGCAAGGGCAAGGGCTTTCACATCTTGGTCGAGCCTGGTACCGCGACCGTGCTGAGGACGTTCCAGTTGCCGATCGGTCAGCCGGGAGACGACTACGAGTCGTTCGCCCTGGCCACGGTCGGCGGCCGATTGACGGCGCTGTGGGCGGATCGCGGCCAGGACGAGCGGCTGAGCAAGCTGTACGCGGCCTCGTTCGACTTCGCCACCCTGACCTTCGGCCCGGCGCAAACCGTAACCTTCCGCGCGCCCTCGCCCACCGAGTTCGTCCGGCACATCTCCGATCTCGACGTCACCGCCGATGGCTCGCTGGTGGTCTCCGCGGCGGCGGATCCGGGCGACGACGGGCCCTTCGTCTCGGCCGTGCACGTCATCGGCAAGGTCTCCGCGGGCCCCAGCCTGACACTTCGTCCGAAGGCCCGGACGATGGACGAGTACGACGACCGCAAGATCGAGGCGCTGGCCTGCCTCACGCCCTCCTGCACCTCGATGTTGCTGGGCACGGACGACGAGAACCTCGGCGGCTGGCTACTCCGCGACTGAGCCTCGCGCCCTGGACCTCGCGGCTCGGTTGGGAGCGTCATGGCGGCTGGGGCTGCCTGATCGGGCAGTTCCAGCCGTGGACGAACTCCGGCCGGCGGCGCACGATGACAGTGGGGGCGCCGGCCAATGGGGGGTACGGCGCACGGTCCGAGGGGATTTCGTGATGCCAGATCTCGAGGAGGAGATCGTCGAACGGCTGGACCTGCTGGACGACGATGACGACGGGTACGACCTGATCGGGTCCGACGGGGATGATCCACCGGCGGATCCGGGGGGATTCGACGAGGACGACCTGCAGCGGTACGACGGGGGCAACTGACATGCCCGCCCTGGAATGGCGCGGGGTCAGAATGAACCAGCGCTCGATCGACATGATCGAAGAGGCCGAGCACAATCTCGGTTTCACGCTCAAGGTGATGCAGGGCTCGTTCAACAACGGCGCGGTCAAGGCCTCGGCCGACGTACACGACGGTGGTGGCGCGGCGGACTTCCGCGCGCGCACGCTGGACGCCGTACGACGTCGCCGGGTGCTGGAGGAACTCCGCCGGGTCGGGTTCGCCGCCTGGCTGCGAACACCCGCGCAGGGGTTCGTCATTCACTTCCACGCCGTCGCGATCGGCGACGAGGAGTTGTCGCCGGGCGCGCGGCGCCAGGTCAAGCACTACAAGAACGGCCTGAACGGACTGGCCAGTGGTGGCCGCGACGACGGCCCGCCGGGGTTCCGGGGCATGACGTGGGAGAAGTACCAGGAGATCCGCGACGAGGCCCGCGCCGTACAGGGCGTGCCGAGCGCCTTCCCGGTCCGCGACGTGACCATCTCGATCACCTCGGTCCGGATGGCCGCCGAGGGCGAACCGATCAGCCACAGCCGGGCCCACGATGCCGAGCAGTTCATGGCCTTCGCCTTCAAGGGCATCAAGGTGATCCCGGTGACCACGTTCATGGCCTGGCGGAAAACCCGCGAGACCCGGTTCTTCGTGTTCGCGGTCAAGTGCGTCCAGGCCCACTTCAAACTCCGCCAGGACGGCGATCCCGGGCCCATCACCCTCGCCAACCTGACCCAGTTCGGCTACCGCATCACCGACTGAAGCCCCACCACGGCGAGTGGTCCCACCAGGACCATTCGCTGCGGGCCGGAGAACGCGTGTGGTCTGGCCGCTCCGGTGCCTCCCAGCGGCCTGCTGAATCGTCTTTGTGAGTCTGCTGGCCAATTTTCGCCGGGAAGATGTCCAGCAGACTCATGAAGACGCGCTACGCAGGGCGGCGAGGCGAGTCCACGTCATTACGGTTGGCCGGCTCGTTTGCCGACGAGCAGTACGGCGGTGGTGGCGAGGGCGGTGCCGCCGGCGAGGGCGCCGGCCGCGAGCAGGGTCGGTGTCGTTGGGTGGATCAGGGCCTCGCCCCGCAACGCCTGCCAGGTGGTCAGCCAGATCAGTCCGAGCCAGGCGGCGGCACCAACGAAGACCAGGGCGGCCCGTGTCCCCTCCGGGCGCAACCGCGGGCACCGCTTGGCCAGTACGACAAGCGCGAGGGCGATCAGCGGAATGACCTGCAGCGAGTGGATGCCCAGGAAGTGGCCGATCCTCAGATCACCCGAGTCGGTGTTCCAGCCCATGATCGGCATACCGCCCGCGCCGTCCTCCCGGCCCACGGAATGCGCGCCCATGTGCGGCATCTCCCCGGTCTCGGCCTCGACCCGCGACTGACCCGGCGTCGGGCGGAACATCAGGTTGCCGAGCAACATGCCGCCCAGGGTGGTGAGCAATGCCAGCCGAACACTCCAGCGCAACGCCCGATCGCCAGGCTTGTCGAACAGCAGCACGATCGCGAGCACCAGCACCGCCGCCCAGACCAGGTAGATCGTCGTAGCCAAGAGGTTGTGCATCAATTGGTCCGTCGGTGTCGACATGTTGAAGTGCAGCAACCGTCCCCGGACCACAACCTGGCCGATGATGATCGCGATCTCCACCGCCAGCCCGACCGCGACAATCGTGCCGACCCACCAGCCGAGCCGCCTCGCCTTCGTCTGCAACGACAACATCCACGCGAGCGTTCCGGTGTACAACGCGAACGAGATCATGAACTTCAGCGGCTTCATCCAGATCGGATGCCCGAGCAACTCCCGATCATCGATCAACGCACCGCCGATCCCGGCCAGAACAAGCACAACCATCACCACGGTGACGGCGATCAACGGCCGATGCGGACGACTGGCCCGCACCGCGGGCGGTGGCGACGTAGTGAGCATGTACCGATGCTCGGCTCATTCCCCCGCCCAAACAGGAGTGCCACAATCCCTTACCCAGTAGACATATCCCTACCCTGACCCAACCCCTAGGGAACCCGTAGGACCCTCTGCGTCGAGTGGTCGCGTCTGAACGCCGAGACGCTCGCCGGTAGATTTCCGGTACCACGCCAAGGCCTCGCGGCTTTGGTCCAACGGCCTCCTTCGGGAGGCCGTTTTGTTAGGCCAGGCCGTCGAGGTGGATGTCGGCGGCGCCGAGCTTGAACTCGCCGACGGGGAAACACATCGGGGCGCTGCCGTCGCAGCAGCCGCCGGACTGGTGGAACATCAAAGGGCCGTGCGACTCGGTGAGGCGACGCATGAGGTTCGCCGCCTCACCGGTGCACGCAACTCGGCCGGCTGACATGGTGGTCAGAAGAAGCCGAGTTTGTTCGGGGAGTAGCTGACCAGGAGGTTCTTGGTCTGCTGGTAGTGGTCGAGCATCATCTTGTGGTTCTCGCGCCCGATGCCGGAGTTCTTGTAACCACCGAAGGCGGCGTGGGCCGGATAGGCGTGGTAGCAGTTGGTCCAGACCCGGCCGGCCTGGATCTCGCGGCCGGCCCGGTAGGCGGTGTTCATGTCGCGGCTCCAGACGCCCGCGCCGAGGCCGTACAGGGTGTCGTTGGCGATTTTGATCGCGTCGGCGTAGTCGTCGAACCTGGTCACCGCGACCACGGGGCCGAAGATCTCCTCCTGGAAGATCCGCATCTTGTTGTCGCCCTCGAAGATGGTCGGCTGGACGTAGTAACCGCCGGCCAGGTCGCCCTCGAGCTCGGCCTTGCCGCCGCCGGTGATGAGCTTGGCGCCCTCGGCCTTGCCGATGTCGATGTACGACAGGATCTTCTCGTACTGGTCGTTGCTGGCCTGGGCGCCCATCATCGTCTCGGTGTCGAGCGGATTGCCCTGCTTGATCGCCCGGGTCCGTGCGGTCACGTCCGAGAGGAACTCCCGGTAGATCGACGACTGGATCAGCGCGCGCGACGGGCAGGTGCAGACCTCGCCCTGGTTCAGCGCGAACATCGTGAAGCCCTCGAGCGCCTTGTCGTAGAAGTCGTCCCGGGCGTTGGCGACATCGGCGAAGAAGATGTTCGGGCTCTTGCCGCCGAGTTCCAGCGTGACCGGAATGAGGTTCTCCGAGGCGTACTGCATGATCAGCCGGCCGGTGGTGGTCTCCCCTGTGAAGGCCACCTTGGCCACTCTGTTGCTCGAAGCAAGGGGCTTGCCGGCCTCGACGCCGAATCCGTTGACGACGTTCAGCACACCCGGCGGCAGCAGATCCGCGATCAGCTCGACCAGCAGGTGGATCGAGGCCGGGGTCTGCTCGGCGGGCTTCAGTACGACGGCGTTGCCCGCGGCAAGGGCCGGCGCGAGCTTCCAGACCGCCATCAGGATCGGGAAGTTCCACGGAATGATCTGCGCGACCACGCCGAGCGGCTCGTGGAAGTGGTACGCGACGGTGTCGTCGTCCACCTGCGAGATCGTGCCCTCCTGCGCGCGCAGCGCCCCCGCGAAGTAGCGGAAGTGGTCGATCGCCAGTGGCAGGTCGGCGGCGAGCGTCTCGCGCACGGCCTTGCCGTTGTCCCAGGTCTCGGCGATCGCGAGCTGCTCGAGGTTGGCCTCCATCCGGTCGGCGATCTTGTTCAGGATGTTGGCCCGGTCGGCGGACGACGTACGGCCCCAGGCGGGGGCGGCACCGTGGGCCGCGTCGAGCGCGAGTTCCACGTCGTCGGCGGTACCGCGGGCGATCTCCGTGAAGACCTGGCCGGTCACCGGCGTCGGGTTCTCGAAGTAGCCGCCCTTGGCCGGTGATACGTACTCGCCACCGATGAAGTGGTCGTAACGGGACTTGTACTCGGCGGGGCTGCCCGACTGCCCGGGAGCTGAGTAGATGGTCATCGGATCCTCCTGGGATCAGAACTGGCGATGATCCAGACGGTAGGTCGCCGTACGTTGCACCAACGTTGCACGCCGCGACCTTGAACCCGGACCCGCTTCCGGGGGAGGGTTGGGCGTGGACACCGAGCAGGCGCGCCGACTCAGCGCGTTGTACGACGAGGTGCTCGGCGGTGGCCGGGCCTCCGCCGAACCACGCCCGGTGGTTGCCGAGTCCTGGCAACGATCCCTTGCGGCCCGGGTCGATCCGGATCTGGACGCGCCGCCGGTGGTCTACGGGGCGGACCGGGTGGCCGAAGTACGCGAGGCCCATCCGCTGAACGCGGTGCTGCCGGTGCTGCGGCAGACCCTCACCAGCATCGCCGACGAGGCGTCGCACATCATGATCGTCACCGACGCGCAGGGCCTGGTGCTCTGGCGTGAAGGTGCCGCCGACGTACGGCGCCAGGCCGACCGGATCGCGTTGTCGGAAGGCGCCATCTGGTCCGAGAGCGCCATCGGTACCAACGGCATGGGTACGGCGCTGGCCACCGACCAGCCGGTGCAGATCCACTCGGCCGAACACCTGGTCCGGCGGATCCACGCCTGGACCTGTGCGGCCGCGCCCGTGCACGATCCAGACACCGGCAAGCTGATCGGCGCGGTCGACGTCAGTGGTCCGTTGCGCACGGTGCATCCCGCGATGATGGCGCTGGTCACGGCCGCCGCCCATTTGGCCGAGGGCCAGTTGCGGGTACTGATGGCCGCGGCCGACGAGCAACTGCGCGCCCGGAACATGCGGCACCTGATGGCCCTCGGCAACGAGCCGGGCGCCTTGCTCACACCGACCGGCCGGGTGCTCGCGGTTCAGCCGCTCGCGTGGTTGCCGCATCGCCTGGAAGTTCCCGAAGGCGCCGAGCGGATCCAGCTCGGCGATGGCCGGGAGGCCGTGGTCGAATCGCTGGCCGAGGGCTATCTGCTACGTATCCCTGGTGCGGTTCGGCGCCGTACGTCGCTCGACCTGAAGCTGCTCGGATCGGGCCAGCCGGTCGCGACGGTGAACGGCCGGCCGATCGCGTTGACCCTGCGCCGGGCGGAGGTGCTCGCGCTGTTGATGTTGCACCCGGCCGGCCTGACCGCGGAGCAGTTGATGCTTCAGCTGTACGGCGATGAGGGCAATCCGGCCACGGTCCGCGCCGAGATGCACCGGCTGCGGAACGTGCTCGGGTCCGGCGTACTCGACACCAAGCCCTACCGGATCATCGCGGACGTCACCGGTGACGTGAAGGTGGTTCGGAAGGCCCTGGCGGCTCGTGACCTTGGTACGGCCTTGGACCACTACAGCGGGCCGTTGCTGGTTCGGTCGGAAGCACCCGCTCTAAGGGCTGAACGCGATGAACTCGACGCCACGCTTCGCGCCGCCGTACTGGAGTCAGCGGACGCGGATCTGCTTTGGCAGTTCGCACAGACCTCGACCGGTGCGGAAGACCTGGAGGTCTACGAACGGCTAGAGCTGGCTCTGGCCGCGGACGATCCGCGCCGAGCCACTGCGAGAGTACGACGCCTCCGGCTGACCGAGGCCTGAAGCAACGGCTCAACCCGGCTCGACGCCGGAAAGGCCCGCAGGCCGCTCGACGCCGGGAAGTCCGTTCAGCAAACGGGAAGTCCGTTCAGCAGACGGGAAGGCTTAGAGGCCGAGGTCGCGGAGGAACTCGGGCTTGTAGGCCTGGATCGCGACGTAGCGCGGGTCCGGGACCTCGACGTCGTCGTTCGCGTCGGCCGGCGCGGGCGCGTGGGACGTGTCGTTCAGGTCGAGCCACTCCTGCGCGGTACGGCTCCAGCGGGTCAGCGTGAAGTCCGCGTTCAGGTCGTCGTCGGCGACCAGCTCGCGCGCGGTCCGCTCGGCCTCGCGGGCGTCGGTTTCGGTGGTCGCATACATCAGCATGCGCGAGCCATCGCGGGTCACGGTGACGCTGTTCCCCAGGCGCTTGCGGGCGTCGTCGTCGAGATCCAGCGCGCGCAGACGCTCCCAGAAGGTCAGCCCGTGCTCAGCGGTGTTGAGCTCGACCTCTACCCGGTACTCCTCATCGGCCATGCGCACACTCTAACCATGGCCGGTTCGACCGGATGCTGGACACCGGAATTTAAGTGCAGTGAATCAGTCTAGTTTGAACGGTATGGCCAGCCGCGATGCCTTATCCGCCGGGCGGCGCTCCGACCGAGGCGCGCTGCACCAGTGTCGGCTCCACCGTCGTACGGCGGACGCGGCGGTTGGTATCGACCGCGGAGGTGACGCGCTCGACCACATGGGTGACCAGGTCGTCGAGCGGCCAGTGGAACGTCGACAGCGGTGGATCGAGCAGCTGGGACATCGGCTGATCGTCATACCCCAACAGGGACAGGTCGGCGGGGATCGTGATGCCGAGGTCCTTGCTCGCCGCGTAGACGCCGAAGGCCATCGAGTCGGCCAGCGCGAGAATGCCCGTCGGGCGATCGGTGCTGATCAGCAGCGCGTGGGCCACCTCGGTCGCGCCGGCCAGATCGTGCGGGCAGGGCACGACCCGCAGGTCGAGGCCAAGGTCGCGCGCCACTCGATGGGCGATCTCCTCGGCGGGTCGCTCGGCTTCGACCCGGCGGCTCGGACTGAGCACCGCGACGCGGCTGTGCCCGGCGGCGGCCAGCGTGCGCAGCGCCGTACTGATGCCGCTTTCGTTGTCGAACAGGACCTCCGACTTCGCCTTGGCGGCGGGCAGGGCGTCACCGATCGCGATCACCGGCACCTCGCGGGCGATCTTGGCCCAGGTCTTGGCGGCCGGATCGATCGGAATCAGCACGATCGCGTCGGCCCGGTGGTCGACCAGGTGCTGGGCCAGTTCGAGCTGCCGCTCGGCGTCATCCGCGGAGTCGATGATCCAGGCGTTGCGATCCGGGGCGAGCAGTTCGCGCCCGAGGGCCGCGGCCAGGCGTTGCTGCCACAGGTCCTCCAGGGAGGCGCACAGCACGCCGACCGAACCACTGCGGCCGGAGGCCAGGGCACGGGCGATCGGATCGGCCGAGTAACCGAGCCGGTCGGCGGCGTCTTGCACGCGCTGCTGTGTCTCCGGGGTGCCATGCAGACCCCGGAGCGCGTAGGACACCGCCGTCATCGAGAGGCCGGTCTCGGCCGCGATGTCCTTGAGGGTTGGCCGACGAGCCGATCCGGACATGGTTCGCACCCTACGTGCTGCCGCCGACACTTTCCCGGACCGAAGTTGACAAGGCAGGGATTGAAGCGCTTCAATAGCGATCAGATTGAAGCGCTTCAAAACCTTCAGAACAAGGGGATCCGGACGTCAGAGAGGGCCAGTTCATGACCGGCGTGATCGACGTCCACCAGCACCTGTGGCCGGGCGCGTTCGTGGACCGGCTGCGGGCCCGGACCGAGCCGCCGTACCTGGACGGCTGGACCCTGCACACCGCCGGCGAACCGCCGTACCAGGTGGATCCGGCCGCGCACGCCGTCGACAAGCGGCAGGCGCGGGAGCTCGACGACGGCACGAAGCTGGTTGGTCTGTCGCTTTCAAGCCCGCTCGGCATTGAACGCCTGGGTGATACCGAGCTGCTCGGCGCCTGGCACCAAGGGGCCGCCGAGCTGCCGCAGCCGTTCCGGGCCTGGGCCGCGGTCGACCTGGTCGAACCGGATCTTGCCGGGCTGGAAACGTTGATCGGTCAGGGCTTTCTCGGCGTTCAGTTGCCGACGGATGCCGTGCTGACGCCGAGTGCCTGGGAGTCGCAGGGGCAGTTGCTGGCGTTGGCCGAGCGGCTTGACCGGCCGGTTCTGGTGCATCCGGGTTCAGCGGTGAAGGCCGACGGTGAGGTGCCGGGCTGGTGGGCGCCGGTTGTCGACTACCCGGCACAACTTCAGGCCGCTTGGTGGGCCTGGCATGCGTTCCAAGGGCGTACGTCGTTTCCCCGGCTGCGGATCTGCTTCGCGGCCGCGGCGGGACTCGCGCCAGTGCACCACGAACGGCTGACTGCTCGCGGTGGGCGGTTCGGCAAGATCGATCACAACCTTTTCGTCGACACCTCGGGTTACGGCCCGCAGGCGATCGACGCCGTCGCTCGGGTCCTCGGTATCGACCAGGTGGTGCATGGCACCGACCGGCCGTATGCGGATCAGACCGACCTGCGCCAAGGCGACGCCGCGACCGCGGTGATCCGCTACGACAACCCGCACCGGCTGCTCTTCGGCTCCGGCGCACGTCCCGAGAGGGGAGTTCAGTGACTGCTCAGCCCGTTACCGACGACATCGTCGTACCCGCGCGCCAGGCCAGCCGGCTCGTGGAGCTCAACAACTGTCTTTCGCTGGACAATCTGCCGGGTCGTGATCTGGATCCGGCCGAGCTGGCGGAACTGGCCGCGTCGATCGCCGCGCAGCCGCATCTGTGGGAGGAGCACGTCGCCTTCAGCGATGAGGAGCGCGTGTTCGCCTCGGTGCACCGCGACGCGAACGTGGACGTCTGGCTGATCTGCTGGACCCCCGTGAACGACACCGGCTGGCACGACCACGACGTCTCCTCCGGCGCGGTCGCGGTGGCCCGCGGCAAGCTGGTCGAGCACAACCTGGCGATCGGCGTCGAGTCGATCGAGACCGAGGTGAGCGCCGGCGACGTGTACGGGTTCGGCCCGGACCACATCCACCGGCTGACCGGTCTCGACAAGGGCAGCGTCACCGTGCACGCGTACAGCCCGCCGCTGTGGCGCATGGGCCAGTACTCCGTGCGCGACGGCGTGCTGCGCCGGGTCTCGGTCTCGTACGCCGACGAGCTCCGTCCGATCGACTGAGCGTTGGTCCGTGGCGCGGGCCAGTAGTCGGTGGCGCGGGCCAGTAGTCGGTGGTGCAGGCCAGTCGTCGTGAACTGGCTATCGCATGTGGTGGAGGCGTCGGCCTAGGTTCGGTTCATGCGGATCAGGGTGGTCGATGCCTTCACCAGTACGCCGTTCAGCGGCAACCCGGCCGGGGTGTGTGTGCTCGAAGTGGGTGATTGGCCCGACGACGCGTGGATGAGCGCGGTCGCGCGGGAGATGGCCCACGCCGAGACGGCCTTCACCAAGCCCGGTGGTCCGGACGACGACGGTATTTGGGGCCTGCGGTGGTTCACCCCTGCCATCGAGGAGAACCTGTGCGGGCACGCCACGCTCGCGACGACGCACGCCCTGTACAGCGACGGCGCGATCGGGCCGACGGTACGGTTCTCCAGCCGCAGCGGCATTCTCGCCGCCACGGTGAACGACGACGGTTCGATCACGCTGGACTTCCCGAAGGCCGAAGTCACGCCGATGGAGGTCCCCGCCGGCCTGGCCGAGGCTCTTGGCGTCGAGGTGGTCGGCGCGTACGGCACCGGCGTACTGCGCGATGTGCTGATCGAGGTCGCCGACGAAACCACCGTGCGTGGCGTCGTACCTGATCTTGGCCGGGTCGAGGCGATCCAGCATCGCGACACCATTCGCGGCGTGACCGTGACGGCGCTCGCGTCTTCCGGGGCCGACTACGACTTCGTCTCGCGGTTCTTCTCGCCGAACGACGGCATTCCCGAGGACCCGGTGACGGGTAGCGCGCACACCGCGCTGGCCCCGTTCTGGGCGGACCGCCTGGGCCGGGGCGAGTTGCGCGGCTGGCAGGCGTCTGCCCGCGGCGGCCTCGTGCACGTCGTACCTGAAGGGGATCGGGTCAAGCTGTCGGGGCGTGCCGTCACGATGCTCGACGGCACGCTCCACAGCGAGCCCGCGTACTAGAGATCAGGCCCAGGACTCGGCGTACGTGACCGTGCCGTTGGGGGTGGTCAGCTCGGTGACGATGTCCTCCGCCTCCGGCTCGAGCGCCTCGAACGGCTGCTCCGGTACGACGTACGCCCGGGCGCCGGCGATCAGCTCGATACCGGGCAGCGCGAACCAGGCCTCGCCGACCTCCCGGCTGATCGCGTAGATCGCCTGCTCGGCGCTCTCGACCGGATCACGCAGATCGGACTCCTGGTCCTCGGCCAGCACCCGCTCCTGCGCCGCGCGCCCCTCGGCCAGCAGCGCCTCCGCGTCGACCACCCGCAGGTCGAAACGTGACACCACGCTGATCACCTGCTCGGTCTGGACCTCCTCCTCTTCTTCCTCGAGGTCCTCGGTGTCCACCAGCGCCAGCGGAATGGTGCCGGTGTGGTCCAGCACCGCGTCGTTCCAGCTCTCGACCAGTTCCTCGAGTTCCGCGTTCTGCTCGAACAGCGCCTCGAAGTCGGAGTCGGCCGTCAACGCGAGCAAAGCGGCGGTATGCGCCTGCAGCCGCTCGGTCAGCAGCTGCGCCGCCTCAGCCAGCGCCTTCCGGGTGTCGTCGGAGAACTGCTCGACGGTGTGCTCGTGTTCCTGCTCGCTCATCTATCTCTTCCCAGCTCTCGATCGACCGATGCCAGCCGTAAGTATGCGCACCCCCCACCGACATTCCCAGCCACCCCCACCAACCGCCCACATACCGACCGCCCCGCCGTCCGCCGGGCGTGTCATCGGACCCTAGTTACGCGGCGTGTCGCCCTTCATCGGACGCTTCTGACCACGCCCACCCGCTCCCGTGACAGCGCACGGGCTGCCACGCCACGGCGTGCTCCGGGTCCAGCGAGATGTCCGGGCCAGCGCGTCCTGCGGCAGGACTGCCGGCCTTCGTCACAAGGGTCCGATGAAGGGCGACACGCCGCGTAACAAGGGTCCGATGACACGCCCAGGGTGGCCGAGGATTCGGGGATGTGAGGGAGGTGTGAGAAGGGGGTGGGGTGGGCGTGAGAGGGGTGTGAGAAGGCGGGGGAGGGGGCCGTGGCGGGTGTGGTGTGGGGGCATGAGGACTTTGTGGTGGGTGGGGCCGGCCATGAGTGACGCGGTCTATCTGGCGGTTTGTGCCGCGGTATTCGCCGGGCTTTGGCTCGTACTGCGCGGGGTGGAGCGGCTGTGAGCGGGGAGAACGTCGCCGGGCTCGTGGTGGCTGCCGCGCTGGTGTTGTACCTGGTGGCAGCGTTGATCTTCCCGGAGCGGTTCTGATGGGCGATACCACCGCGGGCCTGCTTCAGATCGGCGTGCTCGTCGCCACGCTCGCGGCGGTTTATCGCCCGCTGGGCGGTTATATGGCCCGGGTCTTTACGGCCGAGCACAACTCCCGCGCCGAGCGTACGACGTACAAGCTGCTTGGGGTTGACCCCGGCCAGGAGCAGACGTGGGCCGTTTACGCCCGTTCGGTGCTCGCGTTCTCGGCGGTCGGCCTGGTCTTCCTCTACCTCCTGCAACGCCTGCAAGACCACCTCCCGCTCTCCCTTGGCCTGAAGGCGGTTGAGCCTGGGCTGGCGTTCAACACCGCGGCTTCGTTTGTCGCGAATACCAACTGGCAGGCGTATTCGCCCGAGGCCACGATGGGCCACCTGGTGCAGTTCGCGGGTCTGGCCGTGCAGAACTTCGTTTCGGCCGCCGTCGGTATCGCCGTGGCCGTCGCGGTGATGCGAGGGTTCGCCCGGAGGAAGACGGATCGACTCGGGAACTTCTGGGTGGATCTGACCCGGGCGTTGTTCCGCATCCTCGTACCGATGGCCGTACTGGGCGGGTTGATTCTCGTCGCGATGGGCGTCGTACAGAACTTCTCCGGTGGTCACGAGGTCACCTCGGTGGTCGGGCAGACCCAGACCATTCCGGGTGGGCCGGTCGCGAGCCAGGAGGTGATCAAGGAGCTCGGTACGAACGGCGGCGGCTTCTACAACGCGAACTCGGCCCATCCGTTCGAGAACCCGAACCCGCTGTCGAACCTGTTCGAGATCTTCCTGCTGCTGGTGATTCCGGTCTGCCTGACGCGCACGTTCGGCCTGCTGGTGAAGGACAAACGCCAGGGCTACGCGATTCTCGCGGTGATGGCCGGGTTGTGGACCGTCTTCACGTTCGCCACCACGATCTTCGAAGCCCAAGCGGCCAATCCGGCCATGGAGGGTAAGGAGACCCGCTTCGGGATCTGGGCCTCGACGTTGTTCGCGTCGTCCACCACGGGTACGTCGACGGGCGCGGTCAACTCGGCCCACGACTCGTACTCGCCTCTCGGTGGCGGCACGGCCTTGTTCCACATGATGCTCGGCGAGGTCTCGCCCGGCGGCGTCGGATCCGGGCTGTACGGAATGCTCGTGCTGGCCGTACTCGCCGTCTTCGTGGCGGGCCTGATGGTCGGCCGGACCCCGGAGTACCTGGGGAAGAAGGTCACCGCGCGCGAGATGAAGCTGGTCTCGCTCTACATCCTGACCACGCCCACTTTGGTCCTGGCGGGTACGGCGATTGCCATGGGCCTCGCGAGTGCGCGGGCCTCGATCCTCAACACGGGTGGACCGCACGGCTTCACCGAGGTGCTCTACGCGTTCACCTCGGCCGGCAACAACAACGGCAGCGCGTTCGGCGGGCTCAGCGCGAACACGCCCTTCTACACCACGGTTCTGGGCGTTGTGATGCTGCTCGGCCGGTTCGTGCCGATGATCCTCGTGCTGGCGTTGGCCGGGTCGTTCGCGCGACAGCAACCAGTGCCGGTGACCGCCGGCACGTTGCCCACGCACAAGGCCCTGTTCGTGGTGATGCTCACCGGCATCGTCGTGATCGTGACCGGCCTGACCTACTTCCCCACACTCACGCTCGGACCCCTCGCGGAGGGACTGTGAAGATCTACCGTGCGTTCCCGGACGCCGTTCGCAAGCTTGATCCCCGGGTGATGGTGAAGAGCCCGGTGATGTTCGTGGTCGAGATCGGCGCGGTCGCCTCGACCGTGCTGGCCTGCGTCGACGGCAGCGCCTTCGTCTGGTCGATCGTGGCCTGGCTCTGGCTGACCGTGATCTTCGCGAACCTGGCCGAGGCCGTTGCCGAAGGCCGTGGCAAGGCTCAGGCGGCTACCTTGCGCCGGGCCAAGTCCGAGACCACCGCGCGGCTGCTCAGCCCGGATCGGCTGTCCGAGCAGGAGGTGCCGGCGGCGTCGTTGCAGCTCGGCGATCTCGTGGTCGTCGAGGCCGGGCAGATCATCCCGGGTGACGGCGACGTGATCGAAGGTGTCGCGAGCGTGGACGAGTCGGCCATCACCGGTGAATCGGCGCCGGTCATTCGCGAGTCCGGCGGCGACCGGTCGGCGGTGACGGGCGGAACGAAGGTGCTGTCGGACCGGATCGTCGTCCAGATCACCACCAGACCAGGTGAGAGCTTCATCGACCGGATGATCGCGCTGGTCGAGGGCGCCGCCCGGCAGAAGACGCCGAACGAGATCGCGCTGAACATCCTGCTGGCCAGCCTCACCATCGTCTTCCTGATGGCGACCGTGACGCTGCCGCCGTTCGCCGCCTATGCCGGTACGGAGCTCAGCCTGGTGGTTCTGGTCGCCCTGCTGGTCTGCCTGATTCCGACCACCATCGGCGCGTTGCTGTCGGCCATCGGTATCGCCGGGATGGACCGGCTGGTGCAGCGCAACGTGCTGGCGATGTCCGGCCGGGCGGTCGAGGCCGCGGGCGACGTGAACACCTTGCTGCTGGACAAGACCGGCACGATCACCCTGGGCAACCGCCAGGCGGACGAATTCCTGCCGCTGCACGGTGTGGCCGGGGCGGAGCTCGTGGACGCGGCCCAGCTGTCCAGTCTCGCGGACGAGACTCCCGAGGGCCGGTCGATCGTCGTACTGGCGAAACAGCGGTACGGCCTGCGCGAGCGGCATACCGGTGAGCTGCCGCACGCCACGTTCGTGGAGTTCACCGCGCAGACCCGGATGAGCGGGGTGGACCTCGACGGCCGCCAGATCCGCAAGGGTGCCGCTGGTGCCGTCACGGCCTGGATCCGGTCGAACGGCGGTGAGGTGGACGCCGAACTCGGCTCGCTCGTGGACGGTATCTCGGCCTCGGGCGGTACGCCGCTGGTGGTTGCCGAGGGCAAACGTGCGCTCGGCGTGATCCACCTCAAGGACGTGGTGAAACCCGGGATGCGCGAGCGGTTCGACCAGCTGCGCGCGATGGGTATTCGTACCGTGATGATCACCGGCGACAACCCGCTCACCGCGAAGGCCATCGCCGAAGAGGCCGGCGTGGACGACTTCCTCGCGGAAGCGACGCCGGAGGACAAGCTGGCGCTGATCAAGGCCGAGCAGGAGGGCGGCCGGCTGGTCGCGATGACCGGTGACGGGACGAACGACGCGCCCGCGCTGGCCCAGGCCGACGTCGGTGTCGCGATGAACAGCGGTACGTCGGCCGCGAAGGAGGCCGGCAACATGGTCGACCTGGATTCGAACCCGACCAAGCTGATCGAGATCGTGGAGATCGGCAAGCAGCTGCTGATCACGCGTGGATCGCTCACCACGTTCTCGATCGCGAACGACGTCGCCAAGTACTTCGCGATTCTGCCGGCCTTGTTCGCGGCGGCCTATCCCGGCCTGGACAAGCTGAACGTGATGCGGCTGGAGTCGGCCGAGTCCGCGATTCTCTCGGCGGTCATCTTCAACGCCCTGGTGATCGTGGCGCTGGTTCCGCTGGCGCTGCGCGGAGTGCGGTACCGGCCGTCCTCGGCCTCCGTGATGCTGCGGCGGAACCTGCTCGTGTACGGCCTCGGTGGACTCGTCACGCCGTTCGTCGGCATCAAACTCATCGACCTGCTGGTCTCGCACATCCCCGGCATCGGGTGAAGGAGCGTTATCCATGAACATGCTGCGGCAACTAGGCGCGGGCGTACGGGCCCTGGCGGTCTTCACCCTGCTACTCGGCTTGATCTACCCCCTGGCCATGACCGGCGCGGCCCAGGCCTTCTTCCCCGACAACGCGAACGGCAGTCTCGTGCGGGTTGACGGCAAAGACGTGGCCTCGGACTTGATCGGCCAGACCTACGCCGGCGCACAGTGGTTCCAGTCCCGGCCCTCGGCAGTGAAGTACGACGGCATGGGCAGCGGCGCATCGCAGTACGGGCCTAAGAACGCGGAGTTCCTCAAGGCGGTCGAGGAGCGTCGGAAGGCGGTCGCAGCGTTCGAGGGCGTCGAGCCGGAACAAGTTCCTGTGGACGCTGTAACCGCCAGCGCGAGTGGGCTGGACCCGCACATCAGTCCGGCGTACGCCGCTCTCCAGGTCTTCCGGGTTGCCCTGGAGCGGGGGATCGACGTGGAGAAGGTTCGCCAGCTCGTGGCGGCCAACACCGAGGGCAGGACACTCGGGTTCCTCGGCGCACCACGAGTCAACATAGTGACGTTGAACCGCGATCTAGCGGTGTTGAGCTGAGACGATGGCCAGATGAGCAGTAGCCGCGGGTACTTGCGGATCTACCTAGGGGCCGCGCCGGGCGTCGGGAAGACCTACAAAATGCTCGGCGAGGGTAAGCGGCGTCTAGAGCGCGGGACCGACGTAGTAGTCGGCCTCGTCGAGACGCACGGGCGCGAGCACACCGAGGCACTGCTGGCAGGTCTAGAGGTTGTGCCGCGCCGGATCGTGGATCACCGCGGCGCGCGTTTCACCGAACTGGACCTGGACGCCTTGCTGGCCAGGCGGCCCGAGGTGGCGCTGGTGGACGAGCTGGCCCATACGAACATCCCCGGCAGCCGGAACGCGAAGCGCTGGCAGGACATCGACGAGTTGCTTGCCGCCGGCATCGACGTGATCTCGACGGTCAACGTGCAGCACCTGGAGTCGCTGAACGACGTGGTCGAGAAGATCACCGGCGTGCCGCAGCGCGAAACCGTGCCCGACGTCGTCGTACGCGCCGCAGATCAGATCGAGCTGGTGGACATGACCCCAGAGGCTCTGCGGCGCCGGATGGCTCACGGCAACGTGTACGCGGCTGACAAGATCGACGCGGCCTTGAGCAACTACTTCCGCGTCGGCAACCTCTCGGCTCTGCGCGAGCTGGCGCTGCTCTGGCTGGCTGATCGCGTTGATGCGGGTCTGCAGCAGTACCGGGCGCAGCACGACATTGACTCGACCTGGGAGGCTCGAGAGCGAGTAGTGGTCGCAGTGACCGGTGGGCCCGAGGGGGAGACCCTCATCCGCCGTGCGGCCCGTATTGCCGCTCGTTCCTCCGGTGGCGACCTCCTGGCGGTCCACGTCACCAGGTCGGACGGACTGACCGGAGCCAACCCGACGGCCTTGGCGAACCAGCGACGGCTAGTGGAGAGCCTGGGCGGTAGCTACCACCAGGTCGTTGGGGACGACGTACCAGCCTCACTACTCGCGTTCGCCCGGGCGGAGAACGCCACCCAGCTAGTGCTCGGTGGTAGCCGCCGGTCCCGGCTCGCGGCGCTACTGACCGGCCCGGGCATCGGTGCGAGCACGATCCGCGATTCGGGCGATATCGACGTACACATCGTCACGCATGCCGAAATGGGCCGAGGCCGGTTACCGCGGCTCGGGGGCAGCTTGACCCGGCGTAGGCGGCTGGAAGGGTTTGCCCTGGCTGTAGTGCTTCCGCCGTCGCTAGCGGTCTTGCTCAGTATCGGCGGCGATACGTTGAACCTGACCAGCAACGTGCTGACGTTCTTGCTAGGTGTCGTTGTGGTTGCGTTGGTCGGAGGGCTCTGGCCAGCCTTGCTGACGGCCGTAGCCGGGACGTTCGTCCTCAACTTCTTCTTCACGCCACCCACGCGCACCTTCACTATTGCGGAGCCGAACAACGCCTTAGCCCTCGGCATCTTCATCCTGGTCGCGGCCCTCGTGAGTTCGGTAGTGGCCCGGGCGGCTCGTCGGACCCGGGAGGCGGCTCGTTCCGCCGCGGAGTCCGAAACCCTCGCAACCCTCGCGGGCAACGTGCTGCGCGGTGAGACGGCTCTGCCCGCTTTGCTGGAACGAGTGCGCGAGGCCTTCGGTATGACCTGCGCGGTGCTGATGGAACGCGTCCAGGACGATCGAACCGACACCTGGGTCCCGATCGCCAGCGCCGGTACGGCGACCTGCCGCCGCCCCGAGGAAGGCGACGCCGGGATCCCCGCGCGGGAGGACCTCGTCCTCGTGCTGCAGGGGCGTTCCCTCGCGGCGGACGAACGGCGGCTGGTCGGCGCGTTCGCGGCTCATGCCGCCGCGCTGGTCGATCGCGCCCGGTTGTCCGAGGCCGCCGCGGAGGCGAAACCCCTGGCCGAGGCGGACAAGCTGCGTACGGCGCTGCTGCGGGCGGTCGGGCATGACCTCCGGTCACCGCTGGCCTCGGCGAAGGCCTCCGTGACGAGTCTGCGATCGGCCGATGTCGAGTGGTCCGAGCATGAGCGCGACGAGTTGCTGGAGACGGCCGACGAGTCGCTGGACCGATTGACCCGGCTGGTCGAGAATCTGCTCGACATGAGCCGCCTGCAGGCCGGCGTACTGCCCGTGTTCAGCCGTCCGATGGCCCTCGACGAGGTACTACCCGGCGCCCTGGCGGAGGTCGGCGCGCACGTACTGCTCGACGTACCGAACGACCTTCCGCTGGTCCAGGCCGATCCGGCGCTGCTCGAACGGGTGGTCGCGAACTTGGTCGGCAACGCCGTACGGCACTCGCCCGCGGGCCGGCCGCCGCTGCTGACGGGCAGCGCGCTCGGCGAGGTGGTCGAGCTGCGAATCGTGGATCGCGGTAAGGGAATTCCACAGGAGGACCGGGACAAGGTGTTCGCGCCGTTCCAGCGGCTCGGCGATACCGACAACACCACCGGCGTCGGACTGGGCCTGGCCCTGGCGCGCGGTTTGACCGAGGCGATGGGCGGCACCTTGCGGCCCGAGGACACGCCGGGTGGCGGCCTCACTATGGTGGTATCGATGCTCGCGGCAACCAATCCCGCAAACCAGAAGCCGGTTCCGGGCAGCCGCGAGCGCGACGAACCGGAGGTACACGAGTGACCCGGGTCCTGGTGGTGGACGACGAACCGCAAATCGTTCGCGCCCTGAGCATCAACCTGAAGGCCCGGCGCTACGAGGTGCACGTGGCCGGATCGGGTACGGCGGCCCTCAAGGTGGCGGCGCAGCATCCGCCCGACCTGGTGATCCTCGACCTCGGCCTGCCGGACCTGGACGGGATCGAGGTGATCCGCGGCCTACGTGGCTGGACCGAGGCGCCGATCCTGGTGCTGTCGGGACGTGTCGACAGTACGGACAAGGTCGAGGCCCTCGACGCGGGCGCCGACGACTACGTCACCAAGCCGTTCGGCATTGACGAGTTGCTGGCGCGGATGCGGGCCCTGTTGCGGCGGAGCAACCAGACGGCGGAAGAACCGGTTGTGCAGGTTGGCGACGCAGTGGTCGATCTCGCGGCCAAGCGCGTCACGATCGCCGACACCGACGTGCGGCTCACTCCGACCGAGTGGCATCTCCTCGAGGTGCTGGTACGTCATCCGGGCAAGCTGATCTCCCAGCGCCAGTTGCTGACCGAGGTGTGGGGACCGGGGTACGAAACTGCCCACGGCAACCTGCGCTTCTATATG
Organism: Kribbella deserti; assembly: GCF_042434725.1. Taxonomy (NCBI): domain Bacteria; kingdom Bacillati; phylum Actinomycetota; class Actinomycetes; order Propionibacteriales; family Kribbellaceae; genus Kribbella; species Kribbella deserti. The sequence goes on along the minus strand of NZ_JBHLTC010000014.1, from coordinate 19,286 downwards.
GGCCAACTCCGCCGCAAGCTCGAACCCGAACCAGCCCGCCCCCAGCACCTCATCACCGAACCCGGCATGGGCTACCGCTTCGAGCCCTGAATGCCAAGGTTCTACCGGTTGGCGCAGGGGATCGACCGTTCAGCGACGGGGTGTTGCCGCCTGCCGTCACGCTCGGTGTGATCTAGGTGCCCCTGCGTATTCGCCCGCTCGCTCGTGAGGTGGTTCCGCCGTTATGTACCTATCCCGCCCGCTGCGCCGGCAGCTTGTTGTCGGCCTCGCGGCTCTCGCGCTGACCGCTCCCACCGCCATCGCCTCGCCGGATCTCGACCTACCACCGGTGTTCCCGCCGCCCGCCACCTGGACCGGGAGCTGGGCCGTCGCCGTCACCCCGCCGGGTTCGACCGGCCTGTCCGCGACCGGCGTCACCGACACGACGCTTCGCCAGGTCGCCCACCTGTCCGTTGGTGGATCGTCCCTGCGGTTGCGCCTGTCGAACGTCTACGGCACAAAACCGCTGGTCATTTCCCATGTGACCGTCACGCCGCGCGCCGACGACTTCGCCGGTACGCCGACGGTGGACCCGGCGAAGCTGGTGCCGGTGACGTTCGAGGGACGCGCGTCCGCGACCATTCCGGTCGGTACCGAATGGGTTTCCGACCCGGTCAAGCTGGCCGTTCCAGACGACACCGACCTGGTCATCAGCACGTACCTCCCGGGCCCGACCGGTCCGTTGACCCAGCACCCCGCCGGGTACGCGACCGCCTTCCGGGCCGCAGGCGATCGCAGCACCGACGCCGGCTCGTCGTACGAACCGGTTGGGCAGTCGCGGTACATCATCGAGGGCGTTGACGTGATCACCCGCGCGAAGGGCTCCGTCGTGCTCTTCGGCGACTCGATCACCGACGGCGTCGTCTCACCCGTCGACCAGAACCTGCGCTATCCAGACCAACTGGCGGACCGCCTGCTGGCGCTGCCGAAGAACCGGGTGCACGGGGTGCTGAATGCCGGTATCAGCGGCAACCGTCTGCTCTCGAACGCCGGTACGGCCGGTGATTCCGCGCTCGCGCGGTTCGACCGGGACGTGGTCGCGCAGACCGGCGTACGTTCGGTCGTCCTGCTCGAAGGCATCAACGACATCGGCAACAGCCGCGGCGCGACCACTCCGGCCGAGCTGATCGCGGTCCACCGCCAGTTCATCCAGCGGGCCCGCCAGGCCGGACTACGCGTCTTCGGTGCCACCCTCACGCCGTACGAAGGTGCCGGGTACTACACCGCCGAGGGCGAGGCCGATCGCCAGGCGCTGAACCAGTGGATCCGGACGTCGGGGGAGTACGACGGCGTGGTCGACTTCGACCAGGCCGTACGCGATCCGGAGCACCCGACCCGGATCCGGCCGGCGTACGACATCGGCGACAAGCTCCACCCGAACGCCGAAGGCTTCAAGGCGATGGCGCTCGCCTTCGACCTGCACGCCCTCACCCGCTGACCCCTGCTCGACCGGGCCGTCGCCCGACTACTGGCAGCCACGGCAAGCGTTTCGCGCTGAGCCGGTCCAAGTCGCCCCGATCGCGTCAATACTGAGCTGGGACCGCTCGGCCAAGCCTTCTTGGGTGAGCCCGGCGGCGGTTCGGTAGCGGCGCAGCAACGTGCTGAACTCCGAGCTCACACCGGTTCTCCCTTACTCCGCGGGCCCCGAGGCCTCTGCCGGGTGTTCGATCTGGCGATCGCCCCACTGGGTCAGCAACCCTCGGGCGATCTGCAGATCATCTCGCAGTGACCGATCGGTCAACGCCTCGGGCAGGGCCGCGAGGGCGTCCGCGAGCCACGGTCCGACCGCGGCCGGGGCCAGCTCGTCGGGGCTCAGGCCGGCCAGGCGAATGGCCCGTACGGCGGTGACGAGCTCGCAGGAGAGGACGTCGCGCAGCGCGTCGAGTAGTTGCGCGGTGAGCGCGGCGGCCTGCGGGGCGAAACTGGCGTGGTGCTCGGCGCCGCGCGACAAGGTGGCCGTGCCGAGTGTGGCGGGCTGCGCCGACGACCGGGCCGAGGCGAGGGCGTCGTGCGCGACGTACTCGATCATCATCACGCCGGAACTGGCCTCCGCGCCGCTGGCCAGGAACCGGCTGAGCCCGGTGAACTCGGGATCGACCAGGTTCGCCAGCCGGGAGGTGGACAGCGTCGCGATGCTGTGCAGGCTGAGCCGGAGTGCGTCCAGGGCCAGCGCGATCGGCATCGCGTGCCAGTTTCCGTTGTGCAGCACGGTGTCCGTGGCAACGAGCGGGTTCTCCGCGGCGGCGTTGATGTCCACGGTCAAGGCGTTGCCCAGGGCATCGACATGGTCGACCGCTGGACCGAGCACCTGCGCGAAAGCCCTTAAACCGAAGGGGTCCTGGACCCGGGCCGGTGCCAGCGGCAACCCTTCGAGCAACGCCCTCATCCGCCGGGCCACCCGCACCTGGCCTGGTTGCGGCCGCGCGTCGTGCACGCGGGCGTCGTACACCTCGCCGTTGCCGTGCAGCGCGACATGCGACAACGCGCCGACCAGCGGTACGACGTTGATCAGGGTGGCGGCCTCGACATGGGCCAGGCAGCACTCGGCCAGCGTGATCGCGTTGCTGGAGAGCAGGGGAAGCGCGCTGGTGCCGTCGATGACGTCGCCGAGGGCCAGACCCAGTTCGGCCAACGGGCCCAGGTCGCCCGTGCCGATGGCGCCACCGCGATGCAGATCGGGCAGTTCGTCATCGTTGAGCAGGGCAATGATCGCGTCCGCCACCTCCGGCGTCAGACCCGAACCGCCCGCGGCGAGCTGGTTGACCCGGATCAGCAACCCGAGCCGTACGACGTCCTTGGGGTACGGCGTGGTGCCGGTGGTCGAGTGCGACGCGAGCAGTCGCGCGCCGTGCTCGGGATCGGTGGTGAGCACGTCACGGTTGGCGCCGACCCCGGTGGTCCGGCCGTAGACCGGGCGGACCTTCGCGATCTCGGCCACGGCCGTCGCGGCGGCGGCCATTCGTTGCCGGGCGGCGGAGCCGAGCACGACCGGGGTGCGGCGCTGGCCCAGCGCTACCGCGGTGAGTGGTGACAACCCCTGCCCGGTGATCTCGATCGGCTCCATGGCCACAGTGTCCGCCTCATCGGCCCGGATCCGATCGAAGGCCCCGGCGATCGTGCTCGCCGGGGCCTTCGATCGCTTCGCGCGGACTTACTTGCCGTAGCGCTTCTTGAACTTCTCGACGCGGCCCTGCGTGTCCATGACGCGCTGGTTGCCGGTGTAGAAGGGGTGACTGGCCGAGGAGATCTCCACGTCCACCACCGGGTACGTGTTGCCGTCGGTCCAGACGATGGTCTCGTCGCTGGTCCGGGTCGACCCGGTCAGGAAGCTGAAGTCACCCGACTTGTCGCGGAAGACGATCTGGCGGTAGTCCGGGTGGATGTCGTTCTTCATGCTGCGTTACTTCCTTCCAGATAAGGGGCGAACGGATCGGCCAGGTCGCTGATCCACTCGTCCCGACGTAGGAGACAACCGTCGAGCAGCTCCCTTAATTCCCCGGTGTCCAGACCGGCCCCGGTGATCGACAGGTACGACGCGCGGTCGCCGTGCTCGGGGTGCCATTCGAACAAGGCGCGGGCCTGATGGGACTCGCCGACCTCGGACCAGCGCTCCGCGGGCAGATCGGCCAGCCATGGACCGAGTACGCCGATCGCGATGCTGGCGCCGAAGCTGTCCCAGCCGAGCCGGTTCGACGGCTGGGACGCGAGCCAGACCGTGCCCTTGCCCCGGGCGGTTCCGGCCACGATGTCCTCCAGCGCGTCGAACAACCGCTGCGGGTGGAACGGCCGGTCCGCCTGCCACACCAGCGTCCGCACGTCGCCCTCGTCGTTCAGCGGCGCGCAGGTCGAACCGGGCTCGACCCAGGTCTCAGCGGTGTCCGGGTCGTGCAAACGCAGGCCGAGCAGGCTCGCGGCAGTGCGGGTGGTGTGGATCAGGGCGTGCGGGTTGATCGCGCGCGCCAGCGCGGTGGCCGCCGGGTCGTCCACGATCAGGGCGTTCGCGTACTCGACGTGCCGCGCGAGCACCTCGGCCACGGCCCGCCCGTCCTCCGCCGCGGTCGGAATGTCCCGGTCCTGCAGCAGATCCTCGCCGGACATATCCGCGACGAAGGTGGAGCCGTCCAGCACCGTGATGACGGCGTCGACGCGCAGTTCGTCGGCGGCCTCGGCGGCGATCTCCTCGGCCAGTGCCTGCGGATCACCCGCGGCGGGAATGGAGACCAGCACGGCGCCGTACTTGTCGGTGGCGGCGATGCTGACCAGCACCGGTACGAGGGAGGCCCGCATCGCGCAGGAGACACACGGGTGGCCCATCTCGATGACCTCGCGGTCGATCACGCCGGATGTCGTGCGCGCGATCCGGATCACCGTGCCGCCGGACATGGCCGTCACGTCGTACTCGATCAGCACGGTGCCGGCCGCGGCGCTGCGCAGCAGGTTGTGCGCCACCGTTGCCCGGGTCTCCTCGGCGAGGCCGGCCAGCAGGGTGACCGGAAGCAGGCTCTGCATGGTTCTCCCTCTTATTGAAAACGATAACCAGTACAAGATACACTCGCGGCCTTGTCCTCGTGAACGGAGTCCCATGTCTGCGCACTGTCAGGTGACCGGGGTGAAGCCGATGTTCGGCCACAACGTGTCGCATTCGCACCGCCGTACCAAGCGCCGCTTCAACCCGAACATCCAGAGCCGCCGGTTCTGGCTGCCGAGTGAGAACCGGTTCGTCCGGCTGACCGTGAGCGCCAAGGGCATCAAAACGATCGACCAGCACGGCATCGAGAAGATCGTGGCGCGCATTCGCGCCCGTGGAGAAAAAGTCTGATGGCCAAACGCAATGACATCCGGCCGGTGATCAAGCTGAAGAGCACGGCCGGCACGTCGTACACCTATGTGACCCGCAAGAACCGGCGCAACAACCCGGATCGGCTGGTGCTGCGCAAGTTCGACCCGATCGCGCGCAAGCACGTCGACTTCCGTGAGGAGCGGTAATGGCCAAGCTCAGCAAGATCGTGAAGAACGAGCAGCGCAAGCGGACCGTCGCGCTGTACGCCGAGCGCCGGGCGGAGCTGAAGCGGCTCATCCAGAGCCCGTCGACGCCGGACGCCGAGCGCGAGGCGGCCCGCGCGCGGTTGCAGAAGCTGCCGCGTGATGCCAGCCCGATCCGCGTGCGCAACCGCGACATGGTCGACGGGCGCCCGCGTGGTTATCTGCGCAAGACCGGCCTTTCCCGGGTTCGCTTCCGCGGTATGGCGCACCGGGGCGAACTGCCCGGGATCACCAAGTCCTCCTGGTAGTGATGGCCCTCAGCCGCGGAGCCGGCGGCTGAGGGTTTCGGCCGCGGCGGCGGTACGGCGGGCCAGCGCGGGGCGGTTCCCGGCCGGGACCGCCTCGCTGCGAAAGCTGACGCCGATCGAGGCGACCGGATGGCCCGCGTGATCGAGTACGGCGGCGGCGACCGAGGCCACGCCGTCGGTGATCTGCGAATCCTCCTCGGCGAACCCCTGCCGCCGCTCGTCGGCCAGAACCCGGCGCAACTGGGTCAACGTCTGCGGGCCCTTGCCGGTACGTCGTACGAAGCTCTCCGTGTCCGGGAACAACGCCCGCACCTGCGCGGACGGTAATGCCGCGAGCAAGGCCCGGCCGGATGCGGTCAGCGTCGCCGGGAGTCGTACGCCGACGTCGGTGACGAGCGTGACCGGCCGCGGCGGTTGTTCCTTGAGCAGGTAGACCAGCTCGCGGCCGTGCAGGACGCCGAGGTGCGCGGTGTGGCCGACATCCGTGACCAGCTGGGCCAGTACGGGCCGGGCGAGGCGTTCGAGCGGATCGTGCCGCAGGTAGGCGGACCCGATCTCGAACGCGGCGACGCCCAGCCCGTACCGCTTGTCCTCGGGCAGGTGCACCACGTAGCCCTCGGCGATCATTGCCTTCAGCAAGTGGTACGCCGATGACCGTGGCAGATCGACCGCGGAGGCGATGCGCTCCATCGGTACCGGACCGGGCTGGGTGGCCAGGAAGGTCAGTACCCGCAAAGTGCGGGTCGAGGCGGGAACGTTGCCGCTCACACCGGGAGCGTAGCGGGGCTATCTCAAATTCCGGACGATTGGCAGATCTTCTGCCTGTCGCGACTTCGTCACAAGAGTCCGATGAACCGCAACACGCCTGGTAACAAGCGTCCGATGAACGGCGGGACGGGGTCAGGCCGGCGTGCTGGGGTGGCGGAAGAGTTGTACGAGGGCGGGATAGCCGCTGTTGCCTAGGCCTGCGGCGATGGCGCGGTCGGTCCAGGACTTGAGGTGGTTGGGCAGGTCGGTGTTGACGCCGTGGGCTTCGCTCTCCCGGACGAGGTTCTCGATCGCGGTTCGCTGGACGTCGATGGTTGCGTCGAGCACCGGGTACTCGCCGTTGTCGATCTGCTCGGCGTACGCCCCGAGCCAGCCGGTGGTGACCTGGATTCCCATCGCCGCCACGGGAGCGAACGAGCTCACATTCACGCCGGCGGCGCCCAGCAACGCGGCGCCCTGCAGGAATCCGTTCAGGAGGCTGTACATGATGGCGAGGAAGGCGGCCTCGTGCAGCGCTGTCAGCCCGTGGTCCTCGCCGAGGTGCTGGTTGTCGGGGGCGAGGCTGCGCAGGACCGGTTCGTACTGGTCCAGAACCTCCCGGGGACCGCTGTAAACCACCTTCGCCTCGGCCGTGCCGACGCCTTCCGGCACGGCCAGGATCCCGCCATCGAGGTAGGACCCGCCGTGCTTTGCCACCCAGGCCGCGGTGTCACGGGCCTGTGCGGAAGTTCCCGAAGACAGGTTGACCACGGTCCGGCCGTCGAGCGCCTCCGGGGCGAGCAGTTCGCGCAGGGCGTCGTACTCGCTGAGGCAGACCACGGTCAACGGACTGGCCGCCACCGCATCGCGCGGCGAAGTGGCGAGTTTCGCGCCGTCGGCGACCAGTTGGTCCGCCTTGGCCGCGGTGCGGTTCCACACGGTTGTCGGGTGCCCGTCGCGCCGGAAGGCGCTGGCCAGGGCGTGGCCCATCAGTCCCAGGCCGATCACGGTCACCGGGGTGGTTGACGTTGCTGAGGTGGGGTTTTGGATCGTCATGGCACGATCGTCAACGTTCATACCGGTATGAAGGTCAAGAGGAGATGCGCGAATGCTGATCGGGGAGTTGAGCCGGCGGACCGGCGTGCAGACGCATCAGCTGCGGTACTACGAGTCCCAGGGACTGCTCGAACCGCATCGCGCCCACAACGGCTACCGCGAGTACCCCGAGGAGGCCGTCGTCACGGTGGCCCAGATCCGGAAGCTGCTCGGCGCGGGCCTGTCCACCGAGGAGATCGGATTCCTGTTGCCGTGCGCGACCGGCACGTTGCCCGATCTCAAGCCGTGTCCCGAACTGCTCGACGCGTTGCGGGCCCGGCTGGCCGGGCTCGACCAGCACATCGACGACCTGGTCCGCGCCCGCGAGGTGCTGCAGGACTACATCACTCTCACCGAGCAGAGCGTCGCCTAGCTCGAAGCCTCAGAGCGGGCGGGTGGCGGTCCAGCTGACGCCGCCGCGTTCGTAGCCGAGCCAGCGGTTGACCGCGAGCATGGGCCGATTGTCCGCGTCGTTCCCGGTGTACGCCGCGACGAAGCCGGCCTCCCGGGCCCGGTGCAACGCCGCCGACTTGACCACCTTCGCCAGGCCCTGGCCGCGGTACTTCGGCAAGGTCCCGGTCAGGTTGGACCAGATCACCTGGCGATCCGCGTCCGCGGTGGTGGTGACGAACGAGGCCACCTCACCGTCGGCCAGTACGGCGATGCTCAGGTCCTTCGCCAGGTCCGGGTGGTCCCAGTCGGTCGCCAGCCACTCCTCGAACGGCGGGGCCGCCGACAGACCGCTCGGATCGCCCTCCACCACCCCGGACGTGGCCTGCCAGACCGTGCGCGGTTCCAGCGCGTCGTACGTGACGAGGTCGAACCCGGGCGGCGGTGGTACCGCCTCGGGAAGCTGATCGAGCGGGGCCTTCGCGTGGGCGAGTTCCCGGCCCATCGTGAAACCGCGGTCGGTCGCGAATCGCTTGGACGGCTCATCGTCGTTCGTCACGGTGATGAGCGTGGTCGCGCCGATTCCGGCGGCGGCGCCGATGACGGTCTCGGCCATCGCGGCACCGATACCGCGCCGGCCGTGTTCCGGCGGGACCTGAACGGCGATGCGGCTCCGGCCCGCGTCGTCGGGGGCCCAAGCGTTGCCGTATCCGACGACGACGTCGTTCTCGACAGCGACGAACACCACCCGGCGGGAGGCCTTGGCCAGCTCGGCCGCGATCCCCGCGGGCGTCTTCACCAGGTACGGCGTGGTGCGTGCCCAAACCGCCGCGATCCCCGCCGCATCCGCAGTTCCAGCCTTCCGAATCCCAAACCCCATGCCCCGACGATAGCTCTGCCCGCCACTCTGCGAGGAAGGTCTCGGATTCGAGACAGAAAGTTGGTGGAGGTGCTGCCGGGTACGCCGGTGGCGTGGTGCAGTGGGAGGGTGAACAGCTTGCACGAAGTAGTGGTCGGGACCGGCGCGCTGACGCCGGCTGAGGTGGTCGCGGTCGCGCGGTACGGCGCGCGGGTGCGGATCGACGACGGCGCGCTGGAGGAGATCGCGAAGTCGCGGGCGGCGATCGAGGCCCTCGCGCACGCGGACACCCCGCACTACGGCGTCTCGACCGGGTTCGGCGCTCTCGCCACCCGGCACATCGCGCCGGAGCTGCGGGCCCAGTTGCAGCGCAGCCTGGTTCGATCGCACGCGGCCGGTTCGGGCCCTGAGGTCGAAACCGAGGTCGTCCGCGCTCTCGCCCTGCTGCGGCTGTCCACCCTCGCGACCGGCCGGACCGGCGTGAAGGTGGAAACGGCCCAGGCGTACGCCGACCTGCTGAACGCGGGCATCACCCCGGTCGTGCACGAGTACGGCAGCCTCGGTTGTTCCGGCGACCTGGCCCCGCTGTCGCACGTGGCCCTCGCGCTGATGGGTGAAGGCCCGGTCCGCAACTCCGCCGGCGACCTGGTTCCAGCGGCCGAGGCCCTCGCCGCGGCGGACCTGAAGCCGATCGTGCTCGCGGAGAAGGAAGGCCTCGCGCTGATCAACGGCACGGACGGCATGCTCGGCATGCTGGTTCTCGCCCTCGCGGACCTGGAACGCCTGCTGAAGACGGCCGATCTCGCCGCCGCGATGAGCGTGGAAGGCCAGCTCGGTACCGACCGGGTCTTCGCCGCGGACCTGCAGGCGTTGCGCCCGCATCCCGGCCAGGCCGCGTCCGCCGCGAACCTGCGCGCCGTACTCGCCGACAGCGGGATCGTGGCGAGCCACCGAGGGCCCGACTGCAACCGGGTCCAGGACGCGTATTCATTGCGGTGTTCCCCGCAGGTGCATGGCGCCGCGCGTGACACGTATACCCACGCCGCGGTGGTGGCGGGGCGGGAGTTGGCCGCCGCGATCGACAACCCGGTGGTGCTGCCGGACGGCCGGGTCGAGTCGAACGGCAACTTCCACGGTGCACCCGTCGGGTACGTGCTCGACTTCCTCGCGATCGTGGCCGCGGATCTGGCCGGCATCAGCGAACGCCGTACCGATCGCTTTCTCGATGTCGCCCGCAACCACGGGCTGAACGCGTTCCTGGCCGACGACCCGGGCGTCGACTCGGGCCACATGATCGCGCAGTACACCCAGGCCGCGGTGGTCTCCGAGCTCAAGCGGCTCGCGAACCCGGCCAGCGTCGACTCGATTCCGAGCAGCGCGATGCAGGAGGACCACGTTTCGATGGGCTGGTCCGCCGCCCGCAAACTGCGCCGCAGTGTCGACGGCCTGCAGCGGGTCATCGCGATCGAGATCCTGACCGCCGCCCGCGCGCTCGATCTGCGCGGTCCGCTTCAGCCCTCGCCCGCCACCGACGCCGTCCGGCGCGCGCTGCGGGTGCACGTCGAGGGACCCGGTACCGACCGGCACCTCGCGCCCGAAATCGAGTACGCCGTCCAGTTGGTTGCCGATGGCACCATTCTGGCCGCGGCGGAATCCGTTACCGGCCCACTGCAGTGAAAGGTTCACGCCCTATGTCTGGTCCTCGTCCCGTTCGCGCCGCTCGTGGCACCACCCTCACCGCGCAGGGCTGGCAGCAGGAGGCCGCGCTGCGCATGCTGCAGAACAACCTCGACCCGGAGGTGGCCGAGCACCCCGACGAGCTGGTCGTGTACGGCGGTTCGGGTAAGGCCGCGCGGGACTGGAACTCGTTCGACGCGATGGTCCGTACGCTGACCACGCTGAAGCAGGACGAGACCATGCTGGTGCAGTCCGGCCGGCCGGTCGGCGTGATGCGCACGCACGAGTGGGCCCCGCGAGTGCTGATCGCGAACTCGAACCTTGTCGGCGACTGGGCCAACTGGGAGGAGTTCCGGCGGCTGGAGGCGATGGGCCTCACCATGTACGGCCAGATGACCGCGGGCTCGTGGATCTACATCGGCACGCAGGGGATCTTGCAGGGCACGTACGAGACCTTCGCCGCGGTGGCCGCCAAGAGGTTCAACGGCACGCTTGCCGGAACTATCACCCTCACCGCGGGTCTAGGCGGGATGGGCGGCGCGCAGCCGTTGGCCGTCACCATGAACGACGGTGTGGCCATCTGTATCGACGTTGACGAGTCGCGGATCAAGCGCCGGATCGAGCACCGCTACCTCGACGTACAGGCGTCGTCGGTGGATGAGGCGCTTCGGCTCGCTGAAGAGGCCAAGGCCGCGCGTAAGCCGCTCTCGATCGGCGTACTGGGTAATGCCGCCGAGATCGTCCCGGACCTGCTCGAGCGGGGTGCGCCGATCGACATCGTTACGGATCAGACTTCCGCGCATGATCCGCTCATGTACCTCCCGGCGGGTATCGACTTCGCGGACTGGTCTACCGCTCGGGAGAAGGACCCGGCGGGTTTCACCGACAGGGCCCGCGAATCGATGGCTAGGCACGTTGAGGCCATGGTGGGCTTCATGGATCTTGGTGCCGAGGTATTCGACTACGGCAACTCCATCCGGGATGAGGCTCGTAAGGCCGGGTATAGCCGGGCGTTCGAGTTCCCGGGCTTCGTACCGGCGTACATCCGTCCGCTGTTCTGCGAGGGCAAGGGCCCGTTCCGGTGGGCCGCGCTGTCCGGCAACCCCGAGGACATCGCGAAGACCGACCGGGCGATCCTGGAGATGTTCCCGGAGAACGAGCACCTTCAGCGCTGGATCAAGATGGCCGGCGAGCGGGTGGCATTCCAGGGACTGCCCGCGCGGATCTGCTGGCTCGGGTACGGCGAACGGGACAAGGCGGGGCTGCGGTTCAACGACATGGTGGCCTCGGGCGAACTGGAGGCGCCGATCGTGATCGGGCGCGACCACCTCGACTGCGGCAGTGTCGCCTCGCCGTACCGGGAGACCGAGGCGATGCTGGACGGTTCCGACGCGATCGCGGACTGGCCGTTGCTGAACGCGATGGTGAACGTCGGCTCCGGCGCGTCGTGGGTCTCGATCCACCACGGCGGCGGCGTGGGCATGGGCCGCTCGATTCACGCCGGCCAGGTCTCGGTTGCCGACGGCACCGATCTGGCCCGGCACAAGCTCGAGCGCGTGCTCACCAACGACCCGGGCATGGGCGTGATCCGGCATGTCGACGCCGGGTACGAGCGTGCCGACGAGATCGCGACGCAGCGTGGTGTCCGGATCCCGATGAGCGATCTCGCTGAATGAGAACCGGCAAAACGCTGCGGTTCTGTCGGTGGCGTCGCCTAGGCTGCTGAACAGTTCCAGAGATCGTCTCCGGGAGCGCGAAGGGGCGCTGCATGATCGAGTTCGACCAGGTGACCAAGCGGTATCCGGGCGGCACCGTCGCCGTCGACGACTTGTCGCTGCGAATTCCGAGCAACGAGATCACGGTCTTCGTCGGTCCGTCCGGCTGTGGCAAGACCACGTCGTTGCGCATGATCAACCGGACGATCGAGCGCAGCAGCGGCGTGATCTCGATCGACGGCGAGGACATCAACGACCGCGACCCGGTCACGCTGCGGCGCGGTATCGGTTATGTGATCCAGCATGCCGGGTTGTTCCCGCACCGCACCGTGGCGGACAACATCGCGACCGTGCCGAAGCTGCTCGGCTGGGACAAGCGCAAGGCCCGCGCGACGGCGATGGAGCTGATCGAGCGGGTCGGCCTTGATCCCAAGCTCGCCGATCGCTATCCGGCGCAGCTGTCCGGCGGCCAGCAGCAGCGCGTCGGCGTGGCCCGCGCGCTCGCTGCGGACCCGCTGATCATGCTGATGGACGAGCCGTTCAGCGCGGTGGACCCGATCGTGCGGCATCAGCTGCAGGAGGAACTGCTCCGGCTGCAACGCGATATCGGCAAGACCATCGTTTTTGTCACTCACGACATCGATGAGGCGATCAAGCTCGGCGACAACGTGGCCGTGCTGCGCGTCGGCGGCAAGCTGGCCCAGTTCGCGCCACCGGCGGAGTTGCTGGCCAATCCGGCCGACGACTTCGTCGAGAGCTTCATCGGGCAGGACCGCGGCTACCGGGCGCTCACCTTCCTGCCCGCCGCCGACCTGCCGCTGGAGGCGGTGCCCGACGAGCTGGTCATCGACGCCGACGGCAAGCCGGCGGGCTGGCGGGTCGACGGCGAGGTCAAGCCGCTCGGCGCGTCCTTCCAGCGGTCGGACTCGTTGCGCGCGGCCCTGGATTCGGTGCTCACCTCACCGGTCGGCCACGGTGTCTGCGTGGACGAAGGCGGCAAACCCGTCGGCGTGATCGGTTATGCCGCCTTCAGTGGAGCGCTGCGGCGATGACCTGGGTCGGCGAGAACCTCGACATCATCTGGGCCCAGCTCCGCGAGCACATCTATCTCGCCGTGCTGCCAGTGCTGTTCGGCCTGCTGATCGCGGTCCCCCTCGGCTACCTCGCCACCCGCCACTCGTGGCTGGCGAATCCGCTGGTGGCCCTCGGTGGCGTGCTCTACTCGCTGCCGTCGATCGCGCTGTTCATCGTGCTGCCGGTGATTCTCGGCACCCAGATCCTTTCGCCGATCAACATCATCGCCGCGCTGACGATCTACGCCGTCTCACTGCTGATCCGCAATGTGATCGACGGGCTCAGATCGGTGCCACCCGAGGTTCGGCAGTCCGCGATCGCCGTCGGCTACGGCACGTTCCGCCGGGTGCTCACGATCGATCTGCCCATCGCCGTACCGGTGATCTTCGCCGGGCTGCGGGTGGTCACCGTCGCGAACATCTCGATGGTGAGCGTCGGCGCGCTGATCGGCATCGGCGGCCTCGGTGACCTGTTCACCGACGGCTTCCAGAAGAACTTCCTCACCCCGATCATCGTCGGCATCGTGCTGTCGCTGGCGCTCGCGTTGCTGGCCGATCTCCTCATCGTCGGCCTGCAACGGCTGCTGACGCCATGGGCCCGGGCCGGCGCCGCGGGAAAGGCGGCCTGACATGTTGCAGAGCATGCTGGAGTTCCTGACCGACTCGGCGAACTGGTCCGGTGCCGAGGGCATCGGCAACCGAATCCTGCAACACATCTGGTACACGTTTCTCGCGCTCGGCCTCGCCGCTCTGATCGCGCTGCCGGTCGGCCTGCTGATCGGGCATACCCGGCGCGGCGCCTTCCTCGCGATCAACCTGGGCAACGCGGCCCGCGCGCTGCCGACGCTGGGCCTGCTGACGTTGATCGTGCTGCTGATGGGCCGGATCGGATTCACCCCGGTGCTGGTGGCTCTGGTCGTGCTGGGCATTCCACCCATCCTCACCTCGACGTATGCCGGTGTCAGCGGGGTCGATCCCGCCACCGTGGACGCCGCCCGCGGAATGGGCATGACCGAGGGCGAGATCCTGCGCCAGGTCGAGATCCCGATCGCGCTGCCGCTGATCATCTCCGGCCTGCGCAGTGCCACCCTGCAGATCGTGTCGACCGCGACCATCGCGGCGATCGTGGCGCTCGGTGGGCTCGGCCGGTATGTGGTCGACGGTCTGTCCCTGCGGGACTTCCCGCAGATGCTGAGTGGCGCCGTACTGGTGGCCCTGCTGGCGATCGTGCTCGACCTCCTGTTCGCCCTCGCGGCCCGGTTCACCGTCTCCGACGGGCTGACCGGCCGGGTCAGTAAAAGCCTCACCCAGACGACCCCGGCTCAAGCCGGGAGCTAACGGACCCCTGGAGGATCCCGTGTTCCACCGTCATGTCATCCGTACCGCCATCGCCACACTGGCGGTAGCCTCTCTCGCCGCCTGCGGTGGCGGCAGCGACCCGCTGAGCGGCGGCGATGCCGGCAGCACCGAGGCCCCCAAGAAGGTCGACAGCATCACCATCGGCTCGGCCAAGTTCGGCGAGAGCGAACTGCTCGCCGAGATGTATGCCCAGGCGCTGCAGGCCAAGGGCCTCACCGTGAAGAAGCAGTTGAACATCGGCCAGCGCGAGGCCTACATGACCGCGATCAAGGACGGCTCCGTGCACGTCCTGCCGGAGTACACCGGCGCAGCCCTGGAGTTCTTCAAGAAGGGTGCCGAGACCGGCGACGAGAAGGCGACCTACGAGTCGCTCAAGGAAGCGCTGCCGGACGGCCTGGAGGTGCTGGAGATGTCGCCGGCCGCCGACGAGGACACCATCGCCGTCACCAAGGCGACCGCCGACAAGTACAACCTGAAGTCGATCGCCGACCTCAAGGACCACGCGAAGAACATGGTCGCGGGCGGTGGCGCCGAGTTCAAGATCCGTCGTTCCGGCCTGGCCGGCATGAAGGATGAGTACGGCGTCGAGTTCAAGGAGTTCAAGACGCTGGACTCGGGCGGCCCGCTCAGCCTGCAGGCCCTGAAGGCCGACCAGATCCAGGTCACCAACTTCTTCTCCACCCAGTCGGTGATCAAGGACAACAACCTGGTGCTGCTGGAGGACCCGAAGAACATCCTGCCGCCGAACAACGTCGTTCCGCTGGTCCGTACCGATCACAAGGACGAGACCGTCACCACCACGCTGAACGCGGTATCGGCCAAGCTCACCACTGACGAGCTCACCGACCTGGTCAAGCGGGTCGAGGTCGGCAAGGAGCGGGCCGAGGCCGTGGCCAAGGAGTGGCTGACGAAGAACAGCCTTGTCTGAGTCGTTCGAGCAGATGTGGCCGGCGCTGGCCGCCATCGGGAGGGACCCTGAGTCCGGGGGCTACTCCCGCGGCGGCTGGACGCCGGCCGAGCGGGAATCCACCGCCTGGTTCGTCGACCAGTGCGCCACCCGCGGCCTGGAGGTCGAGTCCGATGGGCTCGGCAACCTCGTCGCGTGGTGGGCGCCTGGTTCGGTGTCCGGCCCGGGCGTGGTGACCGGCAGCCATCTGGACTCGGTGCTGAACGGCGGCGCCTTCGATGGGCCGCTGGGTGTGGTCTCGGCGCTCGCCGCGGTGGATCGGCTGCGGGCCGACGGGTTCCAGCCGTCGGTGCCGATCGGCGTCGGCGCCTTCGTTGAGGAAGAGGGCTCCCGCTTCGGCATGCCGTGCCTCGGCTCGCGCGTCGCCGTCGGCGCCATCTCCGCCGCCAAGGCGCTGGACCTGCAGGACCGCTCGGGGGTTTCGCTGCGCGCGGCGCTGGAATCCTCCGGCACCGACCCGGCCGGGGTTGGACCGTCACCGTTGCTGGACCGGATGGCGACCTTCGTGGAACTGCACGTCGAGCAAGGACGGGCCTTGGTCGACGAAGGCGCCGCGGTCGGGGTGGCCTCGGCGATCTGGCCGCACGGGCGGTTCCGATTCACGTTCACCGGTGAGGCCAATCACGCCGGAACCACGCTGATGGAGGATCGGCACGACCCGATGCTCACGTATGCGATGACCGCGCTTGCCGCCAACAAACAGGCCCGGCTCGCCGGAGCCCGGGCCACCTTCGGCCGGCTCACGGTCGAACCCAACGGCACGAACGCTGTGCCGTCACGGGTCGTCGCCTGGCTCGACGCCCGCGCAGCCGACGACGCCACGCTGCAATCGTTGCTCCAGGCGATCACCCGGCAGGCGACGGAACGAGCCGAACGAGACGGTACGGCGGTTGAAGTGCTGCCCGAATCGGTCTCGCCGGTTGTCGACTTCCAGCCGGGTCTACGGGATCGGCTGGTCGAGGTGCTTGATGGTGTCCCGGTGCTGCCGACTGGCGCGGGGCATGACGCCGGCATCTTCTCGGCCGCGGGGATTCCGACGGCCATGTTGTTCGTGCGCAATCCGACCGGGGTTTCGCACTCACCCGCGGAGAACGCCGAACTCGACGACTGCCTGCAGGGGGTCGAGGCACTCGCCGCCGTACTGGAGGACCTGGCCCGGTGACGTCGTACTGGTGTGAACAGGCACTGCTGCCCGACGGAATCCGTGCGGGCGTGCTGGTCGAGATCGCGGATGGCCGCTTCGCCTCGGTCACGCCCGACTCGGCCTTCGGCGCCGGGATGGAACGCCTCGACGGTCTGGTGATCCCAGGGCTGGCGAACTGCCACAGCCACGCGTTCCACCGGGCGCTGCGCGGCCGGACCCAGACGGAACGAGGCACCTTCTGGACTTGGCGAGAGCAGATGTATGCCGTCGCCTCCCGCCTTACCCCCGAGTCGTACTACGAACTGGCGCGGGGCGTTTACGGCGAGATGGCGCTGGCGGGAATCACCTGCGTGGGGGAGTTCCACTACCTGCACCACGCGCCGGGCGGTGTGCCTTACGACGAGCCGAACGCGATGGGCGAGGCGTTGATCGAGGCGGCCCGCTCGGTCGGTCTACGGATCGCCCTGCTGGACACCTGTTACGTTGCCGGAGGCATCGATCAACCGCTGAACCCTGTGCAGCAACGCTTCAGCGACGGTACGGCGGACGCTTGGGCTGCTCGCGTGTCCGGGTTGAAGGGCGCGGACGACGTGATGATCGGAGCCGCCGCGCACTCGATCCGGGGCGTGCCGCAGGACCAGCTCAGCACGGTGGCGCATTTGTTGCCCGAGGCCCCTTTGCACATCCACTTGTCCGAGCAGGTCGCGGAGAACGAGGCCTGCGCGGCCGCGTATGGCAGGACTCCGACCCAACTACTGGACGAAACCGGTTTCCTGACCGGGCGTACGAGCGCGGTGCATGCGACCCACCTGACGAAAGTCGATATCGGACTACTGGGTGGATCCGGTTCGTATGCCTGCTTCTGCCCGACGACCGAGCGGGACCTGGCCGACGGGATCGGGCCATCGGTCGCTCTGCGGGAGGCCGGTTCGCCGTTGACGTTGGGTTCGGACAGCCATGCGGTGATCGACCTGTTCGAGGAGATGCGCGCGGTGGAACTGGACGAGCGGCTCGCCACGCAAGAGCGGGGCCACTGGTCCGCGCCGGAGTTGCTGGCCGCCGCGACGGTCGACGGCCACCGCTCGCTCGGATTCCCCGACGCGGGCCGGATTCAGCCCGGCGCCAGGGCGGACCTGGTCGCCGTACGGCTCGACAGTGTGCGAACCGCCGGGGGTGGTGCCACTCCGGAAACCGCCGTCTTCGCCGCCACTGCCGCGGACGTGACCACCGTCATCGCGTCGGGCCACCCCATCGTCACGGCCTCGCGGCACACCACCCTCGACGTACCCACCACCCTCACCACCACGATCACCGCTCTCACCAACCCATGACCGCCGCAGCCTTTCCGCGAGTGGTCGCCTCCGTCCCCACGGTCGCCGATGCAGGAGTGCGTCCGCGGCCGTCCCCCCACATTCATCCGCCGGTCCCAATCCCTCGGCAGCAGCCCGCGGACGTGGGCCGTGCGCGGGGAGAGCCGGATCGCGGCCGACGAATGAAACCTCCGCCCCCGAAGACCTCCCACGAGCGGACCTGAACCCATGACCTCCGTACTGCTGACCGGCATCGCCTCCCTCGTCACCAACGACCCATCGCATGGCGACGGCAAACCCGGCGACATCGGCGAGCTTCGCGACGCGGCCCTCGTCATCGAAGGCAAGCGTTTCGCCTGGGTGGGCCCGCGCCGCGACGCCCCGCCCGCCGACAGCGCGGTAGACCTGGGTGGCCGTGCGGTGATTCCCGGTTTCGTGGACTCGCACTCCCACCTGGTCTTCGCCGGAGACCGGGCCGAGGAGTTCGCCGCCCGGATGACCGGCGTGCCCTACTCCGCCGGCGGCATCCGAACCACCGTCGCCGCCACCCGGCAGGCCACCGACGAAGAGCTCACCGCGAATGTCGCGAGGCTCGTCGCGGAGATGCGTCGCCAGG
Organism: Kribbella deserti; assembly: GCF_042434725.1. Classification (NCBI taxonomy): domain Bacteria; kingdom Bacillati; phylum Actinomycetota; class Actinomycetes; order Propionibacteriales; family Kribbellaceae; genus Kribbella; species Kribbella deserti. Next base: position 1,004 of record NZ_JBHLTC010000014.1, on the reverse strand, counting down.
GCACAACCACCGTCGAGATCAAGTCCGGTTATGGGCTGACCGTGGCGGACGAAGCTCGCGGGCTCGCGCTCGCGCGCGCGTTCACCGACGAGACGACGTACCTGGGCGCGCATGTGGTGCCACCCGAGTACGCCGACGACCCCGCGTCGTACGTCGAACTCGTAACCGGGCCGATGCTCGAAGCCGCGGCGCCACACGCGAAATGGGTGGACGTTTTCGTCGAGCGAGGTGCTTTCGACGCGGATCAGGCGCGGGCGATCCTGACGGCAGGGCGGGCGAAGGGCCTGGTGCCCCGGGTTCATGCGAACCAACTTGGCGACGGACCCGGCGTGCAGCTCGCGTGTGAGGTCGGCGCCGCGGCGGCGGATCACTGCACGCACCTGAGTGACGCCGACGTGGATGCGCTGGCATCGAGCGGGGTGGTGGCCGGGTTGTTGCCGGCGGTGGAGTTCTCGACGCGATCGCCTTATCCGGACGCGCGCCGGCTGCTCGACGCCGGTGTCACGGTGTCGTTGGCGAGCGACTGCAATCCCGGTTCCTGCTACTCGTCGTCGATGCCGTTGTGCATCGCGCTCGCGGTGCGGGAGATGCGAATGACGCCGGCGGAGGCGATCTGGTCGGCTACGGCAGGTGGTGCCGCGTCGCTGCGCAGGGAGGACATCGGCCGGATCGCCGTCGGCTTCCAGGCAGATCTGGCGGTGCTCGATGCGCCGTCGTACCTGCATCTGGCGTACCGCCCGGGGGTGCCGTTGGTGGCTCAGACCTGGGTCGGCGGGCGACCGGTTTGAGGCCGGGGGACCCCCGTTTTGCATCTTGGCGGTGAATACCAGTAGTGTTCTTCTTGTTGGAGCGAGTGCGGGACGCGAAAGCGGCCGGACGCTTCAAACTCCCTGAAGATCCTGGTTACCGGGTCACGCCTAGTGCGGGGTTCGGTCACTGAGTCACGTCAGGGTGGCTGGGTCGGAAAGCCCGATTTGACCGGGTCTGGAAGAAACAGTAATGTT
>NZ_JBHLTC010000013.1:0-6753 GCF_042434725.1 Kribbella deserti | reverse complement strand
GCGCAACGTCTCCGCATTCATCCCCAACCGGCCAGACACCGCCACAATCGCGGCCCACTCAGAGCCGTAATCCTGAACATGCTCAGTGACCAGCCGGACCGCCTTGGCCTTGGTCTGCTCGTCGTACTTGCTCGGCATAGATGACACCTTCCCAACGAAGGAGGTGTGCACCAAACCCGGGGTGGTTCACGTGTCCACTGGTGGAGGGGGTGGGGTCGGAGGTGGCGGAGGGGTGGGGTTAGGGCGAGGCGGGAGTGGTGAGGACTCGGCCGGACTGAGTGGTGAACATTTCGGGCGAGTAGTCGTTGGCGGTGATGAAGAGGGTCCGCTGGTCAGGACCACCGAGGGCGCAGGAGAAGGCGCCGCGGTCCAGGGGGACGGTTTTGAGTACGTCGCCACCTTCGCCGACGAGGGTGCATCGCTGTTGGGGGACCGACGCGTACCAGATGGCACCCGTGGGATCGAGGCAGATGCCGTCGGGGGCGGCGCCCTTGCCGAGGTCGGCCCAGACGCGGCGATTCGTGAGGGCCCCGGTCGAAGTGAGGTCGAACGCGGTCAGCCGGTCGGCGTACGACTCGGCGACGATCAGGGTGGATCCGTCCGGCGTGATGGCCATGCCGTTGGGAAAGGCGACATCCGCTGCCACCTGGGAGACGGAACCGTCCGGTTGAACCAACGCGATCAGCCCGGGCCGGAACTCGCCCATCGGGAAGTCGAAGTTGATCCCGTTCACATACGCGTTGCCGTCGGGTGCGACGACGATCTCGTTCCAGGCGTGGGTGGAAAGGCCCGAGAGATCGGCGTACGTCGTCAACGCGCCGTCGGGTTCGCGGCACAGGATGCGGGCCTCGCCGCCAGAGACCACGAGGAGGCGGCCGTCGGGCAACCAGTCGAAGCAGAACGGCATCGACGGCATTTCCAGGATGACCTCACTCCGGCCGGCCAGGTCGACCGCGATCAGCTGGCGGGTGCCCCAATCGGCGAACCAGAGGCGATCGTCGTGCCAGCGCGGCGATTCGACCATCACCAAGTCGGTCATCAGGGTGGACAGCTCGAGCATGGCGTTCTCCCTCAGTTGGGCGCTCGGGTAGCGCCTTCACGAGGGTGTAGAAGCTGAGCCGCCGTTCTCGACATCACCCGGGAGATACGCCAACCGGACCGGTCTGGTCGCGCGATGCATTCAGGCGGCTACGCACTGCGGCGGAACCTGCCTGTGGGACGCGGAATCTGCTTGCGCAGCGGACGACCTGACCCCCGTACGGAGTGGCCGCTTGAGAGTGCTTGAATGCACGCCTACAGTCGCTGGGATCGCCCGTATCGGTGGAAAGGTTTGACGAGTTGTGAACGAGTCGACATACCCGGGCACCCCGCAGACCCCGTCGCAGGTGACACCGCTGTCGACGACCGAGTCTGCCCAGGCCCCGCACACCGGCCAGATCCCGCCTCAATCCACCGACTACACGCCCAATGGGCATCCGCATTACAGCACTGACACCGAGAATTCCGGCTACAGCAGTAACGAAGACAGCCGGAACGAGTTACCCCATAACGAGAACCCGGGTATCGCGCCCACGAGCACCGAGCCGCCGGCCTACCCGCCGGTGAGCCCGCCGCCCGTGAGCGATGGCCACACCCAGGCGCGGCAGGTCAGCCCGCCCGACGGTTATGCCGAGATGCCCCGACCGACCCCGAAGCTGACCGCAGAGGATGTGGAGACCGCGACCGCCGGTGTGAAGAACAAGATCGGACCCACCGGACGTCCGTTGCCCGATCTTCCCGACATCCTGCCGCCGACCCGTCGTGGGCCGGCGCAGGTCATCGCCATGTGCAACCAGAAAGGTGGCGTCGGCAAGACGACCACCACCATCAACCTCGGCGCTGCGATCGCCGAGACCGGCCGCAAGGTGCTGCTGATCGACTTCGATCCGCAGGGTTCGGCGTCGATCGGCCTTGGCGTGCAGCCGCACGACCTGGACATCTCCGTCTACAACCTGCTGATGCAGCGCGATATCCGCCATGACGAGGTGATCCGCCCGACCCGGGTGGAGAACCTCGACCTGCTGCCGGCCAACATCGACCTTTCCGCTGCCGAGGTGCAGCTGGTCCAGGAAGTCGCCCGTGAGTACACGCTGCAGCGCGTGCTGGAGCCGATCATCCCGTTGTACGACGTGATCCTGATCGACTGCGCACCCAGCCTCGGCCTGCTCACGGTCAACGCCCTGACCGCGTCGAACGGCATCGTCGTACCGCTGGAGTGCGAGTTCTTCGCGCTGCGCGGGCTGGCCATGCTGACCGACACCATCGGCAAGGTACAAGACCGTCTGAACCCGAAACTGGAGATCGTGGGCATTCTCGGCACCATGTTCGACGGCCGGACGACACACGCCCGCGAGGTGCTCGACCGTGTCGTTCAGGCCTTCGACGAGCGCGTCTTCCACACCGTCATCCGGCGCACGGTGAAGTTCCCCGAGACGACCGTCGTCGGCGAACCCATCACCACGTACGCGCCGTCCTCGTCCGCCGCGTCCCAGTACCGCGAGCTGGCCAAGGAGGTGCTGGCGCGTTGTCCCGCCGGGTGAGCCTGCCGGGTGCCAGCGAGCTGTTCGGCGGCACGGCACCCAGGCAGACACGCCCCGAGCCCCCCACCTCGACCAGTACCGCGACCGAGGACCGTCGGTCCAGCGGGCGGGTCCGGCACGACACGAAGATCACCGTGTACGTGACCGAGGAGGAGTTGCTCGGGCTCGAACAGACACGTCTGGCCCTGCGCGCGCAGCACGGGCTGGCGGCCGACCGCGGCCGGATCGTCCGTGAGGCGATCGACGTGCTGCTGGCCGATTTTGTCGAGCGCGGTCCCGACTCGGTCCTGGTCCAACGGCTCCGGGCGCAATGAGCTCGGGTTCGACGTCTGCTGTCCCGATCGACCTGGACGCTCCGGTCGATCTGGACAGTCCGCCGTCGTCCGCGCACAAGGGTTTCAGCGTTCACCTGGTCAACTTCGACGGGCCGTTCGACCTGTTGCTGCAGCTGATCGCCAAGCACAAGCTGGACATCACCGAGATCGCGTTGTCGCAGGTCACCGACGACTTCATCGCCCACATCAAGGCGGGCGGGCCGAAGTGGGACCTGGACCAGACCTCGGAGTTCCTGCTGGTCGCGGCGACCCTGCTCGACCTGAAGGCCGCGCGGTTGTTGCCGCAGGCCGAGGTCGAGGATGTGGAGGATCTCGCGCTGCTGGAGGCCCGGGACCTGCTGTTCGCGCGCCTGCTGCAGTACCGCGCCTTCAAGCAGATCGCCGCGTTGATGAACCACCGGATGGCCGAGGAGGCCAAGCGTTTCCCGCGGGCCGTCAGTATGGAACCGCGGTTCGCCGACCTGCTGCCGGAGGTGCTGCTCGGTATCGATCCAGCCGGGCTGGCGGAATTGGCCGCGAGGGCGCTGGCGCCGAAGCCGATCCCGGAGGTCTCGCTCACCCATCTGCACGCGCCGGCGGTCACCGTGCGGGAGCAGGCCCTGGTCGTGGTCGAACGGTTGCGCCGGTCGCGCAGCCTGACGTTCCGCGCGTTGGTCGCGGACTCGCCGGACACCGTCACGACCGTGTGCCGGTTCCTGTCGCTGCTGGAGTTGTTCCGCGCGAGCGCGGTGTCCTTCGACCAGGTGACCCCGCTCGGCGAACTCACCGTGCGCTGGACCGGGAGCGAAGAGGGCGACGTACTGGTCAGCGCCGAATTCGACGAAGCCGCCCAGCCGCCGGAAGACGCCGAGTCGGTGGACGCCGGACCGGAACCAGACTTCGAGCCGATCGCCACCCTCACCGTCGACGACCCCGAGGACGAGCAGCCGTCGTACGACGGGCAAGCCCCGGCGTACGACGGGCAAGCCCCGGCGTACGACGGGCAAGCCACGGTGGACCCGACGCCCGGTGAGGCCGACCCGACGCCCGGTGAGGCCGGAGAAGCGACGCCCGGACCGAACGAGACGGATGACCAGTGACCGAAAACCACGACGCCTCGACCGAGCTCACCGACGAAGCCGCGGCAGCCGGGAAAACCGGGGAAGCCACACAGGCCGATCAGTCCGAGCAGGTCGCGGGCCAGCAGGACGCGGTTGAGCAGGACGCGGCTCAGCAGGGCGATGAGGTTCTGGGCGGCGGTGATACCGGATGGCGGCCGGGTGGGGATGTGCCGGCCTCGGTGGCGGCGCAGCACTCTGACCCGGCGGAGGTGGACGAGGTGGTTGCTGACGCGCAGCCTGGCGCCGAGGCGGATTCCGCCGTCGCCGAGGTGGTCGACGCGGATGAGGCCGCCGCCGAGGTGGGCGACGCGGAGGAACTCGCTGAGGGCGTGGGGGAGTTGCCGGGTACGGCCGAGGTGGTCATCGATGACGTGACCATGCGGCGGGCGCTCGAGGCGATCCTGATGGTGACGGATGAGCCGTTGCCGGTGCTGACGCTGGCGCGCGCGGTGGGCCGCCCGCCGAACGATGTCGCGACGGCGCTCGCAGTACTCTCCGACGAGTACACCGAGCAGGGACGCGGATTCGACCTGCGCGAGGTTGCAGGCGGCTGGCGGTATTACACCCGCGAGGACTCGGCGATCTACGTCGAGCGCTTCGTACTGGATGGCCAGCAGTCGCGGTTGACCCAGGCGGCGCTGGAGACGCTGGCGGTGGTCGCGTACAAGCAGCCGGTGAGCCGCGCGCGCGTATCCGCGATTCGTGGTGTGAACGTTGACGGCGTGATGCGCACGTTGGTGACGCGCGGGCTGGTCGAGGAGGCGGGCGCGGATACCGAGTCGCAGGCGACGCTTTACCGGACCAGCTCGTACTTCCTCGAGCGGATGGGCATGCAGAGCCTCGACGATCTGCCCGAGCTCGCGCCGTACCTCCCCGAGATGGACGACGTCGAGGACGAGATGGCCGCGCAGGACAAGGCGGCCCAGGACAAGCTGGACGGGCTCGACGCCGCTGCCGCCGCCGAAACCGAGGCGGCTAGTGGTGGTACGGCGGAGGGTGGGACCGCGACCGAGCCCGAGGGGCCGGGGCGCGAGATGTCCGATCCGGAGAGCGCCGTGTCCGAAGCGGCCGGCGATGAGGAGGCGGAGGCCGAAGCCGCCGTATCCGAGATCACCAAGACCGAACCGGGGGAACCAGGCGGCCCCGCCGTACCGGCCGAAGACGTGCCGGGCGCCGAAGCTGACGAGGCCGAGACCGACGAGAGGGCCGCGGCCGCCGTACCGGTTGAGGACGCGCAGGCGGTTGAGGACCTGGAGACGGTTGACGACCTGGAGGTGGCTGAGGACCTGCAGACGGGGGAGGACGTGCGGGCCGACGAAGCCATGGCAGCCGTCGAGGAGCTAGAGGCGGCTGAGGCTGAGGATGCCAAGGCTGCTGAACTTGCGGAGGCCGAAGAGGCTGCGGAGGACGCTGAGGAGTCGGGGAGCGGCGACGTGCTGGAGGACCGTGAGGGGTTCCAGAGCGCTGCAGGGTTTGAGGCCGCTGAAGAGTTCGGTAGCCCTGCAGCCGAGAACACGATTTCCGAGAGCGTCGACGCGTCCGAAGCCGGCACCGCTGAAGAGGTTGCGGACGTCGCGGCAGGCGGTACCGAGCGTGACGAGCAGTCCGCCAGCGGGGACGCCGAGGCCGGTTCCGGGGCGGCGGATGTGGGAGAACGCGGCTCGGCGTGGTCGAATCGGGTTGATGACTGAGACGAACGAGCCCGGCGGTATCCGGTTGCAGAAGGCCCTCGCGCAGGCAGGGGTGTCCAGCCGGCGGGCGGCCGAGCACCTGATCGAGCAGCGCCGGGTGGAGGTGGACGGCGAGGTCGTCACCGAGTTCGGACTGCGGGTGGACCCGGCCGTGTCGGTGATCCGGGTCGACGGCGAGCGGATTCCGCCCGTCACCGCGCACGTCTATCTCGTCCTGAACAAGCCGCGTGGCGTGGTCACCACCATGTCCGACCCGCAGGGACGCCCGTGCATCGCGGACTACGTCGGTGACCGGGAGGAGCGGCTGTTCCACGTCGGGCGGCTCGACACCGATACCGAGGGCCTGCTCCTCCTCACGAATCACGGCGAGTTCGCGCACCGCCTGGCCCATCCGTCGTACGAGGTCTCCAAGACGTACGTCGCGGAGGTCGAGGGCAACGTGAAGCCCGTCGTACTACGGCGGCTGCTCGACGGGCTGAACCTGGAAGACGGTTTCGTCCAGGCCGACTCGGTCAAGGTGATCTCCACGATCCGCGGCCGCACGCTGATCGAGATGTCCCTGCACGAGGGGCGGAACCGGATCGTGCGGCGCATGTTCGACGAGGTCGGGCACCCGGTCAAGCGCCTCACCCGCACCGCCATCGGCCCAGTCCGCCGAGGCAACCTGCACACCGGTGACCTCCGCGAACTCACCGACAAGGAACTAGGCCAACTCCTAGACCTAGTCGACCTCTAACCAACCCGCCCTGGCCGGGGCCGCACACCTGCAGAACGCGAGTGGTCGCTTTCATACGCGTCCACTCGCGTCCGACGTCCAACTTCATCCCGACGGTCGGACGCAAAATGCGAGGCGGCCCTGTTACTCACCGACGGTCGGACCCGGAATGCGGGCGGTACCGCGCCACTCACCGACGGTCGGACGCAAAATGCGAGGCGGCCCTGTTACTCACCGACGGTCGGACCCGGAATGCGGGCGGTACCGCGCCACTCACCGACGGTCGGACGCGAAATGCGGGCGGTACCGCGCCACTCACCGACGGTCGGACCC